>DATHDZ010000190.1:0-6723 GCA_035318785.1 Micropepsaceae bacterium
CCCCACGCGGTCAGAAGATTGCCCTGCATAGCGCCACCCGCCGTGATGGAGTTCGACACGCAGGGCAATCTTCTGACGGCGTGGGGCGTCCCCAATTCCGTGCCGGGCTGGCCGAAATCCGAGCATACGATCTTCACCGACCGCGCGGGCAATGTGTATATCGGCGGCGCGCAGGCTGGCGACTCACTGCTCAAATTCACCCATGACGGGAAGCTCATCTCCGATTTCGGTCATCGCGGACCGTCCGGCGAAGGCGGGGGGACCAAGCAGGACAATCAGCAGACGGATCTTCTTTTGCGCGGAGTTGCGGCGGCAACGCTCGATGAGGACGCGCATGAGGTCTATATCGCCGACGGCTATTTGAACCGGCGCGTGCTTGTCTATGACTGGGACACCGGCAAGTTCAAGCGCGGCTGGGGCGCCTATGGCAAGGCGCTCGCCGAAATCGACAACGGGCCGCAGCCGCCACACGATCCCAAAGGCCCACCGGCGAAGGATTTCAAATCGCCGGTGCATTGCGTGCGCATTTCCAAGGACGGTCTGGTTTATGTCTGCGACCGCGCCGGAGATCGCATCCAGGTCTTCACCAAACAGGGCAAGTTCCTGAAGGAGTTCTTCGTCGCCAATGAGACCCTACGCGGCGGCTCTGCCGGCTCCGTCGATTTCTCAGCCGATCCCGGCCAGAAATACATCTTCGTCGCCGACATCGTGAACAATGTGGTGTGGGAGCTGGAACGCGACACCGGCAAGGTCGTGGCCAAGATCGGCCATCACGGCCATCAGGGAGGGATGTTCCACTTCGTCCATGTCGCATTCATGGATTCCAAGGGGAACCTCTATACGGGCGAAGTCGATTCCGGAAAGCGGGTTCAGAAGTTCACGCCGCAATAGGCAGGTTGCTTGCGGGCAGGAGCAGGGCGGAGAGTTTCGCCCCGCCCCTCCCGAAATTTCCTTGGCTCCCTAGCCGCGCGCGAAAAAATGAGCGAGTTTGTGGCGGGGGAGGCCCGCCATGCCACAAGCACCAAGAACCGGCTGCGCGCCGCATTGCATTGCTGTACGCGCGCTGAAATCTGATTCAACCATCGCGGCGGTGTTCATCGCGGCGAGCCTTGCCGGTGTTGCGCCGGCCAATGCGGGTGAAAGTGCTGCCGTTCCCGAAACGGTTCTCATCACCGCCCGGCCGCCCGATCCCGTCGGCAATGCTGCTTTCTCCACCACGCTGATCGATGCCCCGCAATTGCGGGTGGCGCCGGAGCTCGACCAGGCGCTGCGGCAGGTGCCCGGCCTGTCGCTGTTCCGGCGCAATTCCAGCCTTTCGGCCAATCCGTCCGTGCAGGGCGTTTCGCTGCGCTCGATCGCGCCATCGGGCGCGGGACGCGCCATCGTGACGCTCGACGGTGTACCGCAGAACGATCCGTTCGGCGGCTGGGTGATCTGGAGTTCTCTGCCTGCAGAGAATATCCAGTCCGCCGAGATTGTGCGCGGCGCAGGTGCCGGGCCTTACGGCGCGGGAGCGCTCACCGGCGTCATCGCCCTCAGCGAGCGCGAAGGCGCCGGTTTCATCGGCGACGCCTTCGGCGGCGAGACCGGACAGGCGCGGATCGCCGGAGCCGGCGGCGTGCAAGTCGGGAAGGTCAGTTTCGGCGCCAGCGGCATGTACCACACGTCCGAAGGCTGGGTGCCGGTGCAGGCGCCGCAGCGGGGCAACGCCGACACGCCGGTGACGCTCAAAGCCCGGAGCCTATCGGGGCACGTGGCGACGGAAGTGCTTGAGGGCACGCTGCTAGCCGCGCGCTTCGGCTGGTACGACGAAAAACGCAATTCCGGAATCGGAACCACCTACTCGCACGCAAAGGGCACAACGGGGAGCATCACCATCGCCCATCCCGAAGAGTCGGGCGATTTGGGCTGGCGCGCGCAGGCCTGGTACCGCGACACGGATTTGGCCAACACCTCCGCGGCGGTGGGTGCAGGCCGCGCCACCACGACACCCTCGAACAATCAATACGCCACGCCGGCGATCGGCTGGGGCGGCAATGCCGCTTTGCGCGGCACCTTTGCGTTCGCCGACTGGGAAGTGGGAGCGGATGGGCGTTTCGCCGACGGCGAATCGCGCGAGTTGTTCACGTTTCAGACGGGCAGCTTCCGCTCAAGCCGCTTTGCCGGCGGGCGGAGCTTCGTGGGCGGGATTTACGGCGAGACGGCGACCCGCCTGGAAGATGGCTGGCTATTGACCGCCGGCATCCGCGTCGACGAATGGGAAAATACCAACGGTCACATCATCGAGCGCTCGCTCGCAACCAACGCGGTGACCCTGGACAGTCATCCGGCGTCACGCAGCGGCGCCATTCCGACCGCGCGGGCGGGCGTGCGGAAAGAGTTGGGCGATGGCCTATATTTGCGCTCGTCCGCCTATGAAGGTTTCCGCGCGCCCTCCTTGAATGAGCTCTACCGTCCGTTCCGCCTCGGGAACAATTTCACCCAGTCCAATGCCGCGCTGGAACCCGAACGGCTCTACGGCGTCGAGCTCGGGGCCGGCGACGATGAGGGAGCGCTCACCTGGAATCTCACCGGTTTCTGGAACCGCCTCTCCGGCGCCATCAGCAATGTCACGGTCGGCACCGGCCCGGGCACATTTCCCGGCGTGGGTTTCCTGCCGGCCGGCGGCTTGTACATCCAGCGGCAGAATGTCGGCTCGATCCGCGCCTATGGTTTGGAAGGCGATGCGCAATGGGAGCTCGACCCGGATTTCGCGCTGCGGGGAGCCTTCACCCTGACCGATGCCAAGGTGAATGGCGGCACGAGCGCAGCGCAGCTCACCGGCAAGCGGCCGTCTCAGACGCCGCGCTGGACGGTGACGGGCGGTGTGGTCGCATCGCCCTTCAACGACCTCACTCTGGAAGCCTATCTGCGCTACGAATCGCTGCGCTTCTCCGACGATCTCAATACACTGAGGCTACCGGACGCGACGACCATCGACGCCAAGGCGACGTGGCATATCTGGCCGACGACCGACCTCTATTTGGCGGTGGACAATCTTTTCAACGCCAAGGTCGCGACCAGCCGCGGCGGCGATCAGGTGGTGACCTATGACGCGCCGCGCATGCTGCGGATCGGCGTCACTGTCGCGCTGGCGCCCTAGAGACGCGCAGCCGGCGGGTTAACCCTCCGTCGCCCCCGGATTTTCGAAATTCGGGGCCGCTTGGGCCTTTGTAGAAGCGCCCGGGAGGCGTAAAATCCCCTCTTGAAAATGCATATTCGACGGGACTCGAAACAACCGGGGAAGGTCAGCAAGATGAAAGCCATGCTACATAACGGAGCAGCGTTCGCGATTGTCGCAGTGGCGGCGGCATCCGCCTTCTTGTTGCCATCGCAACCCCGCGCTGCGGAAGAGGCCTCGCCGCTGAGCGGCAAGATCACCTCTGCCACGGGAGAGGCTCTCGCCGGCATTCCGGTCAAAGCGCGCCGCGCCAACAGCACCATGACGGTTGCCGTCTATAGCAATGCCAAGGGCGAGTATTCCTTCCCGAGCTGGTCCGACGTCACGCCGGGCTCCTACGCGGTCACCGTCGAGCTTCCCGATTTCGAGCATGTGAGCAAGGAGGGCGTCAGCGTCGCCGCCGGCAAGCCCGCGCATGTCGACTTCGCACTGAAATCCAAGCCGATCGCCTATAGCGACGCAACCGCCTCCGAGATCATCGCGGCGCTGCCCGGCACCGATCATCAGAAGGTGCTGTTCTCCCAATGCAGCAATTGCCACTCGCTGCAATGGGCGCTCCGCACCCCGCGCAGCAAGGACGAATGGGCCAAGATCGTAAAGCGGATGGGCGGGCGGGCCTCGGAAGCCGTCACGCCGGACACTTATGCCTTCAGCCAGAAGCAGTTCATCGAGCCCTTGGCGGAGTATCTCGCATCCATTCGCGGACCGGACTCGAAGAGCGTTCCGTTCAAGCCGCGTCCGCGTCCGACAGATGAAGCCTCGACCAATCTTGTCGTAACGGAATACGACCTGCCGCGGGGCGGCGCGCGCGAAGTCTACATGCTGCGCGGCGACCGGCGTTTCGTCTGGCCCCATGACGTGATCATGGACAAGGAATTCGCTTATTACACCGACCACTTCTCCTACATGCTCGGGCGCATCGACATCAAAACCGGCGAAGCGAAGGAAATGCCGTTCCCGCTGCCGGAAGGCGCCGGCCGCGAGGCGATGGGCGAGGGGGACGGACGCCCAGGCCAGCCGGGCGGCGGCGCGCATGAGCTCCAGTTCGACACCAAGGGAAATGTCATCGTCGGCATGGACCATGGGACCGTCAAATACGATCCCAGGACGGCGAAATTCACCCGCTGGGCGTCCGGCGATGCCATGTTCGGTTTGGATCCGCAAAACAATGTTTGGCATTTGAGCGAAAACGGCCAGCTGACCAAGGTCGAGACCGGCAGCGAAGCGCTGAAGCGCACGATCTACCCGATCCCGAAGAACAGCGGCATCTACGACATCGACACCGATTCCAAGGGCCGCACCGATCTCTACATCTGGCGGGACGGCAAGGTCGCCATCTTCGATCCCAAAGACGTCTCCTATACGGAGTACAAGGTGCCGACCGCTATGGCCGGCCCGCGCCGCGGGCAAATCGACGGGAAAGATCGCCTCTGGGCAGCGGAGTTCTACGCCGGCCAGGTTCTGATGTTCGATCCGGACAAGAAGCAGCTCAAGGAATATCCGCTGATCAACGGCGCCAAGGCCTATAGCGCGCCGTATGCGGAGCCCTATTCGGCGAGCGCGGACGACAAGAACCAGATCGTATGGACCAATGATTTCAGCAGCAGCCGGCTCTACAAGATCGACATGAACACCGGAAAGTCGATCGAATATATGACGCCGTCCAATTACGAGATCCGCGATTTCAAGGTCGAGGCGAACGCACCGCGTCCGACGGTTTGGATTCCGGCCTATCGTCCGCCATCCAAACTGGTGAAAGTCCAGGTGAGGTAGGGCGCGGCCCCCTCCGTCTCGCCGAAAAGCTCGACACCTCCCCCGCAAAACGCGGGGGAGGAAACCCGCGCGTCTCTCGCAGCGAACAGTCGCAAATGCTCCAACTAGGACCTGACGTTTTCGCGCTGCTAAACGCCAAACAGTGGGTTGGGAATCGTCAACCCGTTGTCTATGGCAAGGGAGGTCTATCGATACTCGATATTCGGCTTATCGAAGCCAAACTCGGATTTCGGGTGCCAGACGACTTTGCATTTCTTCTTCAAAATGTTCTCGACCCAGGCGAGGTACTCTTCCCTTGGTCTAATTTCAAAAAGCAAAGATATGAGGACATGATTGAGTGGGTTCGCGAGGGCATCTTGAGCAGTGTGGCAAATGGCCTTTGGCTGAGGCGGTGGGGAGAACGCCCAAAAGCTCCGCCTGATGCACTCGAGAAAGTGAGAAACGATTTTGCTACTTGGCCAAAGCTCTTGCCCATATGTGGCCATCGCTTCCTGGCAGCCGAACCTTGGCGCGCGGGCAATCCGGTGTTCTCAATAATGGGGACGGACATCGTTTATTACGGCGCGAATCTCGCCCACTACTTGGTTCACGAATTCGTCGAGCAAGGTCCGGACAAGAGCATGCATCACGCGCATGACCAACAAATCCAAAGTATCGAAATTTGGAGCGACTTTGCCGAAGACAGGCCAGATTTACTTGCGGCGAAGGAAAGTTGCAAGGTAACGGCCAGTGAGATCGCTGCCGCTTTGCGAGCGAACCTGAGAAAGCAAGTTCGGAGACCGCTCATCGAACTGGAATTGAAAGCTGATGGAAACGTGCTCTTGGACGGTGAGTTATTTGATAGCAGCCCAGTTTTAGAAGCGAAGCTTAGGCACTTGACCCAGCACACTCCGCCGCCTGATTTGCGTGTTAGACAACCCGATGATTTTGTTAGCGCCGATGTTTTGGAGCAATGCCAAAAGCTCTTAGAGAGGATTGGTTACAGCACAATTTTGCTTCTTGAGGTCGATGGGACCGAGGTAACCCCTGTTTTTGGGACCGTTTGGCGTTTGAACTAGTCCCCCTAATACACCACCACGGAGCGGATGGATTTTCCCTCATGCATCAGATCGAACGCATCATTGATGCGCTCGAGCGGCATTTTGTGGGTGATCAGGTCGTCGATGGCGATTTTGCCCTGCATATACCAGTCGACGATCTTGGGAACATCGGTGCGGCCACGCGCGCCGCCGAACGCGGTGCCCTTCCAGACGCGCCCCGTGACCAGCTGGAACGGCCGCGTCGCGATCTCCTGACCGGCACCGGCGACGCCGATGATGACGCTGACGCCCCAGCCCTTGTGGCAGCACTCCAGCGCCTGGCGCATGGTCTTCACATTGCCGATGCATTCGAAGCTGTAATCCGCGCCGCCGCCGGTAAGCGAGACCAGATGCGCCACGACATCACCGGCGATCTCGTTGGGATTGACGAAGTCCGTCATGCCGAGTTTCTGTGCCAGCGCGCGTCTGGCGGGATTGAGATCGACGCCGACGATTTGCGACGCGCCGACCATCCGCGCACCTTGGATGACGTTCAGCCCGATGCCACCGAGACCGAACACCACCACGCGCGAGCCGGGCTCGACCTTCGCCGTGTTGATGACCGCGCCGATACCGGTGGTGACGCCACAGCCGATGTAGCAGACCTTGTCGAAGGGTGCGTCGGAGCGGATTTTCGCCAGCGCGATTTCC
>DATHDZ010000191.1:0-10814 GCA_035318785.1 Micropepsaceae bacterium
CGACCGTCGAATTGGCCAGGCCCGTCGCCAACGCGTAGATCGCGAACACGTGAAACACGATCACGAAGATGATTCCGGGCCACCGGTTTTTCTTAAGGGGCTTCCCATGGACGGGACGAAGTTCTTGAAGTGCTGTCATCGCTCAAAGTGCCCGAAAAAAGCTGATCCATCACGACGGCCAAATTAGACTTTGGCTCCCCTGCAAGTCACGCCTGCAGGTTTCTTCCTCTTAAACCATCGCGAAGGATTTTAACATCCTCTTCAAGATGGTCCATACCCTTGCGGGCCTTAACCCTACCCTTCCCAGGAGGATCGGTCGAGTTGGCCTCGGCGCTCCGATCCGCGGATCGCTATCCCAAAGGGAGCACGATCCAAAATCTTGGCCACAAAGTCCGGACTGACCGAGTCCAATTCCTTGTGGCTACACTCCAACGGCGTGTTGTTCTTCTTCCGGTGCCGCATCCGTAGCGCGGGGAGGTATCCGAAAATCCCAGCGCAATCAATCGTTCTAACAATATGCGACCGCTATGCGACGAAAAGACCTAAAGCCGACGCGACATATGGGTCCAAGACGACGCGCTTGAAAGAATATGACGTGTCACAAGCCCGTGCTATTCCACGGACGCCGATTAATGCCCCAATCGCGCTTATGGAAGCTGGCCCAACGGCCTCCTATAGCCCACCCGCGGGTTCACGGATTGCGCGGTGGGAACGACGGGCGGGGCTACAGGTGGCGCAGTCGCGGCCGGTGCCGCCATCGCAGGCCGCTGCAACGCCGGCGATTGTTGAAGCCCGGATGCCGGCGACGACATGGCCGGCATTCCGACATTGGCAATGCTCGGAGAGGGAGCTGCCAGAGACCCACCAAGGCTCCGCGCACCCATGCGGCCGAGCACGCGTCCGGGCGCCAATGTGCTTGGCGGAGCGTTCGGCTGCAGCCCTGCTTGCGGGATGGCCGCCGGGAGACCGGGGCTCTGCGCGCTGCGGAAACCATCCGTAGGCAGAGCAATTGCCGGAGGCGGGGTCCCCATCGCGCCGAGGGCGAAAGGATTGCGCCGCGGCGCGAAACGAGGTTCAGCCCGCCGATTGTCCGGCGCTTGGCTGCCCGCCGCTTCGGCAGGATTCGCTCCACCCCTAAGGGGGAGATTGGCGTCCTGTGCACGCGGTAAGCGGCCCGCGAAACCTCGCGTTTCGAAAGGTCCGCCGCCGGGGCTTCCCTGTGCGGGAATGCCGGCAGAGGGAGCTGCGGGCTCGCGCCCACGATAGCGGTAGCGGCGTGCGAGTTCCTGGCCTTCGGTTACCGAAGTCACCGGCGTATTGCCGTGCAGGAACGATGCGCCCTCTTGCGCGCCAAAACTGCGGCGCGTGGATTGTTCCAATGCGTCCTTGTCGATCGAACGATCGACGATGCGATCGCGGTCGCGGTCATGCTCATAATGCGTGCGGTCATGGGAGTCGCGGTAGAGATCGCGCAAGCGGTCTTTGTCGGTCACGTAAGGCCGGCGGTCGTGACGTCCGAAATCCTGGTTGGGCACAAAGACCCAAAGGCCCAAGAAAGCGTCCAGCGCGAAATGATTGCCATAGAAATTTTGATAGCCGTACCAATTGTTGGGTGCGGAGGGAGGCGCGGTGGTGGTGAACGAAAAATCCTGATAGCCGGGCGGCATCGGAAGCCAGCCGACATAACCGTCTGTTTCGCGCCATGCGACCCAGCTTGGTCCCCAGATATAGCCCGGCAGCCAGAGCCAGCCGAAATTGGGATCGTAGCCCCACCGCCCATAATGGTAGACGATGTCGCCATAGGCTTCGTTCGACACCCACAGCCACCCGTAATCGCTGGTGTATTGCCAATAGCCATAGAAATACGGGCGGAAGTTTCGTCCGGCATCGGGCTGCCAGACATCGCCCCAGACCGGATGGCGAAGCCACCGCCCAAATGGCGCGAGCTGCTCTTGAAAATAGGCGAAGCTGACCTGATCCATCGCCGGACCTTGCGCAGCGGGCGGCGCGGTTTCCGCCGCGACGGCAGGGAGCGAAAACGCGACGAACGCGAACACGGCCGCGGTTGCGCGAGAACGAGAGGAAAAGGTCACCACCATCTCCGGCCGGCGCCCGCACCGGTTCAAGGCGCGCGCGTCCTTCGCAATAGGGGCCGACATTATGTCATAAAAACATGCCGAGGAGACCTGTAAGGCTCCCGCAGTGCGCGGCAATGACCGCAAAAGCTTAGAAACGGCTGCTTAGGCTGATCGTGGCCGATTGTGCCAAAGCCCCGGTGCTCGCCGCCGCATCATAACTGAAGCCGGCAGACCAATTGCCGAGCACATAGGCAAAGCTCGCTCCGCCGATGATCTTGTTTGGCTCGAGCGTCGGGCCCACGAGATGGAACGGGGAGCCCGGGGTGGACTCGAAACTTCCATCGATCGTTGAAGGGGTATTCAAGAATTCGTGACTCCAACCGACCAGAAGTTGCGGCTGCAGATTGCCATTGTCCCAAACATAGGTGCCCTGTCCAAGAACGCCCGCGAAGCTGCGCAGCGATTTTTGGTCCTTTTGCTTCAGCGACAGGCCGATGCCGCCGGCGCCACTCTCGTTGTAGGTGCTTTCCCGCATATAAAGCCCATCCAGCGCTATTTCCGGGATGATCTGGAAACCGGCGATGTTCATGATGTAGCCGGTCGTGAGGCCGCCCGAGGCGAGATAATTCGACCAATTGGCGGACGCCTGACGTATCACGGGGCCCGCCACGATCAAGCGCCGGCTATGAAAATCACCCTGGCCGAGATTGACCTGCGGCGTGACGAAGAATTCGCCCGTGCGCCAACCCGCATAGGCAGACACCAGATTCCAATCGCCATTCGTCTTGGTGTCGCGGGGGTGCGTTTCGGTCTCCTGGCTGGAGTAAAATGTGTATCCAACACCGTAACGCCCGGTTCCGATGTTGCCCCATTCGACGCCCAACGCGACACCTTGACCCGCTCCGCCGTAACCCGGAGTGGTCGCCGTGCTGCCCGCGCTCACATTGTTGTAGAATTCCTGACCCCAGAAGCGGAATTCATTGCGTGTGTTCGGCGCTGCGGTGACCAGCGCGCGTTCACGGGCGCCGATCACGCCCGTCGCCTGATCGGTCATCGCGATCGAGAGAGCGCGAACCCCTCCGGCGATATCGGGCACCGTTGCGTTCACGACGGCTTGCACTTCCGCAGCGCTATTGAGGGACAGCAGGGCCGCGCCGAATTCGCTATCGACGAGCGCAGCCTGCGCCAAGGGCTCGTAGACCGTTGCGGTATTTCCGGTGAGACCAAGCTGCACAGCGGTCTTGCGCTGGAGCGTCAGCAGAAGATCGTTGGTGTTTCTGGTAAGGGCGCCATTGAAGATGAAAGGAATGGGCTGGGCGGCCACGGCCGCCGAGAAATCGGCGAAGCTCAGCCCGCCGGCGCTGTGGATCAGCGTATAGGTCCCGCTGTCGGGCAGGAATGTCGAGGGCACCAAAGACACTTTGGAGCCGGTGCGAAAGATCACGGGCCCCGTCGCCGAAATGATCGGGGAGGCGCCCGAGTTTTTGTTGAGCGCCATCTCCACCGTGCCGCCTGAACCGACGGTGAGCGTTGTGATGCGCGAATTGCCCGTACGAAAAGCGCCACCCGTGTCGTCCTCGCCGAGGTGAACGTCGATCGTGCCCGCCCCCGCGGCGGTCACCCCGCCTTGAACCGTTGCATTGGCGCCATGGATGACGAGTTGGTTTCCCGCCACGCCCCCGCTCATGCCCGCTGAGCCGAAGATGATATCACCGACAACGGTTCCAGAATTGGTGAAGCTTTCATTCGCCGAGCCGTGCGAGAGATCGGCGGCAATCCCTTGTTGCGCGTTGTTGTTGAGTGTCGTGACCTGAGTGGCCAACCGCCCGCTATTGACGATGGTGGTCAACGTCCCGGAAAGATCGCGCACGCCATAGGCGTTAAGGCTCGCAATTGCGAGGTCCGATGTCGACGCGACGCCGTTCACTGCACCCGTATTGGTGAACGAGGTCAGCCGGCCGCCGGCGAGTATCAGGATGGGCGTCGAGTTGGCGGGGTGATCGCCCGAGATGCCGGTGAGGATCGAGCCTTCATTCAGCAAGGCCTCAGAGGAGACGCCGCTGGCGTTGATGTTCGCGCCATTGCCGATCAAGAGAGCGGTAGCGTCCGCCGATGCGCCCGACGTCGATTTGGCGAAAATGTTGTCGGTCTCGCCTTGGGCCAGAATGCTGCCCCGATTGTAGATGCCGCCGGTCAGGGTGACCGTATGAGCAGCCGTGCCCAGCTCGCCAATCCCTAGGCCGATGGTGCTGACGCCAGGATCATTGTCCGTTGCCCGAATGCTGCCACGGTTGATGAAACTGAGATTCGGATTCACCGTGTCCGCCAGGATGCCGACCGTGATGTTGGTAGCGCTCGCGCCGGCGATCGAAGGCTGAATGGCCACGGTAGGCGCGGTGCTCGAATTCACCAAGCTCGAGGAGAAGGTGGAGTCGGTGACGGAAGAGGAGCCCGAATTGAGGATGCCGCCGCTCACGTCGGCAGCCACAGCGATAGCAGACCCCGACAGTGGATCGACCTTGTCGATGGTGAAGGTCGTGGTACCCGCGACGCTGATGCCGAAGGTCGAGGTGATCGAACCCGAAATCGGTTTGAGTACCAGGACGCCGGTCGAGCCCACGCCCGTTATCGTCATCAAGGAGCCAGCCAACAGATTTCCGGTCAGCGGCGCTTTGATAGCCACACCGGTAGCATTGGCACCGTCGGCGAACAGATTTGAACCCGATCCCAGCGAAATGTCGCCCGTGAACGCCGAAGAGCCGTCCAGCAGCACGCCAATATTGCCGGCGCCCCCGCCGCTGACGCTGATGATGCTGCTGGTCGTGCCGTCGCTGAGCAGCGACCCCGTGAAGCCACCGACCACATGCACCGCGATGGCGCCGCCGCCCGCGAAATTGTTTGTGATCGTGCCCTGGCTGCTGACGGAATTGTTGGAATCCAACGTCACGGCGGCACCGGCAGCGTTCGAGATGACGACGCCGCCTCCGACGTTGATGTCGATGTTCCCGGGCGTGTTGTTGTTCGCGTGAGAGGTCGCGACGGGCGTACTGAGGACGTTGGTGATCGTTAAATCGTCCGCGAGCGCCGGGTTGGCGACCCCGGCCAGAAGGAGGCAGATAAGACGAATGCGTTTCACGGTACCCCTCACAGAACTCTAATTTTGCTCGATTTTCCCGAACTGGGGCGCCCCTCGCGCGCGAAGGTGCCACGGCGTTAAGGATGCGGCAAGCACAAAGGACCGCGCGGTTCCCACCTATTAAGGGGCTATTAGGTGGGCACGGGCCAAAATGCGCGTTCGAAAACCCTTTGTGATGCCGCTTGCATGGATCGGGAGAAGTCGCGCCGGTTGAGTTGCACCAAGCTGACCGAGAAACAGGTCGCGGCGGCGGCGGCGCGTCATGAACTGCTCTATTCCGGCCGAGTCGGCGGCGCGCGTGCGGTTTTCGCGTTCTGCGATCTTTCCGGCCTGGACCTTTCGGGGCGCAATCTCGCCGATGCGGATTTCACCGGTGCCTATCTCGAGGAAACCAACCTCAGCGGCGCGCGACTGGATTCGGCGAGCTTTTTCGGCGCATCCCTGAAACGCGCCAATCTCGCCGGCTCATCGCTTCGCCGCGCCGACATGCGCGGCACATCGCTCCGAGGCTCCAATCTTATCGGCGCCGACATGTACGAAGCGGATTTGCGCGAGGGCAAGATCGCCGAAAAGGGCATATCGGGTGATCTCAAAGTGCTGCAGCATGACATTGGTCCTACCGAGATGCCGGCCGCCCTGATGTCGGCAGCCAATCTGGAGCGGGCGAACTTTTCGGGCGCCATTGCCATACAGGCGGACTTTACCGACGCCGTCATGCGCGATTGCAAGATGACGCGCGCCAATCTCCGCCGCGCCAAATTGAGCTGCGCCAATCTCGAGAACGCGGACATGCGCGGTTGCGACCTCGCTGGCGCGGATTTCAAAGGCGCCATCCTCATCGGTACCAGGCTTGAATTTGCCACCCTGGACGGCTCGGACATGACGGACGTGCTGACGGACGCGCCGGCGGGCAGGGCCATTGCCGATTTGCCGGACAGAATCGAAATGATCCTTGCGGCCCATGCGCGCTGGGGGGAGACCTGTGGACGCGAAGGCCGCCCCGCCGATTTCTCCGGCTTCGACTTGAGGCCCTTGAAGGGATTGCCGCATGCGATACTGACGGCGTTGATCGCGCCGAATGCCGTGCTCTATGGACTCGACCTGACCGGTGCACGTCTTCAAGGTGCACAACTGGAAGGTGCCGATCTGCGCGGGTGCAAACTTACCGGCGCAGATTTGAGAGGGGTGAATCTCAAAGGTGCCAAACTCGCAAACGCCGATTTGCGTGACGTCAATCTGGGACCATTGCTGATCACCAATGACCGTTTGCTGCCTGCACGGCTCGAACGCGTCGATGCGCGTTATGCCGATTTCCGCGGGGCGGATCTGCGCCAAACCGTGCTCGCCGAATCCGATCTTGCGTTTGCGGATCTTACCGGCGCGAAACTGCGCGCGACCGATTTTCGCGGCGCCATCCTTCAAGGGATCAAGCTTTCGCTCGATGGAGCCGTGGAGGCGATCTTCGACGAAACGCGTTATGACATCGCCGCGGCCAGCTAGAGCGCTTTCGCTTTTTAGGCCCCTCGCTTCAGGGCCTTGCTGAAATCCAGATTGCGTTCGGTTTCGGGCGTGCGCGCCCGGATGAACTGCCCCAGCCGGTTGAGCGAGACTTTCGCTTCGGAAGCCGCCCCGGTCATCTGAAACAGATGATGCATTCCGTCATAGACTTCCACGGACACCGGGACATTCGACGCCGCTGCGAGTTCACCCAGCCTGCCGGCGTCGTCGCGCAGGATCTCGCGGCTTCCCGCATGCACCATGATGGGGGGAAAATCGCGCATCGTGCCGTAAACGGGAGAGGCATAGGGATCGGCGGGATTTGCGCCCTTGAGGTAGTGGCGGGCGCTCACGAACAACAGATCCCAGGACACAATCGAATCCTTGTCGGCATTCTGCATGATCGACCAGCCCGACAAGGTCAGATCGGCCCAGGGCGAGAGAGCAACAATGCCTGCCGGCATCGGCATGCCCCCGTTGCGGATAGCCATCAATGTTGCAAAGGCCAGCCCGCCTCCGGCGCCATCGCCGGCCAGCACGATCGATTCGGGCGGGATGCCTTTGGCGATCAGGAACCGGTAAGCATCGACCGCATCGCGCAAGCCCGCGGGGAATGGAAATTCGGGGGCCAAACGATAATCGACTGAAAGCGCGGCCGCACCGCCGGCGCGGCAGAGCTTCGCGACCACGGCACGATGGGTTTCCGGCGATCCCGAAATAAAGCCGCCGCCGTGCAAATAGAGCAGAAGTCGATGAGTCTGGGCTTCGGACACACGCACCCACTCGCCCTTGACCTGGCCGAGCTGTGCCCGCTCGACGATAAGATCGGCCGGCGGCGCGCCGAAACTGGCGGCGAGCAATTCATAGCGCCGGCGCACGTCGCCCATGGTGGTGGAGTGACTCATGCGCGACTGATACAGGCGCGAAAGCCGGCCGGGGAGAAATGTTTGCCAGTTTTGCATGCGACTCTTCGGCAAACGGCTTGATTTTCCGGATTGTAGCGGAGCGCTCGTCAGCCCGAAAGAGCGCCAGAAACGGCGAAGGCGCATAAGAAAAGCGCGCCCCAAAAGGAGGCGCGCTTTTCCAAAACAGGATGTCAGGCCGCTCTGACTTTCGCGTCGATCACGCGGCCTTCGGACTTGCCGTTGATGACGATGCGGCGGGGCTTCTTCTCCTCGGGCACAAGGCGCTCGAGATCAACATGAAGCAGTCCATTTTCGAGCTGGGCGCCCTTGACCTCGACGTTTTCGGCCAGTTGGAAGCGCCGTTCGAACGTGCGGCCGGCGATGCCCTGGTAGAGATAATTCCTGCCGGGCGCGTTGTCCTTCTCGCCCTCGCGCTTGCCCTGGACCGAGAGCACGCCTTCCTTGACTTCGACGTTCAGATCCTTTTCCGCAAAGCCCGCAACGGCGAGGGAAATCCGATAGTGGTTTTCGTCGGTGCGCTCGATGTTATAGGGCGGATAGGTCACGCCTGTATCGAATTGCGCTACCGAGTCCAGCATATCGGCCAATCTGTCAAAACCGACCGTCGAGCGGAAAAGTGGGGTGAGATCAAAGCTACGCATGTCACGACCTCCTTCGAGCGAAGTGTTGAGCCTGGGGCCGCCCCTAAGGAGCCGAACCCCTCCAAAGCACCGGAAGCTATGAGGCCTTCCGATGATTTTTAGGTAGGAAGCCGGTTTTTGAGGTTCAAGGGCGTCGCACGACCAGCCCGGCGGCTAAGCCGTAGGCACGATCAGCATCATGTGGCAAACCGCCGAGATCCAGAAAATCAGCATCAGGAAGCACAACAGGGTCGTGATCTGAGCTTGGCTCGCCGGCACGCCGATGGCCTGCAACAGAGTCTTGAAGAATGCTCCCTCGAACTGATTGCGGGCGTCGTTCCACTGCCCGACGCGGACGAGATTCTCGATATTGTTCACGATCGAGGCGCCGCCATTGAGCAGCCATTGCATGGCGATCAGCGGCAAGAGCAGGGTGTAGATATAGAGCCCGACCCGGGAAGGAATCAGCCAACCCAGCGTGACATAGGCCATGATCGCCAGATGGAAAAGAAACAGTGCAACGCGCAGACTATCAAATGGGATGGCCTGACCGGTTTCTTTTCGTTCGGACAGGTGCGCTAACGCCGCCCGTGCCATGATTCTTTCCTCACGATTAACCCCTTCAACTAACGTACATAAAACGCTCAAGCAGCCGACTTCGTTGAGGCTCGCTTTGATTTATTTGGCGATGATGTCTCGTTGCCGCAAGGCTAGGCGAGCGCGAGCGAGACAAAGTGACCCAGCCCCAGGATCCACAGGACCAGGATCACCGAATAGCTGAGGCGATCGAGCGAGGCCGGGGGAGGCCGCATCGCGAAAAGCCAGTCGAACAGCATGGCCAAGAATCTGCCGTCTTCTCCGTGCTCGCGATCGCGCCAACGCCCTGTCCTGAGCCAAGTCTCGATATTGTTGATGATGCAGGACCCGCCGTTCACAGCCCATTGGGTGGCCATGGCAGGCAACAGCAACAGATAGAACAACAGCGCTTCGGTGGATGAAATTAACCACCCGACCAGCACGAAAGTCCCCACCGCCATATGGAATGCGAAGCAGGAAACGCCCAGGCGGTCCCTTTTGGGAGCCATTCTTTCTTGGATGTCGATCCAGGCCATGGCAATCCGCTTCGTTCGTCCCACCCCCTACAGCCAAGAAAACGCTCCTACCGGCTTTCTGCCGGTCGTGCCGATTAAGATATTTTGTTGCTGCCATTGGGAACTTTCGGGGTTATGGGCAATAAGAGCACAGGGCTTGCTGCCTCCCGCCTGCAAATGATCATATCGTCAGCATTCGCTCTCCCGTTGAATCTCAGGAACAGATAGTGGCTTCGGAATTTCGCGCGCTCACGCTGGCGACGCCGGACAAACGGCATCTGCGCGGCGGGATTTGGGAGCTCCCGGCAGGCGTCCCGAAACGCGCTATCTGTGTGGTCCTCAACGGCCACACCGAGTTCCTCGAAAAATACGGCGAAGTGGCGAATGAACTGCGTGGCCGGGGATTCGAGGTCGCCAGCTTGGATTGGCGGGGCCAAGGCGCGTCCGAGCGGCGCGGCTATGGCAATCGCGCCGGTCACGTGGGCAATTTCGAAGAATATGATTCCGATCTTGCCGCGCTTCTGCTCCAGGCGGTGGAGCCGATCCAGCGCTCGCTGCCGGCGCCGGTGCCGGTGATCGCGCTCGCCCATTCGATGGGCGCGCATATCCTGCTGCGCTTCCTGCATGAGCATAAGAGACGATTTGCCTATGCCGTGGCGGTTTCGCCGATGCTCGACGTCAACACGGGGAAATATTCGGCGCGGGCCACGAGCCTCATCACGGCGCTCTTCAATCTGTACAAACCCTCGACGCGTTTTGTGTTCGGCGTCGAGGAGCGCGACCCTCTCGATCTGACGTTCGAGGAAAACGTGGTGACTTCCGATCGCGCGCGTTTCGAGCGGTCACAGCAATTCCTGCGCGCCCAGCCTTTCCTGCGCATTTTCGGACCAACCTTCGGCTGGCTCGGAGCCGCCTTTCGTTCGATGCGCCGGATGAGACGGAAAAGCTTCGCCGAGGAGATCACGACGCCGCTTTTGGTGTTTGGCGCGGGCCGTGATCGCGTCGTGCGCACGGAGGCCATACGCGAATTCGTGGTGAACTTACCGCACGGACGCTACGTCGAGATCGAAGATGCCGAGCATGAAATCTTGATGGAAAAGGACTCCATCCGCGCACGCTTCTGGGCGGAGTTCGACGCCTTCGTCACCGAGCACTTAGCGTCGTAACATCTTCACCGCTGCGGCATGAGTGCGCGCATCGCCGGCCGCGACGATATTTCCTTCGCCGATGATGGGATCGCCGTTCCAGTCGGTGACCACGCCGCCCGCGCCCTCGATGATCGGAATGATGGCCGCGACATCCCAGCGTTTGAGATCGGTTTCAATCACCAGATCGACGAAGCCCATCGCGATCAAGGCATAGGCATAGCAGTCGCCGCCATAGCGCGAGAGACGGCAGGCGCGTTCGACG
The DNA here is from genome assembly GCA_035318785.1 of Micropepsaceae bacterium. GTDB lineage: Bacteria > Pseudomonadota > Alphaproteobacteria > Micropepsales > Micropepsaceae > CAIYRG01. The sequence continues at coordinate 10,759 of DATHDZ010000191.1, forward strand.
CGGAAATATTGCTCGCGTTCCTTTTCGCCGAAATGCAGCATCGGATGGGTGGTGCA
>DATHDZ010000192.1:0-2532 GCA_035318785.1 Micropepsaceae bacterium
GCGCTGGGCTACGGCGCCCGCGGCGCCGGCGGCGCGATTCCGCCGAACGCGACACTGATGTTCGACGTCGAGCTGCTTGCGGTGAAGTAGTGAGCTGCTGCGCCTGAAGTAATAGTCTCGGGCGTCTCGCTTGCGGCGGCCCCCACCCCAACCCTCCCCCGCAAGCGGGAGAGGGGGCTCACTGCGGGCGATGACAGAGCGGTGGTATTTATCGCCGCTATCGTTTCGCACCGGTCAATTAACAATCTCGCTGCGACTCCCTCTCCCGCGCTTGCGGGGGAGGGCCGGGGTGGGGTGCCACAGCGGGCGATGACGACGCAAAAAGAAAAGACCGGCCCAACGGACCGGTCTTTCAGTTCATCCCTCAGCCGATCAAAGATTCTTGTTCGCTGCGGCAGCGGCCTTGTTGACCGCGTCCTTGGTGGCTTCCTTGGCGTCGCCGAGCGCCTGCTGGCCCTTGCCCTTGACTTCCTGGACCGCGCCTTCGCCCTGCAGCTTGTCGGAGCCTGTGGCTTCGCCGATGCCCTGCTTGGCCTTGCCGATGGCTTCGTTGGTTGCGCCCTTGATTTTGTCTGTCGTTGCACCCATGGAACTCTCCTTTGCGAGTGTTAAGCTTCGCAAGACCAAGCCCCGAACGCAGCGAAGGTTCCTGATTCATCTGGTTTGCAGTCAGGGTTTTCTGTAACCTTCGCATACGAATATTTGAGCGAAAGAGAAGCGATGACAGGCCCTCACGACCATACGCATTCCGATCATTCTCACGCCCATGACGCCGAGCGCTGGAAGCATGACGGCGTGCGCGTCATTCCCGGCGATCAGCTCGATCCCAACGTGCCCTCGACTGCCGGCATGGACCGCAAGGCCGCGATCAATTTCGCGCGCGTCGGCGCGCAGAAATTATGGGCCGGCACGGTGACCATCAAGCCCGACGCCAAGACCGGCGCGCATCACCATGGCCATCTCGAAAGCATCATCTATGTCGTGAAGGGCAAGGCGCGGATGCGCTGGGGCGAGCATCTGCAGTTCACCGCCGAAGCCAATCCCGGCGATTTCATTTTCATTCCGCCCTATGTGCCGCACCAGGAGATCAACGCCAGCCGCGACGAGGTGCTGGAATGCGTGCTGGTGCGCAGCGACGGCCAGGCGGTTGCGATCAATCTCGACATCGAGCCGGTGGAAAAGCCGGAGACGGTGCTGTGGATCGATCCCGTTCACCGCGATCCCGCCGAGACAAAATAGGCTTCAGCCCGCGCCGCCACCTTCTCGACAAACCACCGCGCGAAGCACGCATGGGGACGATTCTAAGGGGAGCTTAGGATGCCGCTGACGCGCGGTCGCATTGTAGGGTATGACGACGAACGGCTGGCGTTCGGATTCACCATGCTGAACGACGGCGAAACGGTCGACTGCCAGATCAGCGATGCCGCGATGGATGAGCTGGCCGGCGTGCGCGGTTCGCCAAGCACCGCGCGACAGGCGCTGTTTCTCCAGCATCGCGACGCCATCGAGCGAATTGCGTCCAGGCTGTTCGACGACAGCCGGGCTGTGAAGGGTGCCGTGGTGCGGATCTTCACCAAACATATTCCCATAAACCGGCAGAACCCGGTCAACGGTACCCCGCGATGACGGCGCCTTAAGCAAACAGCGAGTGATCCACCGCGCCGTTCGGCACCACATAGCCGTAGCGTGTATTGGACGGCTCCGGCCCGGCCTTCTCGTATTCCGCCTTCATCATGGCAAAGCGATCGCCCTTGATCTCGAGCATCGCCCGCTTGGGCTGGATATCGTAGAGCCGTGCATTGTTCCCGCCGAAGATCGCGGATTTGACTGGACCATCGGCGGCGCCGAGCGGGGCGTAGCCGAATTTCTTCTGCATGGCTTCCGGAATTTCCAGCCGGCGCAGGCCTTCGATCTGCCATTGCGGCGCGCCGGTCCACAGCGCGTCGGTGCCCCAGCAGACGTGATCGATCCCTAGCCCTTTTATCAAGGTCCCCATCAGCGCGGCGCACACATTGGGCTCCGCAACCAGCGTGGTCGCGAACAGCTGCCCGACGTCGCCATAGACATTGCTGACGCCGTACTGCGCCGGAATATCGGCGAGGTCGCTGGTCCAGGAAATCCTCCCGGTGCGGTCGAACTCGGCCAGCGCCTGCTTCGGATCGCCGCCAACGTGGCGATAGGCCGAATGATAGATGACGAAATTGAGCTGCGGCCAGTCCTTCGCCGCCTGGCCGACGTCGGCGACATCGGCAAAGCCGCGCAGGTTGGGATACTGCTTCTCGATTCCAGGCGCGAACAATCCCTTGTGGATGCAGACATTCTTGATGCCGGCTTTCACCATCTTCTCGTAGCCCTTGTAGGCGACCTTTTCGTCGTCCATCCGCCAGGGATAGCGGCTGATCTCCTTGTGGGTGTTGTCGCCGACGGTGTAGCCCTTGCAGGACTCGGGCTTCAGCGCCAGGCCGGCGTCAAGCTTGTCGAGCCAGCCCGGCTGTCCCGGCGTGAAGATCATGTGCGAGAACACCCGCCGCG
>DATHDZ010000193.1:0-12663 GCA_035318785.1 Micropepsaceae bacterium
CCCGTCCGCCCGCATTGTGTATCGGAACGGCGATCGAACGCAGCTCGATCTCGAGCTCCTGGTCCACCAGCGAATAGCCGTTGCGCCGGACCTTTTGGATAAGGGCGCGAAGCTCGTCCTTGTCGACAACGGTGTGGGGCGTAAAGCTTTGGAGCTTGGCGTCCGCGATGAAGCCATCGAGGTCGGCATCGGGGAGCGCCGCCAGAAGCACGCGCCCCATAGACGTGCAATGGGCCGGCAGATGCGCACCGACATCGCGGTGCAGCGAGCCGATGCGCTTGCGGGTCGAGCGCGCGATATAGATCACCTCATCGCCGTGCAGAATCGAAAGCGAACAGGATTCGCCGAGGCCCTCGCTGACGTTTTCCAGAAAGCCTTGCGCCACTCTTGGCACTGGGCTCGACGCGAGATAGGCCCGCGCGAGCGTCAGCACTTGCGGCGAAAGGGTGAACATGCGCCCGTTGCCTTCCACGTAGCCCAGGCTCTGCAAGGTTAGAAGCGCACGCCGCGCGCTGGCGCGCGGCAATCCCACGATCCGCGCGACATCGGAAAGCGTCAGCCGGGCGTGCTGGTCGTCGAAGGCTTTCAAGACCGAAAGGCCGCGCGCGAGCGCGGTCACATAGGAGCGGTTCTCGCCTTCGGGCGCTTTTGGTCGCTTGTTGGGAATGATCGCAGCCTACACAAATGTTCGCAGTGCGAACAAATCTCACGAAAACCGTTCATTGGTCAACCGAAATCGGCTTGAACGAGTACGGTTCGTAGACTAATCTGTGCGGTATCACACTATTTCGTGCGCTATGCGCACAAGCGAGAGCGCCATGCTGGTCAAGGAACAGAACGACTATCTCACCCAAACAGGTCCCGGAACGCCGATGGGCCAGTTTTTCCGCAGCTATTGGATACCGGCGCTGCTGTCTTCCGAGCTTGCCGAGCCCGATTGTCCGCCGGTGCGAATCCAACTTCTGTCGGAAAAGCTGGTCGCTTTCCGCGACACCGCAGGCCGGCTCGGGCTGATCGAAGAATTCTGCGCCCATCGCCGCGTGTCGCTGTGGTTCGGCCGCAACGAGGAGAACGGGCTGCGCTGTCCCTATCATGGCTGGAAATTCGACGTGACCGGACAATGCGTCGATATCCCGTCAGAACTGCCGGGCAGCACGCATTGTCAACGGATACGCATGACCAATTATCCGCTGGTCGAGCGCGGTGGCATTCTTTGGACCTATATGGGTCCGGCGGACCGCCAGCCGGCGCTTCCCGAATGGGAATTCGCGATGGTGCCGGATTCGCATCGCTTCGTCTCGAAGCGCTGGCAGGAATGCAATTGGCTCCAGGCGCTGGAAGGCGGCATCGATTCCAGCCACGTCTCCTTCTTGCATCGCGGCGATCTGGAGACCGATCCGGTGTTCAAAGGCTCCAAAGGCAACAAATACAATATGGGCGATCTGATGCCGGTGTTCGATGTCGTCGAGAGTCCCGGCGGCCTTTATATCGGCGCGCGCCGCAATGCCGAAGACGGCAATTTCTATTGGCGCATCACCCAATGGGTGATGCCGGCCTTCACGATGATTCCGCCTCGGGGCAATCATCCCGTGCACGGCCATTTCTTCATCCCGATGGACGACGAGAATTGCTGGACCTGGAGTTTCGATTATCGCGTGAAATCGCCACTGGAAGAGGAACTGGTCCAGCAGATGCGCGAAGGCGCCGGCATCCACACCGTGATCGATCCCAGGAATTTCCGTCCGCTCGCCAACAAGGACAATGACTATCTGATCGACCGTGCGGCTCAGAAACGGGGCCGCACCTATAGCGGCGTCGCCGGCTTCGCCATCCAGGATTCCTCGCTCCAGGAAAGCATGGGCCCGATTATCGACCGCTCGCGGGAAAATCTCGTCGCCACGGACAAGGGCATTGTCATGGCGCGGCGGCGTCTGCTGCGCGCGGCCAAGGCGCTGTTGGACAACGGCACCACACCTCCCGGCGTTGACCCGGCGCACCAGCGCGTGCGTTCCGCTTCCGTGGTGCTGCCGCCGGATACGCCGTTCGCCACGGCGGTCGGCGATGCTTTGGCGGCCAAGCAAGGTGCCGAGCACACCTCCGTGTGACGCGGGACCTTACGCGCCCGCTGCGAGGCGCGTCTGCGCTTCGCGGATGAGCGCCGCGCGGTCCACCTTGTTGGTGGATGACAGCGGCAATTTCTCGACGAACCACACGAAACGCGGATGCTGATAGGCGGGTGCATTGGCCAGCGCGTATTGTTTCACCTCATCTGCCGTTAACGGCCGGCCCGCTTTCGTCACCACGAAGGCGACCGGTTTCTGCCCCTTGATCTCGTCCTCGATCGGCACAACGACCGCCTGCAAAATGTCGGGGTGGCGCTCCAGCATGCGTTCCACATCGCCGGGATAGATGTTCTCGCCTCCCGATACGAACATGTCATCTGTGCGGCCGACAAAAAAATGGAAACCATCGGCATCGCGGCGGAACACGTCGCCGGTCATATAGAATCCGTCCGGCGTGAAAGGGACGGGAAGATCGGGCCGGTTGTGATAGCCGTTCATGACGGCGGGACTTTTCATCTCCAGCGCGCCGTGATCCGCATCGTGCGAGTCGCCCTCGACCAGCCGCGTCCGAACTTGGGGGTGAGGATAGCCGACCGAAAGCTCCGGTTGGGGCAATCCCTTGGGATGCGGGCCAAACACCACCGGCCCGCCCTCCGTCGTGCCATACGCATTGGTGATCGTGGCGTGGGGCAGGGCATGTTTGAGGGCCGCCATCAGGCTCTCGCTGACCGGCGCCGATCCCATCCGCACGAACTCGACCGAGGAAAGATCGGCGTCCGCCATGAGCTTCTGTTCGCGCAGCATCATGGCGATCATCGGCGGCACCGCCGTCAGCCAGGTGCAGCGATGGCGCTGAACCGCGTCGATATAGGCAGCGGCTGTGAATTGCGGCAGCAGCACGATCGTCGCGTGCGCCGCACAGGCGAGTTGGGAGAGCGCCAGCGCATTCATGTGGTAGAGCGGCGCGGCTATGAGATAGCGATGGCGCGCCAAATCCGGTGCGAGGCGCGTCCCCACGACCCAGAGATGGCTCTGGTGCGACAGCACCACGCCTTTGGGAACGCCGGTCGAACCCGACGTGTAGAGGAACATGGCCGGCTCGCGCGGCTCGGGCCTGATAGCGGTGAACGGCCCGACATCTACGAATTCGTCGAAGGCGTTTCCGTCCCTTCCCCCGAATTCGACCAGCGGCAAATGCTGCGGCGCATCGGGGTAGCGTTCGGGGTCGCAGAATACAAGCCTTGCTCCGGAATCGGCGATGATGAAATCGATCGTCGTGCGCGGAAATTTGAAGTTCACCGGAACGGCGATCAGCCCGGCGCGCATGATCCCGAACAGCGTGGCGATATATTCCGCCCGGTTCGCGGAAAGAATCGCGACACGGTCGCCGCGCGCAAAGCCGCGCGCCAGCAGGGCCCGCGCGACGCCGCGCGCAAGCTCGTCCAATCTGCGATAGGAGAATTCCCGCGGCGGAACCTCTCCCCCAAGATCAATGATGGCGATCTTGTCGGGATCCCTGTCCCGCTCGATGAGGTCGCCGAGATTCTCAAACTGCAGCATCGGCGCTTGAATTCACGCTTTGGGCGGCGGCGGAGGCGCCGTGAAATAGGTGCCTCGGCCGCTCGCCAGCAGCTTCCCATTGGCATCGTAGACATGCGCTTCGGCGGTGGAGAATTGGCCGCCCGCTTTGACGACGCGTCCCTTCACGGTGAGATCGCCAGGCATCGCGGCGGCGTGGTAATCAACTCTGAGATCGACCGTCGGCACGCCGCGCCCGGTCCGCTTCACGAGCGCCCAATCCGCCGCCAGGTCGACCAGCGCCGCCAGCACGCCGCCATGGGTGTAGCGCCGGTCCGGATTGACCACCCATTCCTCGCGCCATACCGCCTTCAGATCGATGCCGTCTTCATGCAGCGCGAGCACCTGCAGTCCCAGCCATTGATGATAGGGCGCGCGCGTGATCAGCGTCTGCACCTTTTCCACCGTGATGTCTTCGCTCATGGAATCCTCGCGCAGGTCTAAGGCGTCACGACGACTTTGCCGATGACATGCCGGTCCTGGATCAGGCGCAAGCCTTCGGCCGCGCCTTCCAGCGGCACCACCTTGTCGATCACCGGTTTCATCTTGCCCTCCTGGATCAGCTGCATCAGCGCGATCAGGTTCTCGTCGTAGAAACTGTTGGAACCGATGATCTGCAGCTCGAAACTCCAGATGTAGCGCAAATCCTCTTTCGGGTCGTAACCGGCGGTCGCGCCGCACACCAACAGCTTGCCGCCGCGCTTCAAGCATTTGAGCGAGGGTTGCCAGGTCTCGCCGCCGGTGAAATTGATCACCACGTCAACGCCGCCTTCGTATGTCCGCCGCTGCGGCTTACCGTAGCGCTCCACAGCCCAGCGCGAGAAATCGAGCTCGGTGTAATTGATCGCTTCGTCCGCCCCCATCGCCTTCAGCTTCTGCATTTTTTCGGACGAGCTCGCACAGGCAATCACTTCCGCGCCCAAGAGCTTGGAGAGGATGACGCAGCCCGTACCCACGCCTCCCGACGCGCCGAGGATGAGGACCTTATCGCCCTTCTTCACCGTGTTGTGCGTGACCAGCATGCGATGCGCCGTTCCGTAAGCGACGGGAAGCGAGGCCGCCTCCTCATAGCTCACGCCATCGGGCATGCGGATCAGCTGATCGGCTGTGACGAGGCAGAATTCCTCCATGCCGCCGTCCAGCATCTCGCCCATCAGACCCAGTTTCTTGTTGAGCGGATTGACGAGCACGCGATCGCCGATCTTCCAGCCGGTGACGCCGGGGCCGATTTCGGAGACCTCGCCCGCCATGTCCAGGCCGATGACCACGGGAAGCGGCACCTTGATGCCGGGCATGCCCTTGACCGTGAACACGTCGTGATAATTGAAAGACGACGCCCTCACCCGGATCACGACATGCCCGTCGCGGGCCTTCGGCATGGGATGGTCGTCGACAACCTGCAGATTTTCGAGACCGCCATGCTGGCGGAGAAGCAGAGCCTTCATGATGCGCCCACGATTGGATTTCGAGTTGCGTCCTATCTAGCCCGCCCCGCGCGGATTGGCTAGGTAAGGCCCTTCGGCGGCCCCGGAGAGAACTCATGCAAGAGACATTCAGGCAATTTCTCGACCGCCTGCGGGAAGCAGACGAGCTTGTCGATCTCAAGCAGCCCGTCGATATCCGCCACATCGCCACGTTGGTCGATCAGTCGGACAAAGCGGTCTTGTTCCATAACGTCATCGGCTACGACATGCCGGTTGTCTCCGGCATCATCCGCTCGCAAAAGCGCGCCATCATCTCCATGGGCGTCAAGACCTATGGCGAGATCGAGGTGAAGCTTAAAAAAGCCATCGACAATCCGATCCCGCCGATCATGGTGAACACCTCCCGCGCCCGCGAAGTCACGATGCTGGGCGACGATGTCGACCTCTTCAAGCTGCCCATCCCGATGTCGTCGATCTTCGACGGCGGCCCGATGATCACGGCCGGCGTGGTCATCGCCAAAGACCCCGAGCTTGGCTGGAACAGCGGCATCTACCGCTTCATCGTCAAGGAGAAGGCTCTCACCGGTATCGACATCGTCACGCCGAACAATATGCGTCTGTTCGCCCAGCGCGCCTTCGAGGCGAAGCGGCCGCTCCCCATCTCCATCAGCATCGGCACGCATCCGCTCGAGATCATGGCATCGGGCTATCGCGCGCCTTTGGGCGTGGATGAGATGCACATCGCGGGCGGTTTGCGCGGCGCGCCCGTCGAGCTCGCGCCCTGTCAGACGGTGGACGCGCCCTATATCGCCGATGCGGAGATCGTGCTGGAAGCGGAAATCCTTCCCACCGGCTGGACCTGGCCGGAAGGGCGCTTCGGCGAGTTCACGCGATTGATGGGCGGGCTGCACTGGAATCCGCTGGTGCGAATCAAGGCGATCTCGCACCGCAAGGACGCGATTTATTATTCGCTGCATATGCCGTGGGAGAACACCTGGCTCGCGGCGCCGACACGCTACGCCGCCATCCGTCAGGCCCTGCGCACCGCGGGCGTCACCGTGAAGGACATCAACGTCACGCTGGGCGGCTGCGCCTTCTGGCACGCGGTGATCTCGATCAAGAAACAGCCGGGCGAGGCCAAGAACGCCATCCTCGCGGCGCTCTCCGTGATGGACCTCAAGCATGTGGTGATCGTCGATGACGACATCGACGTCTTCAATCCGATGGATGTCGAATGGGCGATCGCGACGCGCGTGCAGGGCGACAAGGACATCCTCATCGTCACCAATGCGCGCGGCAAGCCGCTCGATCCATCGCTGCCGCCGACGCCGCACGGCGTCGTGCCGACCACGGCCAAGGTCGGCATCGATGCGACCATCGGCGAGGGCATCCCGAAAGAGCGCTTCGAGCGCATCGCTTACGCCTATGCCGACACGGCCAGAATCGGCGATTACGTCAAGGGCAAAGCCGATGCTTCCGGCAAAGCGGGCGACGAGCGCGCGGTTGTTGCGCTAGCCGATGAGATTTTGAAAGCGATCGCGGAGAAACCGCTTTATTACACCGAGATCGCCGAACGTTTCGCGGCGCACGATTTCCAGACCGTCGCACGCGCGCTTGGTCATCTGCACACGACCGAACGCTTGTGGCAGGACCCGGAAGGGCGCATGTGCGAACGCGGCTCCAAATTCGCCGCCAAACGCCCCGGCAATTGATCGTTCTACCCTCCCCTTGAGGGAGGGTCGAAGGCGGATTCGCGTTTACGCGAAGACGGCTTCGGGGAGGGGTATTGTTCGGTATTTCCCCTCCCCGAACGATTTCGCTTCGCTCAATCGTTCGACCCTCCCTCAAGGGGAGGGTGGGGACTTTACCGCCCCGCCGCGTAGCCCTGCATGCCGCGCGGATTGGCCGCCGCCTTGCGCCGCACACCCTCGCGAGAGGCCGCCGTCAAGCGCCCTTCCGACCAGGCGGGTCCCACTTCGACGATGTGACCGCGCCGCCGCAATTCTTCGATGGTCGCTTGGCTCAGCCGCCCCTCGACCGCCAGCACGCCGGGGCGCGCCGTGCGCGGCCAGAACGAGCTCGGGAAGTGCTCCGAATGCCAGGCCGGCGCGTCGATGGCTTGCTGCAGATTGTGCCCCGCATGGGCATGCCGGAGCAGGAACTGGCAGGTCCATTGATCCTGCTGGTCTCCGCCGGGCGTTCCCCAGGCGAGATAAGGCTCGCCGTCCCGCATCGCGATGGTCGGCGACAGCGTCGTGCGCGGCCGCTTGCCAGGAGCCAAGGCCGCGGGGTGGCTCTCGTCGAGCCAGAACATCTGTGCCCGCGTGCCGAGGCAGAACCCCAGCTCCGGGATGATGGGCGATGACTGCAGCCAGCCGCCCGAAGGCGTCGAGGAGATCATGTTGCCCCAGCGGTCGATGATATCGAAATGGACCGTGTCGCCGCGTGCCTCGCCGAGCTTGCCCACCGTCGGCTCACCGGCGCCGAGCGATCCCACCGTCGGCTCGCCAGCCCCGGCTGCCAAAGTCCCGGTCGCTTGCCCGACATGCACCTTGCCGCCGCAACCGGGGATGTTTCCCGGACGCAGCTCCAGGCTCGCGCGGCCCCCCACAAGCCGCCGCCTTTCGTCATTGTAGACGTCGGACAGCAGCACCTCTCCCGGCACGGCGACGAAAGCCGGATCGCCGTAGAAACTGTCGCGGTCGGCAAAGGCGAGCTTTGCGCATTCGACCTGCAGATGGATGAAATCGGGCCCCGCGGGGTCAAGCCCGTCCAGGTCGAAACCCTTCAGCAAAGCAAGCTGTTGCAGCAGCACCGGTCCTTGGCTCCAGAACCCCGCCTTGCAGACGGTGAAGCGGCCATAATCATAAGCGACCGGCGCTTCGGTATGCGGCGCCCAGGCCGCGATGTCGTCGCCCGTGAGCAGGCCGCGGTGCGGCACGCCGCTGGTGTCCATGGCTTCCATGCTGCGGCAGAAGGCGTCGATGGCTTCCGCGATAAAGCCGCGCGACCAGCTCTGCCGCGCCGCCTCGATCTGGCGCAAGCGGTCGCCGCCGGCGCTTTCCCCTTCCTGCAGCAGCCGTTCGTAAGTGGCGGCAAGCGTCGGATTGCGGAACAGCGTGCCGGGCGCCGGGACCTTGCCGCCCGGAAGGTAAATCGCCGCCGATGTCTTCCAATGTTCGCGGAACAGCGTCTCTACGGTCGCGATGGTTTCGGTTTCGCGCTCGACCAGCGGATGGCCCTCGCGGGCGTAGAAGATCGCGGGCTCCAGCACATCGCGCAGCCGCATCGTGCCGAAATCGCGCAGCAGCATCATCCAGGTCTCGAACGTGCCCGGCACGCAGGCGGCCAGCAGGCCCGATCCCGGCACCATATCGAGGCCGAGGGCACGGAAGCGCGCGATGGTCGCGGCGCGCGGCGCCACGCCTTGGCCGCAGATCACGATGGGTCTTGCCTCACGCGCGTCGTAGAGAATCACCGGCACGTCGCCGCCGGGCCCGTTCAGATGCGGCTCGACGACCTGCAGCGTGAACGCCGTCGCGACCGCCGCATCGAAGGCGTTGCCGCCTCTTTCCAGCATCGACATGCCGACAGCCGTTGCGATCCAATGGGTGGATGCGATCACGCCGAAGATCCCCTCGATCTCGGGGCGCGTGGTGAACGGCGTTGGATTTGTCATGTTCTGCCGGTGAGGTGTGGGTGACGAGGAAATGTCACGAATGCGCCCGCCACGGCAAGTCGGCCGCATTCTCTACGAAAACCAAGGCGCCGACGCCGAACTCACGGGGGAAGGGCGCAATCAGCATATCGTCGCGCCGTATCACAGGATTCCCGGCCGCCTTGAGAACGGTTTCGGTCGCCTCAAGCTGTTCCACGCCCAGCGCAACCATTCCGATGAAGGGCAGGGTGGGGATGGGTACTTCCGGCAGGATTCGGGCGAAACCTGACGCATCCAGAAGCTGCACACCGCCCCGATCGAGAAAAAACGTGCGCCCCAGATTCGTCGCGATCGATTTGTAGTTGAGGAAACGGGCGAAACGCGAATCCGCTTCGGCCACGTTCGGCACCGCGATCACCACATCGATCAACTCGCGCACCCCATTGGGATGGGCCAGCCAGCGCTTCTGCCACACGGCATCTTCCGTGTGATGCGTGAGCATCTGGATGCGCCCCTCGGCCATCTGGCCAGGTTCGACGCGCGTGACCGTGAATGCCGCTTCCGCCGTGCCGCTTTCCGTGCCCACGGGCCGGCGCAATTCGACCAGCGGCTGCACGGCAAAGCCGCTAGCAGCGAGCCGCTCGCGCTGCGCTTTCGCATCCGCGACGCCAAAAGCAATCAGGTGAATCCCGCCATAGCACGTGTTCCCCGCATCGAATTCGCGGCCCAAGGGCGTGTCGGCCGTCTTGAACAGAAATTCGAGATAGCCGCGGGGCAGCATCGCTGTCGTGTTGCCCGTGCCCGTTGGCCGCTCCGTGCCGTCGGCCGCGCGGTTGGTTTGAATCGAGAACGGTGTCGGCAAGAAGCCTGCGCGCATCAGGGCGTTGCGCGCGGCATCCTTCTCGGGAACGAAAACGGCGACGTGGTCCAGGAAGATCTCATCGCCTGTCGGCAATTGCCGATCGACTCCGGATGTGGCTTGGAAGGGCCGCACGGTGCTTACGTTCCCACGCGCAAAGGCGCGGTCATCTTGCGCAAAGCCGCGAGCGCGCTCAGCGCAGTGATGCGGCCCGTTTTCGGATTCTCGCTCGGGACATTCTCGATCGACATCTCGAACCGCGCGGAATCCGCTTCGACCACCACGCGATGGATATTGCGGGTGACGGAAGGGTCCGCCCAAATTTCGATGGTGGTGCGATCCGCCCCGATTCCCGCCAGCGACAACGCGGCCGCGACATTGACGTTCTCGGGAAAGCCTGCGGCGGCATCCCGCGCGCTGCCCTGGAACACCAGCAAGGGCTCGCTTATATGGGCGATGTCGATATTGTGCTTGACCAGATAGGGCGCGCCCATAAGCCCCTTCACCGGCTTTCGGGTGATCATCTTGACCGATTGGATCTCGCTTTCGGCGGCCGCGGAGACGGCGTCGAAGCCGATGAGCGCACCCGTCGGCACGATGATCTGACCGCCATGTTCTTTCGCCAGCGCGATCAGCTCAGGGTGGCGCAACAACATCCCTGCGCTCAAGACCATCAGTTTTTTCCCCGCCGCCAAAACCGGAGCCGCAATCTCCGCGAGCACGGCGGGGGGCGCACATTCCACGACGATGTCCGCATCGGCCGCAAGCGCTTCGATGGTAACGAGAGGCGCCTTGCTGCCGATCTCCCTCAAAAAAGCCTCCGCCTTGGCGCGGTCGCGCACCGCGGCGCCGGCAAACACCGCTTTGGGGATCGCGCCCTCATGGAGGTTCCGCGCGACCGTTCGGCCGATCGAGCCGAGCCCGACAATGCCCACCCTCATTTTCGGCCCCTCACGTCGATGCCAGCGGTTTCTTTTTGGCCGGCGGCGGAAAGGCGCGGTCCAGCTCCGCCAGATCGCGTGCATCCAGATGCACCGCGAGCGCGCCATGATTCTCGCGCACATGCGCTTCGCTGCCCGCCTTCGGGATCACCATCACGCCCTCCTGCTGCAACAGCCAGGCGAGCGCGACCTGCGCCGGATTCGCGCTGTGCCGCGCCGCCACCGCTTCCAGCTCGCGCGAGCGCAGCAGCTTTCCTTGATCCAGCGGCGAATAGGCCATGATGGGAATCCGGCGCCGCTCGCACCATGGGATCAGATCGAATTCGATCCCCCGCCGGCGCAAATTGTACATCACCTGATTGGTCGCAACATCTTTCCCGTCGGGAACGTCCGTGACCTCCTCCATCTCGCTCACGTCGAAATTGCTGACGCCCCAATGGCGGATTTTTCCGGTCCCCTTCAATGTCGTGAAGGCGTCCACCGTCTCGGCAATCGGGGTGGGGCCAGGCCAGTGCAGCAGATAGAGATCGATCCGGTCGGTCTTCAGGCGTTTCAGGCTCTTCTCGCAGGCCGTCACCGTGCCGCGGCGGGAGGCGTTTCCCGGCATCACCTTGGTGACGAGAAAGACCTCGTCGCGGCGCCCGGCGACTGCCTCGCCCACAACCTCCTCGGCGCCCCCGCTCGCATACATCTCGGCGGTGTCGATCAGGGTCATCCCGAGGTCCATGCCCAGCCTCAGGGCCGCGACTTCCACTTTGCGCCGGGCTGCGGCATCGCCCATCGTCCAGGTGCCCTGTCCGAGTGCGGGCACGGTCTCACCGGTGGGGAGGGCGATCAGGGGCATGGTGCTCATAGGCCGAAGATAGCCACCGCCCGGCATTTTGGAAATCACCGTCGAGCCGATAAAACGAAACCATGTGGATCTTGCGATTCTTGACGGCGGTCCTGGGACTGTTCGGGCGGGGCCGTTCGCCCGCCATGATGCTCAACCTGACCGTGCCGCGCTCGGGTTACCGCGTGGAGCGCGATTCCGCCTATGGCCAGGCCCCGCGCCAGCGCTTCGATCTCTATCTGCCCAAGGTCCTAACCAAGCCCGCGCCCATCGTGCTGTTCTTTTACGGCGGCGCATTCCGTGCCGGGCGCAAGAGCGAATATCGCGTCGTCGGCGAAGCCCTCGCGAGCAAGGGCATCATCGTCGCGGTCGCGGATTACCGGATCTATCCCGACGCGCGCTTCCCCGATTTCCTCGAAGACGGGGCCAAAGCGCTCGCCGCGGTCCACGCGCGGGCCGCAGCGTTCGGCGGCGATCCCGCCCGCATCTTTCTCGCCGGTCACTCCGCGGGCGCCTATATCTCCGTGATGCTGGCGGCCAATCCGGTCTATCTGCGCGCCGCAAATGCCGACCCATCCTGGATACGCGGCGTCATCGCGATCGCCGGGCGCTACCACGAACTCCCGATCAACGATGCGATCATCCGTGACACGTTCCGCGGTCCCGCGCGGCCGGAAACGCGCCCCGCCACCTTCATCACCGGCAAGCGGCCGCCGATGCTGCTCGTCGCGGGCTCCAGTGAAAGCCCGGAGGTTTTGGAGAGCCACAGCAAACTCGCGACGCATCTGAGAGCACACGGGAGCGAGGTGGAAGAGATCACCTACCCCAATATCGGCCATATGGGGATCATGCTCGCGCTGGCGCCGGGATTCCGTGACCGGGCGCCTTTGCGCAACGACATCGTGAACTTTGTGATGACGCATTAGGCTCAGGGCAGATCGAATGAAGCGAATTGAACTAAAACGCTGGCAGGATTTTCGAGACTGGGTCGATTCCGACCAGCAAATACTGCCAGTCTATTGGCGGGGACAGAAAGATTCATCATGGCCACTTGCCTCTCGATTTGAACGCATCCTCCTCAACATGTGCGGAGGTACGCATCCGGAAGCCTCTCAACTCTACCCTTATGGCGGGCGATATAAGCGCGATGAGGGACGAATTTGGACGCAGGGATTCTACAAATCTACGCGGGATCGGTATCTCGTTGCGTTCAAACAAGCAGCGTCGGGTCTTCGTGGGCCTAATCCAGCCGTTCTTTGCGATGATCAATGGTGGGCTCTTGGCCGGCATAATGGTTTAATCACGCCC
>DATHDZ010000194.1:0-3379 GCA_035318785.1 Micropepsaceae bacterium
GAAATTGTCTTTATTGATCTGGTCGAGCGGCGAGTAACGCGTGGCCTGCGGATCGCTGTTCAAATACCGCCACTCGCCCGGCTTTGCGGTCCCCGAGAGCGCCGCATTCGTCTCCTGGCTTGGGGCCGGAAGCGTCCAGGCCAGAATCGCAAACGGTATCGAGAGGAGAGCACTCAGAACCGTCACGTGCGATCGTGCCATGGCTCTCGTCCATTTGATTGCCGCGCTGCCGGGGGCCATCGTAGCCCATCGCGGGAGCGAAGATGAGCCAGAATTGCGCGCCGCGATACGGCCGAAACCATGCACGCTGCATCTGCCGGCCTTCGCGGCTCTTGGTAGACGTCGTTACCCTGGACGGGATAACTTACAGCCGACCATTCGCCGAGAATGGCAGAGGAGACCCGCCGTGATCCGCCGAACAAACATGTCTGTCCGCATCGCCGTCCTGGTTTGCGCACTTTCTCCGCTCCTCGCCGTTCGGGAGCTCGACGCGCAGGAAGTGCTGACAGTCCCCGAGGGACTCCCCGACTGGGCATTCAACATCCCCGACAAGATCCAGCCGACTGCCGTGCGGCCGGAGGGTATCGTGAGGGTGCCCGGCAGCACCAAGGAGTACGACGCCGCCAAGATCGCCGGGAATGCAAATCCACCGGACTGGTTCCCCGACGAACACCCCGCCGCGCCGCGCGCGGTAACAGGCGGTCCTGGGATCAGATTCGCCTGCGGCTCGTGCCATCTGATGTCCGGCCAGAGCCATGCGGAAGCCGCCGACATCGCGGGCATGCCCGCCGAGTACCTGATCCGGCAGATGGCGTATTACAAGGCAGGCACGCGCAAGGACGACGCACGCATGGGTCCCATCGCGAAGGCCACGTCGGACGAGGACGTTCGTCAGGCGGCTGAATACTTCGCCTCTTTGAAGCCCAAAACATGGGTGAAAATCATCGAGACCGCGACCCCGCCCAAGACGTTCATCGCCACCGCCGGCCGTCATCGTGTGCTCCATCCCAACGGAGGCACCGAGCCGATTGGACATCGTATCCTTGCAATCCCCGAGGATCCGTTCCGCACGGAAATCCGCGACCCGCATTCCGGGTTCATCGCCTATGTGCCGCCCGGCAGCATCGCCAGAGGCGAAGGGTTGGTCAAAACCGGAGCCGGGAAGACGGTGCAATGCGCGACCTGTCACGGCGAGGCGCTGACAGGCAAGGGCGAAGTCCCGCGGCTCGCGGGGCAGCACCCGCTGCATATCGCACGACAGCTCTTCGATATACGGCACGGCTCGAGCGCAGGGAAAACGGTAGAGGTGATGAACCCTGTCGTCGCCAATCTGTCGGAAGACGACATCATCGCGATTTCCTCCTATCTCAGCTCGCTGCCTCCGAGTTAGGGATCACGCCGCTGTGCTCGTGAGGAAAGGGCGCACCGGCAACCGGGAAAGGGGCGGGATTGCCGGTGCGCAGCGCCACCGTGACCTGGGGGGGGAAGGTACACAGTGGCGTAACAAGAAATTGTCGGGCCGGTGCTTCTCCCATTCTTTCGCTTACCCGCGAAAGCACTTTGGCCCATCGATCTGCAAAGATCATTTTAAGCGTTGTTAAGTGAGATTGCGGTCGTCACGGTCCCGCCGACCATGTCTCGCTCCGAGCGAGCGCGACTGCGATGCATCGATGCGGCTTAGCTCGGCCTTGCCGAAGCCATAAGCCGAAACACATCTTCATCACACTTAACGCTCCGTCCGAGCGCGGTTCGTTAGAGTGAGGCGTCTTCGAAAGAAACGCCCATGCTTCGAGAATGTGTAGGAAGAACCAGCTCGCCCGTTACGTCACGATTGTCCAAGTCGCGAGGTCGCCGCTGTGGACTTATTCTCGTCTCCGCAGCATGTGTTTTATCTGCTCCCCGCTTTGCGACGGCTGGCGAGAACCCAACGATCAACGTTTATGGAGCGGGAGCCTCCTCATGCGGCAACTGGTTGTCAGAGCGCAAGAACATCGCTGCCGGAGGATCGCCTTCACCCCTAGCCTTTGAGCAGATGGGCTGGGTACTGGGCTATGCGACGGCTTTCAGCCAGCATGTTCCGCGATCTGCGACAGCCGCGATCCTGCCGAATGGAGGCATATTGGCGCAGATGCTCGATGATGACTGTACCCAGCACCCTTCGGATTGGCTCGCCGCGGCGACATCAAGAATCATGGAATACGCGGCACAAGCCGCGGTGCAAACGGCCGGGCAGACGCAGCACCATGACTAATTGGTCACCAAGCGTCCAGATCGGCCGGATCGGGGACTGAGTACGCCAGCGGATATTGTCGGGAATCTTGTCCGTCGTGGAGTCCAGAAACAAAAAAACACAAATGCCGGAATGACAGCTTCGCAGCAATCGGCGAAAACAAGAATTATCGTTTAAGTAAGATAGGAATAGACGGAATGACTATCGCTTTGGCCGCCCAACCCAAAACTCTGCCTCATATTCTATTGGTGGAGGATGACCTCGAAATCAGGCGCTCGCTTGCCCAGTCGTTGGCCGAATGCGGATTTGTGATGTCCTGCGCCGCTTCTGCTGCGGCGATGGAAACCATTATGCAAACCGCGAGGGTCGACCTGGTCCTCTTGGATATCATGTTGCCCGGCGAAGACGGCCTTAGCATTTGCCGGCGAATTCGCATGAATTCATCGATTCCGATTATTATGCTGACCGCTCTGACGGAGGAGATCGAACGCGTTGTCGGGTTGGAGGTGGGCGCCGACGACTACGTCGGCAAGCCTTTCAGCACACGCGAACTGATTGCGCGAATTCGCGCGCTTCTGCGCCGCTCCGCCGTCGACCAGCGATTGACGGTCGTTTCCGCGAGCACTCTTGTTTTCGATGGGTGGGAAATCGATCCGGCTGCCCGGCAGTTTCGAAACCCTCAAGGCGTGCATGTTCAACTGACGAGCGCCGAGTTTGATCTGCTGCTCGCATTTTGCCGAAATCCCAATCGCGTGCTCTCGCGCGAGCAGTTGCTCGAGCTCACGCATAGCGGGCTTGCGGGGCCGATAGAACGAAGCATCGACGTCCATGTGAGCCGAGTTAGGCAGAAGATCGAAATCGATCCTCACGACCCCGCCTATATAAAAACGGTTCGTCTGGGCGGCTACATTTTTGCCGGGATGGTCTCAATGAAATGAGTGTCTCGCCGCGACTGCTTGTTCCCACGACGATTGGTTGGCAGATCATAGCCTTCGTGGCCCTGTGTCTCATGCTTGGGAACGCGATAACCTTCGTCATTGTGTCCTATGAGCTTCGCAGCGAATGCCGCCTTCCATCCCCAGATTCGGCAGCCGCCGAGATCACGACCTTCGCGAGATTGCTCGGCGCTGCGGACACCCCATCGGAGTT
>DATHDZ010000195.1:0-16815 GCA_035318785.1 Micropepsaceae bacterium
GGTCGCGGCCTTCAAACACGCGCCCTACACTCGCAAAGATCATTTCTCGGTCCATCGCCACGCCGCCGTTCCCATGGAGCCGCGCGGCCTGCTCGCCGAATGGGACGCCGCGAAGGGAAGACTGACGTTGAACGGCGCGGCGAAGGTGGCGTTCTTCAACCGGCGCATGCTGGCGGAAAAAATGGGTCTTGCCGAAGACGCCGTCGATCTTCTCGAGAACGACGTTGGCGGCGGCTTTGGCGCGCGCGGCGAATTCTATCCGGAAGATTTCCTCATTCCCTTCGCCGCACGTTTCACCAGCCGGCCGGTCAAATGGACCGAAGACCGCCGCGAGAATCTGATGGCGATGCAGCATGCGCGCGATGCCGATTGCGAGGTCGAAATCGCCTGCTCGCGCGACGGCATCATTCTGGCTATCCGCGGACAGGCCTATTGCGATGTCGGCGCCTATATCCGCACCAATGGGCTTGTCGCGCCCCGCAACATCGCGCAATTCATGTCGGGCCCCTATCGCATTCCAAATATCTATTTGGAATCGCACGTCCAGTTCACCAACAAGACGCCGTCCGGCACCTATCGTGGCCCCGGCCGCTATGAAACGGATTTCTTCCGCGAGCGGCTTTTCGATCTCGCGGCGCGCGATCTGGGAATCGACCGCGTGGAATTCCGCCGCCGCAATCTCGTCTTAAAATCCGAGATGCCCTACCACATCGCCAAGATCGCGCCCTACGAAGCCGAAACCGAATATGACAGCGGCAATTATGCCTCGACGCTGAAGCGCTGTCTGGACGAATTCCGTTGGACGAAAAAGTCCGAGCTTCAGGGCCGGCTGGTCGACGGGCGCTATCACGGCATCGGCGTGGGCTGCTTCATCGAGGGCGGCGCTGCGGGGCCCAAAGAAAATGCCCGCATGGTCGTGGAGTCGGACGGCTCGGTCACGGTCTATGTCGGCTCGTCGGCGATTGGGCAGGGGCTAGAGACGGTCTTCGCCCAGATTGCGGCCGATGCGCTGGAAATGTCGTTCGACCGCGTGCGCGTGCTGCATGGTTCCACGACTCTGCTTCGCGAAGGCTATGGTTCCTATCATTCGCGCGCCGTGGTAATGGGCGGGTCGGCGATGCTAAACGCAGCCAACGCGTTGCGCGACGAGATACGCAAAAGCGCCGCGAAGCGTTTTGATTGCACGCCGGCCCAGATCGCCATCGAAGACGAGAGAATCTCGGGACCCGGCGGAAGAACACTGAAGCTCGCGGAGCTCGCCTCCGATGGATTGAGCGCCGAAGGCAGTTTCTCCAACCATCATCATACCTACAGCTATGGCGCGCACGCGGCCCATGTCGCGGTTGACCCGAACACCGGCCATGTCGAGATTCTCGATTATGTGGCGGTCGAAGATGTGGGGCGCATCATCAATCCTTCGACCCTGCGTGGCCAGGTGCTCGGCGCGGTGGTGCAGGGCCTGGGCGGCACGTTCCTCGAGCGCTTCGACTATGACGAGAACGGCCAACCGCTGAGCGCGTCCTTCGCCGATTATTTGATGCCGACGGCAAGTGATTTTCCAAACATCCGCGCCTTCCTGATGGAAGAGGAACCCTCGCCGATCAATCCGCTCGGTGCCAAGGGGGCAGGCGAGGGCGGTATCATTCCGGTCGGCGGCGTCATCACCAACGCGGTTGCTTCGGCACTCCAATCGCTGGGGGTGGAGCCACGCGGGCTGCCGCTCTCGCCGTCCAGTATCTGGAAGCTGATCCGTGAAGCGCCGCCGAACGCGCGTGCCGCGGAATAGACACTGAGTGGTGCGTGCGGGTGACTCTTGCCGAACCCTCCTTTAGATTCGGCAAGACAACGTCCCAATCAGGTGACATTCCATGGCGATTGCGCGCCACGCGAGACCTCCCGAGCTCGAAGGCTCATCCCTCGAAGATATCATGCAGACCCATGTCGGACGCTTCAGCGAAAAGCGCGCCGATTGGGCCGCGTTCGAGGATGCCAAGACCGAAGGGTATCGCAGGGCGCAGCACCGCTTCATCGGCGCGGGCGGATCGGGCAAGCATGGCGACCCCGATGTCATCCCGGCGCGGGGTTTTACGCTCAGCATCATGTATGTGCCGCCCGGCCAGGGAAACGCCCCACACACGCATGAGGTGGAGGAAGTCTTCTTCGTCCTGCAAGGCTATCTGAGCGTCTTTGTGGAGGACGAGAGCGGGCGCCGGCTGAGCCGCACTCTAGGCGCGTGGGAATGCATCTCATGCCCGCCCGGCGTGATCCACGGTTATCAGAACGAAAGTCTGGAGCCCGTCTATTTCCAGGTGATGCTCGGGCGTGCCAAGCCGGAAACCATGGGCTATGCCGACGACGGGCTTTACAAAAGACGCGATGCGCATCTGAAGCCTTAGCTGCGGACCAAAGCCACGCCTCAGGTCAAGATGAAGGTGATCATCCCGTTCTGATTATAGGTGATGAATTGGACGGGTGTGCCGCGATCATCGAGCCACACCTCGTATCGCTTCGTGCCGTCGAGACGGTTGATCTCATAATGCTTGGCGCGGGTCGCCCGGCCGTTGATCGCAAGCGATGTTTCTTCGGTGGTCTTCACCTGCACATTCTCAATGCGACCTCTGTCGGGTGTCAGAAGTGTATCGCCCCGCAGCACATCCGCCGACCAAGGATTGGCAATCCGAACGCTCGCGGGCGCCACGATGGATCCATCGGGCGACATCAGCACGAAGCGGTCGCCATCTGCGCTGCCGGTGAGTTCAATGGACTTGCCATTCACCGTCGTGACGCCATGGAAGGCGACCAGCCGGTCCGCATTCCAGCGTTCCTGCCGCGCAATATCCTGCCGGTACAGCACGACGCCGAGGACGGAAACCGCGATGTGCCCCTCCGTCGTCACCGTCGTGGCGTTTCCAGCTTTCTCCACCGCGTTGCTGTAGGTTCCGATGTTGCCGTATCGCGAGTGCTGAACCCGGTACACCATGCGTTCCGGCGACGCGGACAACGCAGGCGCGGACTCAACCAGCATCGGACCCAGAAGCAACGAGACCACAAACATCCTACGGTGCATGGGACTCTCCCGGTCTATCAGGGATTAAAGCCTTTCATCGCAAACCACCGACCGCCTCGTCGGCATAGCTGTCATCAAAATAATCCTTGGCGGCGCCGGGAATCTTCACGCCCTGAACCGATGAGAGAAACGCAATAGCGCGCCGCACGCTCACCTCTTCGATGCGTGGGTTCAACGGATAGGCGGCGATGTTCGCAGCCCAGGCCGCTTTGTAGACATCGTCGGCCAAGGTCTGGAAGCGCTTGCGCAGCAGCGCTTGCGCGCGTGCCGGTTCCGCATGGATCATGCTGTCCGCGCGCGCCAGCGCGCGCAAGAACCGCCGAGCCACGTCGGGCTTGGTCTTCACCCAGGACGTCTTCACGGAAAGCGTGATTGAGGGATAGCCCCGCAACTCGTCGAACTCACCGCGCGACATGTCGAGGATCATCACGCCCTTATATTTCAAGACCGCCACGTCGGACGTTGGCGAGGAGAACACAAAACCGTCGATCCGCTTCTGAGCAAACGCCGCCAGGATCGGGCCACCATCGGCGAGGAAAAGAACGGTGAAATCGCGCTCGGGCGACAGACCGGCCTCTTTGGCGAGATAGCGGATCAGGAAATCCGTGCTTGAGCCGACGCCACTTCCCGCGATCTTCAGCCCACGCAAAGCTGCAAGCCGCTGCTTGATCGGCGTCTCATGCGTGATGCCCAATCGTTTGGCGACATCGTCGCGCAGCACCATGTTGCTCGCATATTGGCCTATGATGGTGCCGATCAGGGTGACGCCGGAGCCTTTCACGGTCGCATTGATCGCGTTTTGGATCGCGCAGGTGCAAAACTCGACGCTGCCGCTGACCAATCCGCCCATAGCCGCACCGCCGCCCTTGAACTGGATCAGCTCGGGCTCGATCCCTTCCTCCTTCATGAAGCCCGCATCTATGGCAAGGTAGAGCGGCGTGTAGAGAAAGCCTTCGGTCGGCATGCCGACCCGCACCCGCTCCGCCGCACGCGCGGTGGGCGCCGCCAACAAGACGGCAATCAGACAAACGAAGAAGCCCGCGCGTCGAAGCATGTTCCCGGTCGAAAGAACGCCTCGCTTTATACGGCAATTTCCCGTTCGCGCGTAACGTCCTTCCAGGGCGTCAAAAGCCTCTCGCACAGCCTGACCGCCCATTGCAGCAAGAGCGCCAGCCCAATGATCCCGAGTAGCGCGGCGAAGACGCCGCCCGTGTCCAACTGTCCCGCGGCGTCCTGCAACAGAAAACCCAGCCCCCGATTGGCCGCCATGATCTCGCCCACCACTGCGCCGATCAACGCATAGGGGATGGAAAGCTGAAGTCCCGCGAAAACCCATTGCAGGGCCGAGGGCACGATGACCTTCACGATTAAGTGACGTTCCTTCGCCCCCATCAGACGAAGGATCTCCACGAGTTCGGGGTCGACATTGCGCACGCCGCTATAGGTGTTGATGAAGACCAGGAAGAACACGATGGTCGCGGTCAGGATGATCTTCATCCCGATTCCGATGCCGAACCACATGATGAAGAGCGGCGCGAGCGCCACTTTGGGAAGGCTGTTGATCGCGACCAGGATCGGATCGAGCAGTCGCGCGAGACCCTCGTTGCGGCCGAGGATGAGGCCCACGACGACGCCGGCCGCCGCGCCCGCCACGAATCCGGCGAGGGTTTCGACGACCGTAATTCCGCCATGGTAGAAAAGCCGGCCGCTGGCCACCAGAGCGGCGAATTTCTCCGCGATGACGGTGGGCCGGCTGATGAAAAATTCATCGGCAATGGTCTGCGACGCAATCTCCCATAGCGCCAGCAAGACACCGATGAGAAGAACGCGGCCGAGAAAGAGTTTCATGAATCGCCTCGCCTAAAGCGCCTGGTGTTCGATCGCCGGCGCAATGAAATCCCACAACTCCGCGCAGACACGCTGATAATGGGGGTCGCGCCTCAGCTCCATGATGTTGCGGTCCCGCGGCAAGGGAATCTGCACGTCCTTGACGATCGTTCCCGGCCGCGCCGAGAAGACGAGGCACCGGTCGCCCAGCGCCACCGCTTCGTCTAGATCATGCGTCACGAAGAGGACGGTCTTTTTCAGCCGCCGGCTTAAGCCGAAGAGCTCCGTCTGCATGCGCACGCGCAATTGCGCGTCGAGTGCCGCAAAGGGCTCGTCCAGCAGTAGGGTTTCCGGATCGTAAGCCAGAAGCCGCGCCAGCGCCGTGCGTTTCTTCATGCCGCCCGACAAACGCGAGGGATACACGGTCTCGAAATGTTTGAGGCCGACAAGCTCGATGAGCTCGGCCACGCGGTCGCGGCGCTCGCGGCGGGGCATGTCGCGGATTTCGAGCGGGACCGCGATGTTGCTCGCCACATCGCGCCAGGGGAGAAGGTGATCGCTTTGCGTCATATAACCGGTGCGGCCGTTGATCGCCGTAACCGGCATGCCGCGGTAGAGGACGGTCCCCGTCGAAGGCCTTAGCAATCCCGCGACCAGATTGAGCATGGTCGTCTTGCCGCAGCCGGACGGTCCGACAATGGTGACGATCTCCCCCTCGGAAATACGCACGCTGATGTCCCTGGTCGCGACCAACTCGCCGCTCTTCTGGGCGAAAGACCTGCCGACCTTTTCAAAGCGGATGATCTCGGCCGGCGTGCCCATGTCTAATCCGCGATGATCCGAATGGGCGTGCCGTTGATCCACGCTTCGATGTCCTCGAGCGCTTGTGGGAAATAAACGCCGTAGGTTTCGCGGGTGACATAACCGAGATGCGGCGTGAGAACCGTGTTGGGAGCTTTCAGAATGGGCGCATCGGGCGGCAAGGGTTCGCAGGAGTAAACGTCGAGCCCCGCGCCTGCGATCCGACCCGCTGTCAGCGCCTCCACCAGTGCAGCCTCATCCACGATAGCAGCCCGCGCCGTGTTGATGAGGATCGCGCTCTTTTTCATCAGCGCGATCTCGTTCCGGCCGACAAGTCCGCGCGTGCGGTCGCTGAGAAGAAGGTGGATGGTCAGGACATCGGCCATGCCAAACAGTTCGGATTTTTCGACGAACGTCGCGCCGCTATCCGAAGCCTTCTCGGCCGTCAGATTTTGACTCCAGGCGATGATTTTCATGCCGAAGGCGTGGCCCACCCGCGCCATCTGCGCGCCCAGGCGTCCGAGCCCGAGAATGCCCAAGGTCTTGTCCTTGAGTGCGAGGCCGATCGTCGATTGCCATTTGCCGGAACGCAAGCTTCTGTCTTCTTCCGCAATGTGGCGCGCCACGGAAAGAATGAGTCCCCAGGCGAGCTCCGCGGTGGGCGAGCTGCCGGTCTCTGTGCCGCAGACAAGAACGCTATGATCGCGGCACGCCGCCAGGTCAATGGCGAGATTGCGCGATCCCGTCGTCACCAGAAGCTTCAGGTTCGGGAGTCGCTCTACAACGCCGCGCGGGAACGGGGTCCGCTCGCGCGTGATGACCAGCACATCGAAGGGGAAAATCCGGCGGATCAGTTCTTCGCCTTCGAAATGCTCGTTGAAGGTCGTGACGCTCACTTGCGGCGGTAGGCGCTTCCAATCGGCAAGCTCGCGCGTGACGTTCTGGAAATCATCGAGAATGGCGACGGATATCGCGGTCATGATGTTTTCCGCCCGCGAAGACCGTCCATAATCTCGCGCGTATGCTCGCCGGCTTTCGGAGGATTGTTCCGCAGTGAGAAAGCTTCCCCATCGAGGCGGATGGGAAGCTTCGGAAGTTTCGTCGCGATGCCACCTGGAAGAATTGTATCGGCCAGACTGCCATTGGCGTTCAGTTGCGGGTCGTCGAACAAATCCTCTGGCCGTGCGATTCTCGCGAAAGGCAGATTGGCGCCAAGGCAGCGCCGTTCGATTTCGCTGGCGGAAAGCCCTTTGAACAACGCGACGAGTTGGGGAATGAGACGGTGACGCTCTTCCACCCGTGCCTCGTTGGTTGCAAGCGAAGCATCTGCGAGAAGGTCGTGTCGCCCGAACTCCTGGCAAAAGCTCTCCCAATGATTGTCGCTGGTGATGCCGATAAAGACGCGGCCTCCTTCCGCCGTTTCGAACAACTCATACACGGCCCAGGCGCTCACCCGCGCTGGCATCGGCGGTACCGGCTCGCCGGTGAGCGCGCTGGACGCCATGAATTGGCCCATCAGGAACGCGGCGGTCTCGAACAGCGCGCTCTCCACGACGGCGCCCTCGCCACCGCGCTCCCGTTCGCGCAAGGCGATGAGGATTCCCATCGCCCCGAAAATTCCTCCCAGGATGTCTGAAATCGACGTGCCCGCGCGCAGCGGCATGCCGGGCGGTCCCGTCATATAGGCAAGCCCGCTCATCATCTGGACGACTTCGTCGAGCGCGGCCCGCCCTTCATACGGTCCCTCAAGGAATCCCTTCAACGAGCAATAGATCAGCCGGGGATTGGTGGCGCGAGCATCCTCGGGTCCCAACCCGGCGCGGGTGAGCGCGTTCGGCGCCATGTTCTCGATCAGGACATCGGCGGTCGCAATCAACTCGCGGGCGGCCGCAACACCCTCCGCCGATTTGTAATCCAGGATCACACTTTTCTTGTTGCGATTGTAATAGGCGAAATAGCCCGTACCGAAACCTTTCAGCCGGCGTGTGCGCTCGCCGCCCGGCGGCTCGATCTTGATCACCTCCGCACCCAGATCGGCCAGCACCATGCCGCAGCAGGGCCCGAGGATCGTATGTCCGAATTCGAGCACGCGGATGCCGGCGAGCGGAAGGGGCTTTGGCACGGCACGCGCGCTCATCGCGGGAGGTCTTTGTCATCCGGCAGATTACGCGGCGGCACGCCGTTATAACGAAATCCGAATTCCGGCGGCGTCGGTCCCTTGATGCGTTCGCCGCGCTGCGATTGCTCGAAGGCATGCGCACAAATGCCGACGCTGCGGGACAGGATGAAGATGCCGCGGCCCATCTCCGGCGCGAAACCAAGCTCCAGCAGCAGGACGGCTGTGATGCCGTCGACGTTCATCGGTATGGAGGCCGGCCGGCCTTGGGACAGTTTCTGCTGAACCGCGTCCCCGACAGACAAATATCGTCCGCTCACCACACCCTCGCGTGCCGCGCTCCGGATCAGTTCCGCCAGTCGCGCCGAGCGAGGATCAACCGGGTGGAAGCGATGACCAAAGCCGGGAATGAAGCGACCGTGTTTCGCGCGGAACACATCCAAACCCGCCGTTACCGCCTCGCTCAAATCCATGCCGCCGATATGACGTTGGTGAATATCGCTCAACAGCTCCATGCATTGCTGGCCCGCGCCGCCATGTACGTCGCCCAGCGCGTTGACCCCGCTGGCGATGGCACCGTTGATGCCGATGCCGCACGTGATCGCCATGCGTGCGATGGAAATGGACGGCGCCTGCGGCCCGTGATCGACCCCGGCGACAAGCAGCGCGCCGAACAAATCGGCCTGCTTTTGGGTGGGAAGCTCTCCCCGCAGGACAAGCCATATCATCGATGGAAAGCTGACCCTCCCGATCAATTCCTCGATCGCGTAACCGCGAACGCGGATCGATCCCGGGGCAATATCCGTGATCTCGCTCTCCCACCAATCCGTCACCGCTTCGAGCGAAAGACCGCTTGTCTGCTTCTTGTCGTCCATCATCGCGCCTCGGAAAATTCGCGGGTGCTGCCGGTCGGTTTGTTCATCACGGCCGGAAGCACTCCGCCTCGCACGAAGTAGTTCATCTCCTGCGCCGTGTCGATGCGCGCCAGGGCCCGCATGTTCTGCCGGCCCCGCGTGGGATGCTCGATAAGCACACCGACGATCTGCCGCGGCGCCGCGTCTTGGGGGAGTTTGATCGTGATACGCGAGCGCGCGTCGATGCCTAGCGACATTTTCGTGGCAGGCGCGATGAGCTGCAAGGGAAGCACGCCCATCAGGACGAGATTGGCTCGGTGGATGCGCTCGAAGCTCTCGGCCAGAACGGCTTTGACGCCAAGCGCAAAAGTGCCCTTGGCCGCCCAATCCCGCGCCGAACCCGCGCCATAATTCCTGCCGGCTACGATCACCAAGGGCGTCTCATCGCGGCGATAGGCTTCGGACGCATCGAATATCGGCATCACAGCGCCGGACGGCCCGAGCGTGAAGGGGCCTTCAATGGATACGAGCTCGTTCTTCAGCCGCGGATTCGCGAAGGTCCCTCTGGTCATCAATTCGGCATTGCCGCGCCGGGCACCGAAGGAGTTGAAGTCGGCGCGCGCTACGCGGCGTTCGCGCAGAAAATCCGCGGCGGGACCGGTCACCGGAATGGGACCGACCGGCGAGATGTGGTCCGTCGTGACATTGTCGCCGAGCAGGAGAAGCGGCGCGGCGCTGATGATGGACGCGCCGGTTCGGTCCGGCGTAAGGAATGGCGACGGCCCAACATAGCTGCTGTCGCTGCGCCAGGCGAATGCGGCGCCTTCGGTCGCGCGCAAGCCCTCCCACCGTGCTCCGCCCGAATAGATGTCGCGTCCGCCGTATAGCTCTGGGGTGACGCAGTGGCGAACGGCCGCGTCGATCTCTGAATCGACCGGCCAGATGTCGCTGAGCATCACGGGCTCACCCAACCTGTCGAAACCCAGTGGCTCGGTTTCGAGATCGCGTTTCATGCTGCCCGCGATCGCGTACGCCACCACCAAAGGCGGCGAGGCGAGGTAGTTGAGTTTCACCGCGGGATGAATCCGTCCCTCGAAATTGCGATTTCCCGATAGGACGGAAGCGGCCGAAACGCCGCGTTTATGGATCGCAGATTCGATGCCGTCATTGAGCGGACCAGAATTGCCGACGCAGGTGGCGCAGCCGAAACCGACGATGTGGAAACCCAGCGCTTCAAGGTGCGGAAGAAGGCCGGCATCCGACAAATACTGCGCCACGGCGCGCGAACCTGGCGACAAAGTCGTCTTCACATGGGCGGGAACCTGCAACCCGCGCGCCACAGCGTTCTTCGCCAAAAGACCGGCCGCGATCATGCTGTGCGCGTTGGACGTGTTCGTGCAGCTCGTAATCGCGGCGATGACGACATCGCCATCGTTCAAACGAGAATCGTTCGGCCGCTTGCCCGGCACGGTCCGCGCGACGTCGTTCAGCGTCAGCCGATCCTGCGGGCGTTTGGGCCCGGCGATGCTGCGGCCGATGGCAGAAAGATCGATCTCGACAATGTCCGCGTAATCGCGCTCCTCGTCATTCCACAGGCCGGAAATGCGTGCATAATCGGTGATGGTGGCGATGTGACCGGCGCTGCGTCCGGTCATCGCGAGATAGCGCGATACTTCCTCGTCAACGGGAAAAAGACCGCAGGTAGCCCCATATTCGGGCGCCATGTTGGCGATGGTCGCGCGATCCCCGGCGGAAAGCGCGCCGAGACCGGGCCCAAAAAATTCCACGAAGCGATCCACAACGCCGACCTCGCGAAGCCTCTCGGTGATGGCGAGAACGATATCGGTCGAGAGAACGCCGGCTCGCCGCTCGCCGATGAGTCGAATCCCCACGACGTCCGGCACCAACATCGAGACCGCCTCGCCCAGCATGGCCGCTTCCGCTTCGATGCCGCCGACGCCCCAGCCCAGAACGCCCAATCCGTTGACCATGGTGGTGTGACTGTCCGTCCCGATCTGAGTTTCGGGATGAACGAAACCCGTCGCGGAATCGCGTGAAACAATTTCCGCCAGGAATTCGAGATTCATCTGATGGATAATGCCATTGCCGGGCGGCACGATGCGCAGATTCGTGAAGGCGGTTTGCGCCCATTTCAGGAATTCATAGCGCTCGCGATTCTGTTCATATTCCTCGGCGAGATTCCTCTCGAGCGCATCTTTGCTGCGCGCATGGTTGACCACCAGGGAATGGTCGACGATGAGGACGGCGGGAATTGCCGGGTTGACGCGTTTGGGATCGCCGCCCAATTTGCGGATGCGATCCCGAATCGTCGCGATATCGATGAGCGCGACGAGACCCGAATAATCCTGCATCACGATTCGTGTCGGCCGGAACAGGATTTCTGCCGCGTCGCCCCATCGCAGGCTACGCTCGGCGACTGCGGCAATGTGATCGGCCGAGACGGACTCTCCATCCTCATGCCGCAGCAGATTCTCGAGGACGATCTTGAGCCCGACGGGAAGCCGCTGCACGTCCGGAAAACGCTCCGCGAGCGCTGCCAGGCTCATCACATCCGCCGCCCGTCCGCCGATGATCGCCCGGCGTCGAACCCCGAAACTGTCGCGCGGTTGGAAATTGCTTGTCTGCACGAAAGGCCGGCTCACGCCTTAAGATAAGCGCAGCCGTCCATGATCACGCGCGCCGTTCGCCCGATGATCGCGGATTCGAGCATCGGCGGTTGATTGCTGATCGGATCGAGTTTGGCGCGCACCTCCAGATGCCCGCCGGGATGCCCGATGCGCACGCTGTAGGACGTTCCGCGTTCGGCTTTTCCCCGATAGGCCGCCTGCGCGATCGTGCCCTCGATGCCGCAGGCGACCGAAGTGCCGATGGAACCCGTTCCCGGATGCGCTTTGGAAAAGGCACGCCGCGCCATGGAACGGGAAAGAATGTCGTGATCGTCTTCGTTCACGACGACGTTGTTGAGCGCCTTGTAGGTGGTCGGCGGCGCCACCGCGAACAGCAGCGGATTGACGCGAACCTTCATTTCCTCGACCACGTCGCCTTCCGTGATGAATCCGATGTCGCGCGAGACAGTGGCGCGAATGGCTTCCAGCCGGTCGATGAGCGCCCGGTCGGCCTGCAGCTCCTCGACGCCGGTCAAGGGATCGATCCCGACATCTTCGACCCGCACGAAGATGCAAAGGTTCGCGGCATCGATGACGCTGACGTCGATTCGCCCCAGGCCCGGCACATCGAAGCGATCCACCACGTTTCCCGTCGGAAGAACGCCCTTCTTCATCGCGCCGCCACCAAAATCACCGAAGTCGAGGTCGATGCGAGGCCCCGTGCCAGGAACACCGCCGATGGCGAAATCGCCTTTCAATGCCGCTTTTCCGTCCAGCAGCGGGACGATCGCGCGCAGGCGCCGACCCGTATTCACCTGGTGGATGGCAACATTTACCGATTCTCCTTCGAGCGGGACGTAGCCTTTGTGAACCGCGTAGAGTGCGGCACCGGCGGAAAGATTGCCGCAATTGCTCGTCCAATCGACTCGCGGGATCACGGTTCCAACCTGGCCGAAGAGATAATCGATGTCGCAATCGCTGCGCGTCGGCTTGCCCATCACGGCGACTTTGCTGGTGAGCTTGTCGGCGCCGCCCAGCCTGTCGATCTGGCGCACATCGGGACTCCCGAAGAGACCCAGGATCTGGCGGTCGCGCTCCTTGCCGGGCGGCGGCAGCGCGTCGCGTTCGATGTAGATTCCCTTGCTGCTTCCGCCGCGAAGGATCGTGCATGCGATCCCGTTCATGATGGTATTCCTTTCGGGCGGGTGCGGTGGTCGATGGGCAATGTCACTCTAATGGATTTGAGAATCGCGCGCCAACTCAGCCGCGCGCCGCGAACGCTTCCAACTCGATCAAACAGCCATGATGGAGGGAGGGCACGGGCACGACCGAACGCGCAGGCCGCGCCGCCCCGAAAATCTCCGCATAGACGGCGTTGAAGGCTGGCCAGTTTTCGACTCCGACGATGAAGGCCGTAACCTTCAGCACGCGGTCAGGTCCGCTGCCCGCTGCCTTCACGATCGAGAGCAGATTGGCGAGTGCCAGGCGGGCCTGGTCGTCAAATCCCTTGTCGGCGAGGGCCTTGCCTTCAAGGCTCACCGGCAATTGGCCCGACACAAAGACGAGGTCACCATAGCAGCAAGCCTGCGCATAATGGCCTGCGGGCTTGGGCGCGGCATCCGTAGAAATCCGCTCGACGGAAGCAGTCATGTCAATCCTCCTTTTGATTTCAGCGACTGAGTGTCAAGTGATCTGCGCCGCTTCGCGCACGCTGCTGATGAGCGATGTCCTGAGCAGGAATTCGCGCGCGAGTTTGGGATCGGACGCCGCGCGCCTCAACTCATCATGATTGCGCTGTCTGACCGCCGGATCCTTTTCCTGTAGCAGCTTCTTGTTGCGGATGGTCTGCAGCTGCGTGTGTTGGACCGCGATATGGCGGCGCTGACGTTCGTACTGGTCGAGCGCCGATTCATCGGCCTCTTTCCGCCAGATGCGCGCAAGCTTCTCCGCCAGGTTGAACGCATCGTGCACGCCGCTGTTCAATCCCATGCCCCCGATCGGGCTGTTCACATGCGCCGAGTCGCCCGCGACAATGGCGCGCCCTGAGCGGAATTTTTGCGCGACGCGCTGATGCACCGTGTAGAGATTGCAGCCTATGATATTGAAGGGCCGGCCGGTGGGAAGAAATCCCTGCAGGCGTTTCTGCATCGCATCGGGCGCCATCAACGCATCCGGGTCCTCGTCCGGCTTGGTCGGAAAATGAACGCGCCAGCGCTCCGGTGGGCCTTTCCAGTGGAACAGATTCGACCACTCTTCCGGGTCGGAAATATAATTGCGATCGGTGTAGCCGTGCCGGCGGAAATCATAGGCCACTTCGATATTCAACGTGCGGTCGGGATAGGTGAAACCTTCGAATTCGATGCCGCATTCCTTGCGCACGATGCTTCGCGCGCCCTCCGCGCTGACGATGTAGCGGCCCGGCAAGGTTTCGCGCTCCCCCGCCGCGTTCTCGACCGAGGCCGTCACGCCGTCCGCGTCCTGCGTGACGCCGACAAAACTGGTCGCCATCCGCACCTCGATCAGCGGGTGCGCCTTCGCCATCTTCAGTGCCTCTTCCACGATCTTGATGCGTTCGCATTGGAGCGCAAACGGAAAGGGGGTGTCGTTTCTCAAATGGATGTGGTCGAACTCGGCGATGAGTTCGGTTTTCTCGCGATCCCAGTAATGGAACAGTGGCGCAATGATGCCGCGCGGCTCGAGTTTCTCGTATAGTCCGATGTCGTCATACATCTCGAGCGTCGCGGCGTGATTGGTTCCAGCGCGCGGCACCTGATCGAGAAAATTCTCGTCCGCGAGCTGTTCGATGAGAGTGCTCGCAACGCCTTCTTTGGCGAGCTTGAGCGCCAGGCACAGGCCCACCGGACCCGCGCCGACGATCAGCACGCGATTGCGCGACCGATCCATGAAAATCCTCGAATTCCCGTTTGCTCGTTCAGACGACCGGTTCTTTTTCTTTTGCCGGGAGCACATCCTTCACGGCGCCGACCCAGCCATTATGGGTGATGTCGAAGACGATGCCGTCGGGATCGCGATATTTGCACTCGTAGAACGAATCCGGCGAGGTCGGCCGTCCCGCGAGGTATTCCGCGCCGGCATCGGTCGCCTTTTTCTCTGCCTGGGCGAGGTCGTCGACAAAGAGGCCAAAATGATAGATGCGCGGCTTCTCATCCCCTTCGACCTGAAGCAAAGCGAGGTTTACCGTCCCGTCCGACAGATAGATTCCACGCCGTGCCTTTCCGACGCGCTTCAGATCGAAGGCCTGTTCATAGAATTTCGCGGAAGCCTCGACGTCCGAGACGACCAAAGCGATGTGACGAAGTTTTGCCATGGAGGTATTCTCCTTGGGTGCGCGGTTTCCCTCGCGCCCATAACGGAATTGCGATCTCCCCATATTAGAGGAACGCTGGGCCGGCAAAAGCCCCATCCGTGGCAAACGCGGTTCCTTGTAAGGATTACCCGGCTGCGGCACACTGCAAAGCCCAACTCATCGAAGAAAAGTCGCGGGACGAGAGCATTGGACAACACCCTTGAAGCCAGAACGGTCGGCCGGGTTTACCGGCGGCTGGTGCCGATGTTGTTCGTTCTGATGTTTTTCAACTATGTGGACCGCGTGAATGTCGGCTTTGCCGCATTGCGGATGAACCAGGACCTCGGGTTTTCCGCGTCGGTTTATGGCTTCGGCGCGACGATTTTCTTCGCCGGCTACGTCCTGCTGCAAATCCCCAGCAATATGATGGTGCACAGGCTGGGCGCCCGGCTGTGGTTTTGCGTGATCCTACTCGCTTGGGGCATCGTTTCCACGGCGACGGCCTTTGTCCGCGACGCGACCAGTTTCTACGCGCTTCGTTTCCTCTTGGGTTTGGCGGAAGCGGGGTTTCTTCCCGCGGCTGCGCTCTATGTGACCTATTGGTTCCCGGAAAAATATCGCGCGCGAGCGATCGCGGGCTACATCATCGCAACGTCATGCTCGACCATCATCGGCGGACCGGTCGCCGGCGCAATCATCACCTATCTGGATCGCTTTCTGGGTCTGCATGGCTGGCAATGGATGTTCCTCATCGAGGGCACGCCGACCATTCTGCTCGGCTTCTTCGTTCTCGTTTGGCTGACGGATCGCCCAAGCCAGGCGACATGGCTGGATAGGACATCGCGCGAATGGCTCGTCGCAAAACTTGAAAGCGAGAAGGCGGCGTTGGGGCAGGTTGGCGATCCGGGCTTTGCCGCGGTCCTGAAGGACCCCCGCGTGTGGAATCTGGGTCTTGTGTTCGGCTGCGGGCTGATCGGACTCTACGGGCTGTTGCTCTGGCTGCCGCAGATCATCAAGGAACTCGGTCAGCTCAGCGATTTGCAGGTCGGATTCCTGTCCGCGGTGCCGCCGGCACTCGGCGTCCTCGGCGCTATCTTCGTCAGCAGCCGCTCCGATCGTGTCGGCGACCGCAAGGGCCACATGGCGGGATGCTATTTGGTTGCCGGTGTGGGCCTTTTGGCCAGCGCGCTCGTGACCGATCCCGTTATGGCCTATGCGTTCCTCTGCATTGGCAACGGCGCGGTCCTGGCCGCGTCGCCGTTGTTCTGGACCATTTCCGGGTCGTTCTTCACCGGCGCCGCCGCTGCGACCTGTATCGCCTTCGTCAATATCGTGGCTCAGTTCGGCGGCCTCGGGCCCTGGCTGATCGGGGTCGTGAAGGATGCGACCGGAAGCTTCACGCTTGCCCTCATCACCCTTGCCGCGTTCCTATTCCTCGCCTCCGTTCTTGCAGTCGCGATGAAGGCGGAGCCCAACCGCAGGGTCGCGCCCGCCTTGGCCGAATAGATGAGTATCTCAAGATTTCGAAAACTCGATCCCGAACAGCTTTCGCCTGAGCAACGCGCGGTATTCGACGCCATTGCGGCGCCGCGCGGTGGGGTGGTTCCCACGCCGTTTCACATTCTCCTGGAAAGTCCGGAACTGGCCTCGCTCACCCAGGCGCTTGGCGCGTTTTGCCGATATCGCACGCAGCTCGGACGCAAGCTTTCCGAGCTTCTCGTCCTGATCACGGCGTCCCATTGGGGCGCCGACTACGAATTCGCCGTTCATGCGCCGGAAGCGCGCAAGGCCGGCGTTCCCGAGGCGGTCATCGCAGCCGTGAAGGCGAAACAGCCGCCGCCATTCGACGATGCGGAGTCGCAGCTCCTTTACGAATTCGCGACCAGCTTCTTTGAGACGCGCGACGTCCCCGATGCGCTCTTCGAGAAAGCGCTCGACCAATTCGGCCGGCGCCGTGTGGTCGAACTCGCTGGAGTGCTCGGCTATTATTCGGGACTCGCTATGCTGTTGCGAATCTTCCGCGTCCCTGCCGAAAAATCCTGACGAGGGTTTACTTCGGCGGTGGAAGACGCATCAACCCGATAGCGTTCGCATAATAGATTTTCCGTTCGACATCATGAGGCAGACCAAGATCCGCGATAGAACGGATACCTTCGCGTATGAACATCGCGCCGCCTTCGGGATCGAATGGACAATCGCTGGCAAAGACCACGCGG
>DATHDZ010000196.1:0-13012 GCA_035318785.1 Micropepsaceae bacterium
ACCGAAACGCCGCTGCGCGCCCCGCTTCGATGAGCTGACGGCGCAGGCCGGCCGTGACGGCAAGATGCAATTCGCCGTCGAGGTGGATGTGTCCCAGTTCCTTTTCTCCGACGTAGAAATCGGCACAGTCCACCTGCACGCGGTCGTACAGAAACCAATGCGTCGCCGCGATCACTCCCGGCCAGGATTGGATTTCCAACGATACGGACTGCGCCGGCCCCTTCAGTTTCGGCGGCGGCCGGATTTCGCCCTTGGTCTCAAGTCGCATGGGCCACGCTCATTTCGAAAGCTTGCTCCAATTCCTTCGAAGATAGCATCTCGGGCGACAGATTACTTCCCATGCCGCAGATGATCGGCGAGGACGCGCGCGATGACTTCCGAAATGCGCTTGCCGGTCGGAATGTGGAGGAATTCGTTGGGGCCGTGGGCGTTGGATTGGGGACCAAGCACGCCCGTGATCACGAACTGCGTCTCGGGGAATTTCTCGCCCAGCATGCCCATGAAGGGGATGCTGCCGCCTTCGCCCATATAGGCGACATCCTGACCGAAGGCGGCCTTGCCCGCGCGCGCCACGGATTCCTCGAGCCAGGGTGCGAGCGCCGGCGCTTCCCATCCCGTGGAGACGAAACGGTCTGCGTCGAAACAGATTTCGGCGCCGTAGGGTACGTCTTTGGTCAAGGTTTCTCGCATCAGCGCCACCGCATCGCCCCGGAATGTCGGCGGCAGGCGCAGCGACAATTTGAGCGTCGTCGAGGGCAGCAACACATTGCCGGCATTGGCGGGCGCAGGCAGCCCGTCGCCGCCTACGACCGCGAGCTCGGGCCGCCACGTGCGGTTCAAGATCAATTCCGTGGGATCATCGGCCATCGGACGCGTGCCGCCCGCGAAGGGAAATTTCGCATAGACGTCCTTGCCCAGGATGGCGGCGGCGGCCTTGGTTTGCGCCAGGCGCGCGGGCGGAATGTCGACATAGAAGCCGCGCGGGATGATTTCACCGCTGATTTCATCCTCGAGCTTCGAGAGAAGCCGGCGGGCGATGCGGAAGCTCGACGGCACGATGCCGGAGGCATCGCCGGAGTGCACACCTTCCGTCAGTACACGGACGGTTAACGTGGTTGTCGCCACGCCCCGCAAGGACGTGGTCAACCACAGCCGGTCGTAATCGCCGCAGCCCGAATCGAGGCAGATGACCAGGCCGGGTTTGCCGATGCGGCTGCTGAGATGATCGACATAAAAAGGAAGGTCGTAGCTTCCCGATTCCTCGCAGGCCTCGATCAGCACGACACAGCGCGCGTGGGGAATGCCTTGATCATGCAACGCCAGGATCGCAGAGAGCGCGCCATACATGGCGTAGCCGTCATCGGCGCCACCGCGGCCGTAGAGCTTGTCGCCGCGCTTCACGGGTGCCCACGGGCCGAGGCCTTCCGCCCAGCCGGTAAATTCCGGCTGCTTGTCGAGATGGCCGTAGAGCAGCACCGGTTCATCGCCCTCGCCCGGAATCTCGATGGCAATCACGGGCGTCCGGCCCGGCAGGCGAACCACGTCCAACGTAGCGCCCGGAATCGCGGCGAGCTTCCCCCGAGCCCAGGCCTCCATCAGCGCGACGGCCGCATCCATATGACCGTTCGCGGCCCAATCCTTGTCGAAGGCCGGCGATTTGTTGGGGATCCGGATATAGTCGGTGAGCGAGGGAACCACAGAATCGTCCCACAGCCTGTTGACGAAATTCTTCAGCTTTGCGGCGTCCAATTCAGGAACCTTCCGTGTCGATTTCCGGCAGCGTCGCGGCATTGTAGCGCGGACCGCTGACCGTGTTGGCGTTGATGAGTGCCTCCATGCGTTCCATCGCGTCCGGCAAAAGCCGAACCTCAGAGCCACGCGCATTCTCGGCGAGATGGTCGAGACGGGTGGTGCCGGGGATGGGAACGATGTGCCGCGCTTTCGCCAGCAGCCAGGCGAGCGCCAATTGCGCCATGGTGCAATCATTCTCGCGCGCAATCGCCGAAAAACCGTCAAGCAGTTTGAGGTTGTTCTGGAAATGCTCGCCCTGGAAGCGCGGCATGGCGAGGCGGATGTCCTTGGGCGGCAACACGGTCATGTCGCGAAGATCACCCGTCAGGAAGCCGCGTGCGAGCGGGCTGAAAGCGACAAACGCAACGCCAAGCTCCCGGCAGGCGTCGAGGACGGCGATCTCGGGATTGCGCGTCCATAGCGAATATTCGGTCTGAACCGCCGCAATCGGATGCACGCGGTGCGCTTTTCGAAGCGTGTCGGCGGAGACTTCGGAAAGCCCGATGGTGCGGACCTTCCCCTCTTTCACCATGTCGGACATGGCGCCGATGCTGTCTTCGATCGGGATGCGCTTGTCCCAGCGGTGGAGGTAATAGAGATCGATGACGTCGGTCTGCAGGCGCTTAAGGCTGTCCTCGCAGGTCTTCGTCAGAACCTCGGGCCGGCCATCGACCTCACGCAACCCTTGCGCGTTGCGGAAC
Source organism: Micropepsaceae bacterium (assembly GCA_035318785.1). GTDB lineage: Bacteria > Pseudomonadota > Alphaproteobacteria > Micropepsales > Micropepsaceae > CAIYRG01. Next base: position 2,493 of record DATHDZ010000196.1, read on the forward strand.
ATGCCGCATTTGCTCGCGAGCACATAGTCGCGACGGCGTGTTTTGAGCACATTGCCGATCAACGTCTCGTTCGCGCCGAACCCGTAGAGCGCCGCCGTATCGATAAAGCGGTACCCGAGATCAAGCGCTTTCAGCAGCACTGCGCCCGCGGTCTGCTCATCGGGCGGCGTGCCATAGGCGTGCGACAGGCTCATGCAGCCCAGGCCGAGGGCGGAGATTTCGAACGGACCGAGTTTGCGCGTTTGCATGGCCGGCGAACTAAACCACCGCTTGGCGCTTCGGATCGATGATGCTTTCGAGCTTGCCGAGCACGCGCATGCAGGGCAGCACCTGAGCCAGACTGGAATTGGGCTCGCGCTTCTCGCGAATTGCGGCAAGGAATTCGCGGTCTTCCAGCTCGATGCCGTCCATCGACACGTCGACCTTGGAGAGGTCGATGGGGTTTTTCTTCCCGTCCGCGAGATCGTCGTAATAGGCCTGATAGGTGCCGTTGTCGCAGATGTAGCGGAAGAAGGAACCGAGCGGCCCATCATTGTTGAAGGAGAGCGAAAGCGTGCAGATGGCGCCCGACGGCGTCTTCAACAGAATGCCCATATCCATGGCGATGCCGAGCTGGGGATGACGCGGCCCCTGCACGGCGTAGCAATCCGAAGTGGTTTCGCCGGTCTGGAAATGGAAGAGATCGACCGTGTGGCAGGCATGGTGCCAGAGCAGATGGTCGGTCCAGCTCCGCGGTTTGCCGGCCGCGTTCATATTGGTGCGGCGGAAAAAATAGGTCTGCACGTCCATTTGCTGGATCTTCAGCTCGCCCTTGGCGATGCGGCGCTTGACCCATTGATGGCTGGGATTGAAGCGGCGCACATGGCCCGCCATGGCGACGACCCCGGTTTCCTTGGCCATCTTCGCCAGCGCTTCGGAATCTTCGACATTGTCGGCAATGGGTATCTCGATCAGCACATGCTTGCCGGCCCGCATCACCTGCTCGCCCTGCGCGCGATGCATCTGCGTCGGCGTCGCCAGGATCACCGCATCGGCGCGGGCGATGCCTTCGGCGAGGTCGTTGCCCCAATGCTTGATGCCGTATTTCTTGGCGACCGCTTCGGTGCCTGCAGGATTGCCGCCGATCAGAGACACCACTTCCACGTCGGCAATGCGCTTGAGCGCGTCCAGATGTTTCTGACCAAAGGCTCCCTGGCCGGCCACGCAAATCTTCATGGGTCTTCTCTCTATTGCCGCTGGTTTTCGAGAATAATATGCCCGAGCGCGGTGTTCGACGCGGGCACGTGGTAGAAGCGATAGACTTCGTTTACCGCATCATCAAGCGCGCCCCGCATGATGAGCCACATCACCAGTTCTATGCCTTCGGAACCCGCCTCGCGCAGATATTCGATGTGCGGAATGCGCACCAGCGCTTCGGGATCCCGGGTGAGGTTGTCGAGGAAGTTGGTATCGAATTCGCGGTTGATCAGTCCGGCGCGCGGACCCTGGAGCTGATGCGACATGCCGCCGGTCCCGAAGATGACGACGCGCAAATCCTTGTCGAAGGATTCGACCGCCTTGCGGATCGCCTTGCCCAGCATGTAGCAACGATGCCCGGTCGGAACCGGATAGACCACGACATTGACGCAGAGCGGAACGACCGGGCACGGCCATTCGCCTTTGGGTTGGCCGAACATCAGCGACATCGGCACGGTGAGCCCATGATCAACTTCCATCTTGTTCACGATGGTCATGTCGAATTCGTCCAGCACCGTCGATTGCACGATGTGGGAGGCAAGCTCAGGATGGCCCTTGATGGGCGGAACGGGCCGCGGGCCCCAGCCTTCGTCGGCGATGGGAAATGTCGCGGCGCAGCCCACCGCGAAGGTCGGCACGATCTCGAGCGAGAAAGCCGACATGTGGTCGTTATAGACCAGGATCACAACATCGGGTTTGAGCTTGGCGATCCATTCCTTGGAACGCTCATAGCCCGCGAACACCGGTTTCCAATAGGGTTCGGCTGTCTTGCCATTGTCCCAAGCGGCGCCGACGGCGGGGATATGGGACGTCGCGACGCCTGCAACGATCCTAGCCACGATTCTTCCATTCCGATTTGCTGCGGTTGCCGTTGGGCGAACGGCCACCCTTGATCATCATCTGCGCATATTGCTCCTGGGTGGACCCCGACATCATGGCAGCAATCTGTTGGAACGATAGTCCGTCGGTCGCGGCGATCTTGGCGGTGAAATAGATATTGCCGCCGAGCTGCAGCATGCCGTTCCAATCGCGGCTGAGAACCGCCTGTTTCTGCTCCTCGGTCATCGGCCATTTGTCCAGATAAGCGCGTTCGTTGGCCTTGAAGGTGGCGCGGTTCTCCGGCTTCATCAGCGACATGCAGAACATGTTGAGGTGATAGCCCTCGCGCGCCCGGTCGGCGTCGAACACCACCGTTCCGGGCAGATCGTCATAGTCCTTGGGAAGCGGCATCGTCGGTCTCTCCTTCAGGCCCAATATAGCCGCATCGGATTGTCGACCAGCAGCGCCTTTTGCAGCGCCGGCGCCGTCGCGATCTTCGGGATGACATCGACGAGAATCCCGTCATCGGGCGCTTCCACCGGCATATTGGGATGCGGCCAGTCGGTGCCCCATAGCACGCGGTCAGGGAAGCCATCGACCAAAGCGCGCGCGAACGGCACCACATCGTCATAGGGCGGGCCCGCAACCGTCAGGCGTTCGGGGCAGGAGACCTTGCTCCAGATGTTCTTGTGCTTGCCCAGAAGGCTCAGATAACGCTGGAACTCGGGGTGCTCGACACCCTTTTTCACGTCGGGGCGGCCCATGTGATCGACCACGATGGTGGTGGGAAGCGCGGCAAAGAAAGGTTCCAGCTCCGGCAAATCGGGCATTTCGAAATAGACCACGATATGCCAGCCCAAGGGCTCGATACGCGCAGCGATACGCTCCAGCACGTCGCGCGGCGTGAAATCGACCAGCCGCTTGACGAAATTGAAGCGCACGCCTCTGACGCCCGCCTGGTCCATGGCCCTCAAATCGCGGTCGGTCACATCTTCGCCGATGACGGCGACGCCACGCGCCTTGCCGCCGGAATGGGCGAGCGCATCGAGAAGCGCGGCATTGTCCGTCCCGTGGCAGCTTGCCTGGACGATGACGTTCTTGTCGAAGCCAAGAAAATCGCGCAGCGCGAAGAGCTTTTCCTTAGGTGCGTCGACAGGCGTGTATTTGCGCTCGCGCGCGTAAGGGAATTTGGCAGCCGGCCCGAACACATGGCAGTGAGCGTCCACCGCGCCGGCCGGTGGAACATAAAGCGGCTTCGACGGGTTGGGGTGGAAGGGGATGTAGGGCGGGTTGGCATTCTTGTTCAACATGCTCTCCATCGAACTCACTCGGCCGGTTTTGGTACCGGGATCGCCCGCAGACTGCCCGTACCGATCTGCGCATAAAGCGTTTCGGTTTTCAGTGCATTGTCCCATTTGGCGACCACGATGGTGGCGATGCAATTTCCTACCACATTCACGAAGGTCAAAGCCTCCGCCAGCAGCCTGTGAATGCCCAGCACGAGGGCGACGCTGGCGACCGGAACCGTACCGACCGATGCCAGCGTGCCGGCCAAGACCACGAAGGCTGCGCCAGCCACGCCCGCGGCACCCTTCGAGGTGAGGAGCGCTACCGCGACGAGCACCAACTGCTGCTCGAAACTGAGCGGCGTGTTGGTTGCCTGGGCCAGAAAGACCGCAGCCGTCGCGAGGTAAAGGCAGGTACCGTCGAGATTGAAGGAATAGCCGGTGGGGATGACCAGACCGACCACCGATTCTTCGCAGCCCAGCGCCTGCAGCTTTTGCACCAGACGGGGCAATACGGTTTCCGAGGAGGTTGTGGCCGCGACGATCAGCAGCTCCTCGCGAATGTAATAGAGCAGGCGGAAGATGCTCACGCCCATCAGCCGTGCGACACCGCCAAGGACAACAAAAACGAACAGCACGCACACGACATAGAACTCAATGATGAGCGCGCCCAGCGAAAGCAGCGAACCCGCGCCGAAGCGCCCTACGGTGAAGGCAATGGCACCAAATGCGCCCAAAGGGGCGACCCACATGATGAGGCCGACGATGCGGAAGAATATCTGCGAGAGGCGCCCGATGATGTCGAGCACCGGACGCCCTGGCTCACCGACGAGTGCCAGAGCAAAAGCGAAGAGAACCGAGACGAACAGCACTTGCAGCACATCACCCTGCACGAAAGCCGAGAACAGCGTGGTGGGAATGATGTGCAGCAGATATGCGGCGATCGTCTGATTCTGCGCAGCAGTGGTGTAGGCGCGAACCGAACTCGCATCGAGAGCGGCAGGATCGACATTCATGCCAACGCCCGGCTGCCACACATTGACCACGACAAGCGCGAAGACGAGCGCGATGAGCGTGATGGCTTCAAACCAGATGAGCGCCTTCAAGGCCACACGCCCCACCCGCTTCATGTCGTTCATCGAGGCGACGCCGTGCACCACGGTGCAGAAGATCACCGGTGGGATGATCATGCGCACGAGATTGACGAAGGCATCGCCCAAAGGCTGCATCTGCGCCCCGAGATCGGGCCGCGCATAGCCCAGACCAGCGCCGGCCACCATCGCGACGAAGACCTGGAACCAGAGCTGGCGCGCAAGGCGCATCAATTATTTCCGCGCCGCGATGCGGTCGAGCTTGGACGCGAGACGCGGATAGACCTTGCGGGCATTGCCTTCGAATATCTTCTGCTTGTCGGCTCCCGAGAGAGGAAGCGCGTCGACATAACGCCTGGTGTCGTCATAGGGCTTGCCCGTGGTCGGGTCATCGCCCTTCACCGCGCCCAGCATCTCGGATGCGAACAGGATATTGTCCACGGAGATGAGCTTGGCGAGCAGGTCGATGCCGGGCTGGTGATAGACGCAGGTGTCGAAGAAGATGTTGTTGCGCATCATCTCATCCAGCGGCGGGCGATTCAGATTCTGCGCGAGGCCCCGATAGCGCCCCCAATGATAGGGCGCCGCACCGCCGCCATGGGGAACGATGAGTTTCAGATCCGGGAAATCCTTGAACAGATCGACCTGGATGAACTGCATGAAAGCGGTCGTATCGGCATTGATGTAATGCGCGCCCGTGGTGTGGAAATTGGGGTTGCACGACATGCTGACATGGACCATCGCCGGCACTTTGAGCTCGCACAGTTTCTCGTAGAGCGGATACCAGTAGCGGTCGGTCAGCGGCGGCGCGGTCCAATTCCCTCCCGACGGATCGGGATTGAGATTGCAGCCGACAAAGCCCAGCTCGTTGATGCAGCGTTCGAGCTCGGGGATGCAAGTCTCCACGGGAACACCGGGGCTCTGCGGCAATTGGCAGACGCCGATGAAATTGTCCGGAAACAAATTGCAGACGCGATGAACGCAATCATTGGAAAGCTGCGACCATTGCTCGCTGACGTTGAAGTCGCCGACATGGTGTCCCATGCCCGAGGCACGGGGCGAGAACAGCGTCAGCGTGGTGCCGCGTTCCTTTTGGATGCGGAGCTGGTTGCCCTCGACGCTGGCGCGGAAGTCATCGTCACTGATCTTGACCGAGGAGGGAGAGGGAAGAGCGGAGCCGTCTTTTACGGCGGCAACTTGCTTCTGGCGGAAATCCATCAGCGGCTTCGGTTCGGTCGTGTAATGGCCGTGGCAGTCGATGATCATGCGAAATCTCCCAGATCTATTCGGCGGCTTTGGGGGCGGCTTGCACATCCCCCACCATCGTGTTGCGGATGGCGTCGAGCATGGCGCCCAAATCGTTCACGTAGGCGAGCGCCTCTTTCCGCGCTGCCGCCCAATCCTCGCGTTCGGCGGTGGCCGTCGTCATCAGCGGCTCCAGCCCCGCTTCCGCGACCGTCTTGGCCGATTCGCGCATTTCCTCGGCGCGCCGGGTGCCATGTTCCAACGCGCGCGAGATCATATAGCGCGCTAGCCTGTCCCAATCGCCCACGGGGAGCAGATCGGACAGGGAATCCAGCACGGTCTTCTCGACGCCGTAATGGCGCGCTGCGACCATGGATTCCAAGAGCAACGCTTCCACGCCTTTGATGATGACGCTGCGGCACATCTTGGTCGCGGACGCCTGACCGATGATTTGCGAGAAGACTTGCGCGCCGGAGAAACCCACCGGGTTCGCGCGGCTAATGAAATCCGTAGCATGGGGCCCGCCCAGCAGCATGGGCGAAGCGATACGCTTGGGCGCGATAGGTGTCATCACCGCAGCTTCGACGTAACGGCCGCCCGCGGCATCGATGATCTGCGAGCAGGCTTGCTTCATGCCGGGTGAAACGGAATTTACATCGAGATAGAAGGCGCCGGGCGGCAGTTGCGGAACCACCGACCGCGCCGCGTCGAGATCGGACGCTGCCGTCACCGCGCTGATGACAAGTTCGGCATGTTTGACCGCATCGGGCGCGCTCTTCGCCGCGAGCACGGGAATTTTCGCCAGCGCGCGCGACGGCGCATTATCGGCATTCTCGAAAAGCGGATCGTATGCGGCAACCGACACGCCGCACGCGAGGAGATCGGTACCGAGCGTTTGCCCGACCTCGCCGAACCCGATCAGCGCAATGCGCGAGAAACCGGCCGCCATCCCCGCTCAGTCCTCGGGCGCGGTGTCGACATAGGTGAGTCCTCTTTCGGCCAATCTGCCGCGCATATTGGCGACATCGAGGCTCAGCTCGCCGCGCAGATAACGCTGGCGGCTTTTCGCTTCCTTCTCTTCGCGCTCGCGGCTCAAGTTTAAAATATTGGCCGCTTCTTTGCGGCGCACCACGACCACACCATCATCGTCCGCGACAATGAGATCGCCCGGATTGATCAGCTGGCCGGCGCAAACCACCGGCATATTGACGTTGCCGACGGTCTCTTTGACGGTCCCTTGGGCGAAGACTGCCCGAGACCAGACCGGGAAGCCCATCTTGGTGAGCTCGGCGACGTCGCGGCAGCCGGCCTCGAGGATGAGCCCCGCAACGCCGCGCGTCTGGAGCTGTGTGGCGATCAGCTCGCCGAAATAGCCGTCTTCACAGGGCGAGGTCGGAGCCGCGACGAGGATGTCACCCTTCCGACATTGCTCCACCGCAACGTGCAGCATCCAATTGTCACCCGGCGCCATCTCGCAGGTGACGGCCGCGCCCACGATATGGCAGGGGCGATAGATCGGGCGCATATAGGAGGCCAACAGACCCTTGCGCCCTTGCGCTTCATGTACGGTCGCGACCCCTATGCCGGAATAGCCTTCGACCACGGCCGGATCCACCCGGCGGATGTTTCTGACGACCACGTTCACGTCAATTCTCCCTTTATTTGGAAGGTGTTACGCTCCAAGTTCGAAGGGTAAGCCTGGGGCTCGCCATTCATAGGCCGCCGCGAAACCAAGCTCAATAGAGTTCCACCCGCCTGCCTCGGCGACGCCGTTGCCCGACTGCCGAGCGGGGTGCAATACACTCCGGTCCAGTGAGACAAGGAGAGAGCCATTGCCTTTCATTGAGGCCAACGGGGTCAGCTTTCATTTCAAGGTTCAAGGCACAAGCGGGCCGACAGTGATCTTCCTGCACGAGATCGGCGGCTCCCTCGACAGTTGGGACGGCGTCGTTCCCGATCTGGCGAAACGCTTTCGCGTTTTCCGTTACGATCAGCGCGGATTTGGCCTCAGCGAGAAGGTCCGCCAACCTTACAGCATCGAGACGCTGGTCGATGATCTTCGCGGTCTGCTCGCGAACCTCAAGCTTCCGCCGCCCTATCATGTCGTATCGCTGGCCGCTTCGAGCATGCAGGCGCTGAGCCTGTACCAGCGCGAATCGCGCGAGATCGCGTCGCTGGTCTTCTGCAACCCTGCGCCCGGAGTCGATCCGAGCCGCGCCGACGCGCTCAACAATGTCGCAGCTCTCGCCGAACGCGAAGGCATACGCGGCGTGCTCCCCGGGATGCTCGACAAGTCCTATCCGCCGGAACTGTCGGATCGCGAAACCTATGAGAATTATCGCGGGCGTTATCTCGCGAACGACCCGGTCGGGTTTGGGCACGCGTTCCGCATGATGGCGCGAACCAATCTTTTGAGCCTGCTCGAACGCGTCGAATGTCCCACCATGGTCATCGCAGGCCGGCAGGATTACATCCGCGCGGTTTCGGTCACCGAAGGCATCGCCAAGAAAATTCCGGGCGCCCGGTTCGAGACCATCGACGCGGGGCATTTCATGCCGACAACCTCACCCAAACCCCTCCTCGCGCTGCTCCAAGATTTCTGGAAGAGCGCAGCTGAACCGAAAGCGCAGCCATGAAAATCAAAGCCAACGGAATCTCGTTCCATTGCCGGGTCGATGGGCGCGACGGCGCACCCTGGCTGGTGTTCGCCAACTCGCTCGCCACCAATCTTTCGATGTGGGACGAACAGACCGACGCACTGCGCGATCATTTCCACATTCTTCGCTATGACCACCGCGGCCATGGGGAGACCGAAGCGCCGGACGGCGCGTATGATTTCGATCGGCTGGTCGCCGATGCCGTGGCGCTGTTCGATGCCTTCGAGATCAAGCGGGCCCATTTCGTCGGGCTTTCCATGGGCGGCATGACCGCGATCGGTCTGGCGGAAAAACATCCCGATCGCCTGAACCGGGTGGTGGCGTGCGACTGCGGCCCGGCCTCCACGCCGCAATCGGCGCAGCAATGGGAAGAGCGCATTGCTGTTGCCCGCGCGAATGGCATGGAGGCGCTGGTCGAGTCGACCATCGCACGCTGGTTTCCGGCCGAGTTCATTACCGCGAACAAACCGGTGATCGACAAAGCGCGAGAGATGATCCGCACGACACCCGCGGCCGGTTTCATCGGCTGTGCCTATGCGCTGTCGAATTTCGATCTGAGGCCCGGCCTCGGGATGATCAAGAATGAAACGAAGTTCATATGCGGCACCAAGGACGCCGCCCTAGCGGGGACGAAAGCGCTCCACGCTGCCGTTGGAGGCTCGAGTCTGGTCGAAATCCCCGGAGCGGGCCATATTTCCAACATGGAAAATCCCGAGCTCTTTACCCGTACCCTCAAGGAATTCTTGACCCGCTGAGGCCCTATTCATTGATCGGAACCAAAGCGGTTTGCAAAGTCGCAGCCGTCACTATATTTCGTAAGAAAAGCAAATTCTGTGGGAGTTCATCGCATGGCGGTCGTCACGAAAGAGCAGAGCCAGTCCAAGAAGCTGAACGCGGCCGAGCTCATGGAACAGCTGAACAGCGAGACCGCGAAGCTGCATGCGTGGATTCGCACCCAGGCCAACGCGCCCGCGCAGCGGCCTTGGTTCGCCGACGTGAGCGATGCAGTCGGCGAGTTGGCCACCGGCCGGGTGGCCGCCAATCAGCTCAAAATGGTGGCGCACCGTTGGCGCTGGCGCGAGATCCACCCCTATCTCCAGCGCATCTCGGACATCGCCCGAAATGCCGAGATCAAGCCACTGGAGACGACCGATCGCCAAGGGATACTCCTCACCAATCCGGGCCTCGGCGGGCGTTTGCAGATCACCAACACGATCCGCTGCTCCATCGCGGTCTATAATCGCGGCGACATCGCGCCGGCCCATGTCCACAGCCCAAACGCCAGCCGCACGATCCTTTCCGAGAAGGGCGGCTATACCAATGTCGAAGGCGAGCGCTGCGAATGCCGCCGCGGCGACATCGTCTTCACGCCGAACGGCACCTGGCACGATCACGGCAATGACGACGACGAGCCGATGATGTGGATCGACATGCTCGATTGGCCGCTGATGGAATATCTCGACTGCGTCTGGGTCGATCAGGATTACGTCGATGCGACTCAGAGCAACGCCAAATCACAGCCGGTTGTGCATTCGGACGGCCATTCGACGCGGCTCTATGGCCATGGCGGAATGAAGCCGCTGTTCACGTCGAACCAGCGCGGCTGGGGCAATGGCGCGACACCGATGCTCCATTACAAGGGTGTCGATGTGATGGACGCGCTGCAGAAACTTCGCAAGGAAAAGGGCGACCCGTTCGAAGGCATCAAGATGCAATTCGTCAATCCGCTGAACGGCGGCCCGGTCTTTGCGTCGCTCGATTATTGCGCCCAGCTGCTACGGCCCGGCGAAGAATTGCTGATGAAGCGCGAGACCTCTTCCACGTTCATCGTGGTGATGGAAGGTCAGGGATTCACGGAAATCGGCAATCAGCGCTTCGACTGGGAAAAGAACGACATCATGGCGCTGCCGAATTTCCTCTGGCGCCGCCACGTCAACACCGGCAGGAACGACGCCGTGCTCTATACGGTGACGGATGCGGCATTGTTGCGCGCGCTCGGACAATATCGCGCGCAAGGCAAACATGCCGACGGGTCCGTGACGCAAATCGAGAAGTAGCGCGCTGATCCCCCCACCGCTCGCTTCGCGAGCACCTCCCCCGTAAACGGGGGAGGAAAGTTAACGCCGTCCGCTTTCCTCCCCCGCAAGCGGGGGAGGTGTCGAACCGCGTTCCGCGGTGAGACGGTG
>DATHDZ010000197.1:0-2386 GCA_035318785.1 Micropepsaceae bacterium
AACCGGACGTCACCGCTTGATGCTCTTGAGCGCCGCGAGCTTGCGCGGCCTCCCGTCAGGAGGCGATTTTTCCGATCTCGCGGATAAGATCGCCTCCTGACGGGAGGCCGCGCAAGCTCGCGGCGCTCAAGAGCATCAACCGGTGACGTCCGGCTTGCCCCGGTAAACATATTCGCCAACATGCCCAATGTCTTCCGATGGGAGCGCCCACACGTCCCCGCCGCACAGCGTCCGCCAGCGGCGACAGAAAGCGTAATCTTCCGTCGTGTATTCTCCCTCGATGGGCGTCGGATCAAAGAACCCGAGAAGCGGACCCGTTAGCCCATATGGTGTGAATGGGTGGCCGTGGTATTTGGCAATTTGGCCGGTATCGAGGAGTGCGCGGAAGCACCCCGCTTGGATAAGACAAAGGCCCATGCCAATGCCCTCCACTTGCGCCAATCCGTTTTTGGCTCGGATAGGGCCATGGTTGTAAACCACGAAGCCCGCATTGGCCTTTCGTTTCGGATAAATACACCCTACCAGCGGCTTTTGCGCGTCGACCAATTTCCAAAAACTCGCCGGCTCGAAAGCCATGTCGCTGTCCACGAACAGAACGTGGGAATGTTCGGCGCGCTGCAGCAGGATACTTGCGTAGTAGTTTCGCGTCTCCGGAATGCCCGCAATGTTCAGGATGCCATAGTCTGCCAAAACGCCGCGGGCATGAAGGCTCGCCTGCAATTTGAGCAGACTTTCAACGCACGCGTTCTTGATAGATCCCCCATAGGCGGGGACGGCGATCATGAATTTCATGGAAAATCATCATAACGCAGAGGCAGTATAGAACAACGGGCATAATCATTCAGGCCCTTCAAGAACGTGGAATTCTTGGCCATTGTTCTCTTCCATCCATGCATTATGGTGCTTGACCAATCTGGATCGCGTCACGGAAGATATTCATGTGGCAGCACCATAAGCGCGGTGATGCGCCTAAGACTTTCGCGCTGAATCGCGAAACGAGCCCCAGAATTCTTTCACGATGAGCGAAATTCTCTTCCAAAACGCGCAACGCCAGCACAAGGCGGGAAATTTCGCGGAAGCGTCCCGTCTTTACGGAGAAATCCTGCGTCTCAATCCCCGCAATGTCGAAGCTCTCTATGCCTTCGGATTTCTCCACTATCAGGGCGCGCATTATGGCGAAGCCGAACGGCTGATGAGCCAGGTCGTAGACATCAACCCGCGCATGCCCGAAGCACATTACATCCAAGGCTGCTCCTTGCAGCGCTTGAACCGTATCGAAGATGCACTCGCGGCTTTCGATCGCGCCGTGGCGAACAAGCCCGTCTTCATCGAAGCGTTGATCAATCGCGGCGCCTCACTCATGGCGTTGAGCCGCCACAATGAGGCGCTGAAGGATTTCGGCGCCGCCCTTGCCGTCAACCCCGCAATCGCGGGGGTGTGGAGCAATTGCGGCTGCATCCTGCAGAATCTGAATCGTCACGAAGAAGCCCTCGCTTGTTTTGATAAAGCACTGGCGCTCGATCCGAATTTGGCCGAAGCGCTGGTCAATCGCGGAGCTGCCCTCTTGGCGCTGAAGCGGTTCGACGGGGCGGCCCGCAATTACGAGAAGCTGCTCAGCGTTCATCCCGAACTCTCCGATGTTCATGGGCACCTGGTGTTTTGCAGATTGCAATGCTGCGATTGGCGGCTTCTTGAGCAAGACCGCGCCGATATCGCGGCAGGCCTGCACGCCGGCAAACGCGTCATTCAACCATTGATCAATGCCAGGCTATCGGTATCGCCGGCGGACCAATTGCAATGCGCGCGCATCTTTGCGCGCGGCTGGCCGGCGTCGCCCGACCCGCTGTGGCGCGGTGAGCCCTATCGTCACGACAAGATTCGCGTCGCCTATATTTCGGCGGATTTCTGCGACCACGCGACGTCCTGGCTGGCGGCGGGTTTGTTCGAGCATCACGACCGGTCGCGCTTCGAGACCATTGCGGTTTCGTTGTTTGCGGACGATGGCAGCGAGATGCGCGCGCGTGTGAAAAACGCCTTCGACGGCTTCATAGACGCAGAGGGTCAAACCGACGCCGAAACCGCTGCACTCCTGCGCCAGATGGAAGTCGACATTGCCGTCGATCTGATGGGTTTCGCTTCGGGTTGCCGCCCGGGCCTTCTCGCGCTGCGCCCTGCGCCGGTTCAGGTCAACTATCTCGGTTATCCCGGCACGATGGGCGCTTCCTATGTCGACTACATCATCGGTGACCCGATCGTCATTCCCGAGGAGCATCGACGCTTTTACACGGAGAAGATCGTCATCCTGCCCGACACATATCAGTGCAACGATTCCCAAAGACGCGTCGCGGAAAAGACGTTGAGCCGCGCCGAAGCGGGTTTACCGTAA
>DATHDZ010000198.1:0-3187 GCA_035318785.1 Micropepsaceae bacterium
CCGGCACCCGCCCTTTGACGAGGTAGGTCTTGGCAGTGGGTTCATCCTCTTTCAGGACTTTCTCGCTATCGCGCCAATAGACGCTGACGACTTCGCCAACGGGGAAACCGTCTTCGGCGTAGCCGATCGCGGGCGCGAGCACATCGGCCAGACTCTTGCGACCGAAGCGCTTCAACATTTTGTCCCAACCATCGACGGTACCGGGCACCGTCACGGAGTTGATGCCGCGCTGAGGCATCGATTTGACGCCCTTGGCGAGCAGATAGTCCGCGGTCAGCGCCGCGGGCGACCAGCCCGATGCATTGAGGCCGTATAATTTGCCCGTCTTGGCTTCATAGATGATCGCGAAGAGATCGCCGCCGATGCCGTCATTCATCGGGGCGACGAGACCCATCATCGCGTTGGTCGCGACGGCAGCGTCGATCGCATTGCCGCCATTCTCGAGAATCTTCGCGCCCACCTGGGAAGCGAGAACGCTTTCGCTCGCCACCACGCCCGATTGCGACGCGACCATCGAGCGCGACTGCGAGCGGTCCTGACCCCAGGCAACGCCCGCGACCAGACTCAGAGTAAGGGCAGCGGCGGTGATATGTTTCAGCATAAAGTTCTCCGAACTCGTCATTGTCCTAGCATACTTCCACCCTCCCCTTGAGGGAGGGTCGAACCGCGAAGCGGTTCGGGGAGGGGCACACCGCTCTCCTGGATCGCGCGCCAAATGCCATCAAGCACCGATTGTAGGCTTTGCAACAATTCCGTATTCGAGAATCGCAAAACGTGGCAGCCGTTAGCTGTGAGCCAGCGCGTGCGCGTTTCGTCATAACGAAGGCGACCATCCGTGCCATGCTGATCACCGTCGAGCTCGACGACGAGTTTGGCGGCCGAACAATAGAATTCGACGATATAAGGACCGATGGTCTGCTGCCTACGGAAGCGCAAACCAGCCATTTGCTTACGGCGCAACAGACTCCAGAGTCTGCGCTCGAATTCGGTAGCAGACGAGCGCAGATCGCGCGCGCGTTCGTGCTTCAATATCCGGCGGCGCGGGTTGAGCTGCGGCGGCCGCATGGTCCCCTCCCCGATCCGGCTTCGCGCTACGCCGGATCGACCCTCCCTCAAGGGGAGGGTCGTTTATTTCTTCTATTTCTTCACGAACCTGCGGAAGTTCAGCGTGTTGGTGAAGCCGCCATAGATATTGCCGGTATCATCGGTCGCAACGCCTTCCAGCGTGTTGGTTTCGGTCCACGGAATGAAGGCCGTCACCTTGCCGTCCTTGACGCTGCCGACGCGGATGCCCTGTTGGTAGCCGGGATTCGTCTTGTCGCCCGAGGTGGAATCGGCGACGTAGATGATGTCTTTCTTGTCGATGAAGACGCCGCTGGGCCGGCCGAATTGGCGCCAGTCGGCGAGGAATTTTCCGTCCTGATCGAAAATCTGGATGCGGCTGTTGGAGCGGTCGGCGACAAAGAGCCTTCCAGCAGAATCCATGGCGAGCCCGTGCGGCGCATCGAATTCTCCAGGGCCCGTTCCCTTCTTGCCCCAGGTCTTGAGGAATTTGCCGCCTCTGTCGAACTTGACGATCCGCGCATTGGTCTCCCCGCCATGTCCGTCGGCGACGAAGATGTCGCCATTGGGCGCGATCAGAATGTCGGACGGCGCGTTGAAATGCTTCTCGTCATTGCCCGGAACGCCCGGTGTGCCAAGCGTCATCAGCAATTTGCCCTGCGGGGAAAACTTCATGACAGTGTGGCCCTTGCCGTTGTTCTTGACGACACGACCGTCCGATACCCAGAGATTGTCCTGGGCATCGACATAGATGCCATGCGGATAATTGAACATGCCCTTGCCGAAGCTGAAGACGAGCTTGCCGGACGCATCGAATTTCTGGATCGGATCCAGATTGGAGGCAGCAGAACAATCATCCGCCGTCTCGCAGCGATCGAACACCCACACGCTCTTGCCGTCGCGGTCGATGTCGACGGCGGAGACCGCGCCCCATTTGCGGCCGTTCATGAGCTTTGCCCAGCCGGCATCTTCGCGATAGAGATTGGGTGCGCTGTTCGGATCGGCGCTTTGTGCGAATCCGCTTTCGCCCGAGATGGCGACCGCAGCAGTGATGACGATGCCGAGAATATATGCAGACCGCATGATAGTCCTCCCTTAGGAACCGTTGCCGTGGTTCAGATTCTTTCCGGAAACCGGATGATGAAATTGTCTCTGTTGGGCATTTTCACTTTGGGCAGAGTCTGCGCGTTCATCACCTCGTTCTGGCCGATGATCCTGTTGAGCGAGAGAAGATAGGCGGTCAGCGCATAGACCTCGTCGTCTTTGAGCGAATGCGGTGCGTTATACGGCATGGCGCGGCGCACGAAGTCGAAGATCGTCGTCGCATAGGGCCAAAAATTCGCGATGGTCTTGCCGCCGTCCAGGCTCGCGCGCGGTGGGCCGGCGGTCACAGCGGCGGCAATCCCGCCCTTGCCGTTTTCGCCGTGGCAGGCCGAGCATTTCTGCTGAAAGATCGGCGCGCCCTGGGCGGGCGTTCCGCTTCCGGGCGGCAGACCCGTGCCGTCGGGCATGATGGTGATGTCCCAGGGCGCGATGTCTGCCGGGCTGATCGGCTTTCCGAGACGAGGGCTATCGGCGGCGAACGCGCTTGCCGCGAGCGCGAAAGCCATCGGCGCGGCGAGGAGAGCCATCCTACGCGTAAACATGTTTCACTCCCCCCTGAGCATCCACGCCCCAACTGGTGATGGCGTTGAAATGCTGGCTCGGGAAATCCAGCACCGAAGGCGGTTTCGTCGTCTGCCCGCGGAGCGCCACGAATTGCGCGCGCGTCGGCTGCACCGTGCCGCTCTCATCCCAGGCACGGCTCTGCAGGATCGCGGCGCCGCCGTTCCAGCGCCACGGCATGCGGAAGCGCGTAAAGGCCTTGGGCAGCACCGGGTCCTGCAGCGCCGCTTCGCCCCAGCTTTGGCCGCCATCGGCGGAGACCAGAACTTTCTTAATCCGGCCCGTGCCCGAATAAGCGATGCCCGAGATCTCGTAATAACCCGGCTCCTTCAACAGCAATCCCGGCGACGGCGTGGTGATGAAGGATTTGACCTCTTGCAGGAAATAGAACCGGTAGGCTTTTCCGTTGGGCAAGATCTGCGAATAGGTGCGCGATTCGTAATAGCTCATCGCCGGCTCT
>DATHDZ010000199.1:0-2097 GCA_035318785.1 Micropepsaceae bacterium
GGATGTGATCCTGCTGGTGGTGCCAGCGCAGGCGTTGCGTTCGGTCGCAACGGAATTGCGCAAGCTCGATGGCATACCCGTGATCGCTTGCGCCAAGGGCATCGAGCACGGCTCGCAAAAATTCATGACCGAAGTAATCGCGGAGTCAGCACCCGGCGTCATTCCTGCCATTCTTTCGGGGCCGAGTTTCGCTGCCGATGTGGCGCGCGGGCTACCAACCGCGGTGACGCTTGCCGCGCACGATGAAGACACCGCCGCGATGCTGGCGCGCACGCTCGGCTCGCCGGCGTTCCGGCTTTATCATTCCACCGACATGCGCGGCGTGGAGATTGGCGGCGCGGCGAAGAACGTACTAGCCATCGCCGCCGGCATCGTGGTCGGGCGCGGGCTGGGCGCCAGCGCTGCAGCCGCGCTGACCACCCGCGGTTTCGCCGAATTGTCGCGCTTCGGGCGGGCGCTGGGTGCGAAACCGGAGACGCTGACAGGCCTGTCGGGCCTTGGCGATCTCATCCTCACTTGCTCCAGCCCGCAATCGCGGAATTTTTCGCTGGGTGTCGCGCTCGGCCAAGGCAAGATGGAAGCGTTGCACGGTGACAAGCTGGCGGAAGGCGTCGCCACCGCGCCTGTGCTGGTGGAGATGGCGAAGGACAAGGAAATCGATATGCCGATCGCGACGGCCGTCGCCGCCGTGCTGAGCGGCACGCTGAGCATCGACCAAGTGACGGAATCGCTGCTGACGCGCCCCTTTCGCGCCGAACATTGATTGGAGCGACGCTCATGGCCTACTGGCTTTTGAAAACCGAACCCGAGGAATATTCCTGGGACGACCTGAAGAAAAAAGGCGCCAAGGGCGACGCCTGGACCGGCGTACGCAATTTCACCGCACGCAATCACATGAAGGCAATGAAGAAGGGCGACCGGGCCTTCATCTATCACACCGGCGATGAGAAGCAGGTGGTGGGTGTGGCCGAAGTGGTGCGCGAGGCTTACCCCGACCCCACCGATGAGAAGGGCGTCTTCGTGTCGGTGGATCTGAAAGCACTAACGCCGCTGCCGAAGCCGGTGACGTTGGCCGCCGTCAAGGCCGACAAGAAACTCGCAGAGATGGCGCTGGTGAAATACGGCCGCCTGTCGGTGCAGCCGGTGACCGACGCGGAATGGAAAGCGGTCTGCCGCATGGGCGGACTGAAAGACTAATCAGAGGGGCGGGAGATTTCGATGGCAGTCGCGAGCATCAATTATTGGGCAATCTTTGCCGCAGCCGTGGCGGGATGGCTCCTGGGCGCGGTCTGGTACACGGTTTTGTCCAAGCCCTGGCAGGCCGCCGCGGGCGTCTCGGCCAATAAAATAAAGCAGGCACAGAAGTCGCCGAGCTTCTATGTCCCCTTCGTCGTCGCCTTGCTGGCGCTGATCGTGATGGCCTGGATTCTCTCCGGCATGATCGCCCATCTCGGCCCGGGACAGTTCACCTTGCGGAACGGCATTATCTCCGCCGCCTTCGCTTGGGTGGGCTTCGTCATCACCACCATGGCGGTGAATAACGGGTTTGCCGGCCGCAACTGGCGGCTGCTGCTGATCGACGGCGGCCACTGGCTGGCCGTGCTGCTTCTGATGGGAGCCATCCTCGGCGCCTTCGGCGCGAAATAACGGCAGTACCGCGCGTCAGAGAGAGTGGCCGCGCTTGCGGAGCTCTTCGACCATGCGATCGTAGGCTATCCGCGCTATGTCTTGGCCGAATTGCTGCCCAAGAGCGGTGGCTTCTCGAAAGACCTCCGGCTGCTTCTGTAGAAATTTATCACCGGCCGGCGTCCGGTAGAAATTCGACACCTGTCGCATTTCATCGGCAGTGAAGCGCCGCGCGTAAATTTGCGCGCTCAAGTTCAGAAATTCCTCCATCTTCGCGTTCATAACTTGCATCATGATCGGCATAAACGCATCGAAATCGCGCTCTCGTTCAGGGCTGCCTTTGACGATAAGGGGCCTCAGCTGCTCCATGATGGCCGGAAGCATCAGCTTGACCTGATCGCTCATTTTGACCGCGATCATCAGCTCCTTCGCCGCGGCAAGCGATTCGGGTGACGCTGTTTGAGATACGGC
>DATHDZ010000200.1:0-3275 GCA_035318785.1 Micropepsaceae bacterium
ATCTATGTCATGGCGGTGGCGATCTTCCTTGTCTTCCTGATCGGGGTAAGCCGTGTCTTTCTGGGGCTGCACTACCCGACCGACGTGCTGGCGGGTTGGAGCATCGGCTCGGCATGGGCGTTGACCTGCTGGCTCGCGGCAAATCGGCTGCAGAATGGGCGCGCCGACAGAATCCGGCGATAAGAGGCCCATGGAGACGCACCCGCCGCTGAGAGTCGTTGCCCTGTTGAATGTCCTGGCCGGGAGTGTCGATGGACGCCCCGGCGAAGAGATTCGCGATACTGTCCGTTCCGCTTTCGCGGCACGCGGCATCTCGTGCGAAGTTGAAGGTCTCTCCGGCGGCAAGCTTGCGGACGCCGCGAGCCAGGCGCTGGAAAAGGCCAAGAGAAACGAAGTCGATGCCATCATCGCGGGCGGCGGCGATGGAACCATTCACACGGTGGCGGGGGTGCTTGCCGGTACCGGCGTGCCGCTGGGGATTCTTCCTCTCGGCACTCTGAACCATTTCGCGAAAGATCTCGGAATCCCGATGGACCTGGACGGAGCGGTGGATGTTGTCGCCGCGGCGCATGGCGTGAACGTTGATGTCGGCGACGTGAACGGAATCATCTTCATCAACAACTCCTCGATTGGCGTTTATCCGTACATGGTGCTGGACCGCGAAAGGCTGCGTCGCCGTGCGGGGCTGCGCAAATGGACCGCCATGGTCATCGCCGGCTTGCATATGGTTCGCGTGTTTCCGGTTCGCCGTCTTCGCGTTCGCGCCGAAGGATGGGTCGAGCCGTGCCGGACGCCGTGCCTGTTTGTCGGCAACAACAAATATACGTTGAGCCTCACGGCGCCGCGAAAGCGCGAAAGATTGGATGCGGGTGAACTGTGGTTCTATATCGTCAAGCACCAGACCCGGCTATCGCTTCTGTGGTTTACTTTGCGTTCGCTTCTCGGTCTTGCGGATTCCGAACGTGATCTCCACACGTTCGGCGCGAAGCAGGCGGACATCGCCGCCAGAGAACGAAAAAAGCGCGTTGCCGTCGCGCTCGACGGAGAGGTGGCGTTCCTGCGGCCTCCGCTTCATTACCGGATCAGAGCGGGGGAATTGCTTGTCTATGCCCCGATTCCCACGGAACCCTGATGCGCAGAATCGCCCATATCTCCGATCTCCATTTCGGCCGCCACGATCCGCATAAGGTGGAAGCGCTGCTCAAGAGCCTGACCGAAAGCCGCCCCGAACTGGTCGCGGTCAGCGGCGATCTCACACAGCGAGCAAGGGATGCGGAATTCGTCCAGGCGCGGCATTTTCTCGAACGCATTGCCGGACCTGTCCTGGTCGTGCCGGGAAATCATGACGTCCCGCTCTACAATTTGCACAAGCGGTTCTTCAAGCCATTCACCAAATTCAACCGGCATATCGCTCCGGCAGGCCTGGACGAGAGCATCTACGCCGACGAGGACATGCTGGTTCTCGGGCTCAATACGGCACGCCGCCTCACCTGGAAGAACGGGCGGGTCTCGTTCGACCAGATGGCGCATATCCGCCGCACCTTCTCCGAGGCGCCTGCGGGCGCCTGGAAAATCGTGGTGACACACCATCCCATCGCGTCCGCGCATGGCGAAGCGCGGGTCGAACTGGCCGGCCGCGCCATCCTTGCGCTCCGCGAACTTGTCGATGTCGGCGTCCATCTGTTGCTCTCGGGCCATCACCATCGCCCCGTGAGCGGCGAAGCTGCAGCCGAATTGCTGCTGAATGGTTCGGTGCTCGTCGTCCATGCGGGCACCGCAGTTTCTACGCGCACGCGGGGGCACGATGGAAACAGCTACAATCTGATCGGGTTGGAACCGGGATCCGTTACGGTGAAAGTCATGGCCTGGTCGGGCGACGCCTTTCAGGAAATCCAAGAGACGCGGTATCCGGTTGCGGTCTAGGGTTATTTTGGAATCATACGAAACACACAATTGTCATACCCGCGAATGCGGGCATCCGGGACGGTCTATCAAGCAACTGGATTCCCGCCTTCGCGGGAATGACATGGGGTAATTATTCGCTTCCGCTCAAACCAAAACTCTTCTAGGGGCGGCTGGGCAATTTCGAGAAGAAGTCCCAGATCACGGCCGGCGCATCCAGATCGCCCGTCTCGCGGCCAAGACCGCCCCAGTCCTTCGGCATCTTCGTCGGCACGACATGTCCGCCGCCATGCACGGCATAGAGCACGACGCCGGGCTTGCCGGCCGCAGACCAAATCATCTCATCGACATAGGTCGGATCGGACGCATTCTTGTGCGGCAAGCGTTTCACTTCCGGGATGCCGGTAATCCCGTTCAGCTTCGCCCAATATTGCGCCGTCTCCTGCGAGGAATAGACCGGGCCTAGGTTCGTGGAGCCGAGCATCACGTTGCCGCCGTTGAAGGGATTTATCGGATCGTCTGTGCCATTGATGATCATCGCCGGCATGGCGGCACCCGATGGCGTGCAGGCAAGGTTCGAAGGTTGCGGCACGCTCGCCGAAATCACGGCGATGCCTGCGAACGCTTTGGCGCGCTCCATCGCCAGCCGGTAGTTGAGCTGGCCTCCATTCGACCAGCCCGCGGCGAAGACGCGTTTCGCGTCGATACCGTGCGCGGCCACTTCCCTCGCGATCATCGCTTCGATGAAACTTTCATCGTCGATGTTCATCACTCGCGCAGGCTGAGGCGAACCCTTGCGGCAATCGTTCCAAGTCGTCTGATAGCCATCGGGATAGATGACCAGGAAGCCATTCTTGTCCGCGAGCATGTCGAATTCATAGCCCGTCACGTCGCGCATGGATTCGCCATCGCCGCCCGAGCCATGGAAGACGAAAAGAAGCGGTGCGCCGGGCTTCACATTGCGCGGCGTGTAGAGGATGTAAGTTCTCTGGGCGCACCGGACTCCGGCACGGATGCATTGTTCTCGATCACCGATGGCCCGGTCCGCGACGCCGATTGTCGCGCGGGTCACCGCACCGCTTAGCTGCGGCTGGGCCGCTAGAGAGCCAATCCCGAGAGTCCCGCAAACCAGGGCGGCGAGAGATGCGCCAATCGCGACGTGCCGCAAAATTTGGGCAGATTTCATGGTGCTCACCAATCCCAGCAAAGCCAGAGCTTTATAGCGGGTTCGCCGAAACGATGGAAATGCGTCAGTGCGGGCGCGCGGAGAGTGCCCGGATCGCAGGACTGTTCTCCAACGCATCGGCCTCGATAGGATCGGCGCGAAGCTTCAGATGCGCAAACACGGTCTGGGCGCCTTCGATCACGCTGTC
>DATHDZ010000201.1:0-3812 GCA_035318785.1 Micropepsaceae bacterium
GTCTCATCGCGCGTGTACATCGGCGTATCCATCACCTTGAGACGGCGAATCCATTTCACATTGGTGTTGCCTTCGAAGCCGGGCAGCAGCAGCCGCATCGGAAAGCCCTGCTCGGGACGAATCGGCTCGCCGTTCTGATAGAGCGCGATCATCGCGTCATCCATCGCCTTCCACACCGGGACGCTGCGGCTCATGCCGGCGCCGTCCGCGCCTTCGGCGAGAATCCACGTCGCCTTGGGATCGAGTCCGGCTTCGTCAAGCAAAGTGGAGAGCTTCACGCCCGTCCATTCGGACCCCGAGAGAAGCCCGTGAATATCGCCCGCGGTTTGCTGCGGCGCGGCGGGTGCGTTCATGCCGCCCGAATTGCCGGCGCATTCCATGAAGCGGATCTCCGACTGCATGGGATAGCGCATCAGCGAATCCACGGTGAAGATGAGCGGTTGCTTCACCATGCCGTAGATGGCAAGCGTGTGCTGGTTCGGATCGATATCGGGAACGCCGTTGTGGATGCGGACATAATGCAGGCCAGCCGGCGTGATGGCGCCTTCGAGGAGCTGCAGCGGCGTGCGAGACGAGCCGGTGACTTCGCGCCCCGGCGGTGCGTTGTTGACGAGGATACGCTTGATGTTGTCGCGCCAATGGGACGGCATGCCGTAAGCGGTGAAGCCGCTTCCCGGCTTGGTCATCACGGCCGGCGAGACCGCGCCGATGGATTCGGCGCGCGCGGTGCTGACAGCGGCGGCGGCGCTCGCCAAGGCGGCCCCGCTTTGCAGGAAGAAGCGCCGATGCAAGAGGCCGTTACCCGCTACGGGTTCGCCCAATTCTTCGCCAAAGCTGCGCTCTTTCGCCATCGCGCCCTCCCAGGGTCTGTTTCGCGTTTGGATTCCACAGCATTATTACCGCGAAAATTGCGCGAGCGCCACGTGGACAAACTTCCTCGCGTGGTTTTCATAAGAATATCACGCTAGTTGATCGATATGGAGCACGGGGCGCTAACCCTGTCCGATATTGATTGACACCTTTCCGTATATGTCCAATACCATTGGACAATGATCAAGTCGTTCCGCGACAAAGCGCTGGCGCGGTTTCACGCTAACGGCGAGACGCGCGGCTTGAGCGTCGTGAACACGGCTCGCCTGCAACGTCTATTGGATATGTTGGAGCGTGCACGCCGGCCGGAAGCACTGAACGTACCGGGATTGGGCTTTCATCGTTTGAAAGGCACCCGCGGCGACACTTACTCGGTCTCGGTTAGCGGCAACTGGCGTTTGACGTTCAAATGGGACGGCGAAGGTGCAATCGATGTGACTGTGGAGGTTACCACTGATGAAAAGAATCCCGACTCATCCCGGTGCGGTGCTGCGCGAGGACGTGTTTCCGGCGCTCAACATGCCGAAAACCAAGATCGCCCGCGCGCTCGGCATTTCGCGCTCCATGCTCTACGCCATCCTCGCCGAGGATGTGCCAATCACGTCGAATATTGCCTTGAGGCTCGGCAAATTCCTGGGCAATGGGCCCGAGCTTTGGATGGACATGCAGGTCGCGCATGATCTTGCGGTCACCGCTCGCGCCATGAAACGCGAGCTGGACGGCGTCCGCAAAGTCGCGTGACAGCACACTCGATGACCGCACCTGAGTGAAGACTTTCGCTAGACGCGGGTCTTTGCCGCGCTCGCGAAGCGCTCGAAGAGATAATGCGAATCCATCGGGCCCGGCGAGGCTTCCGGGTGGTATTGCACCGAGAAGATCGCGCGGTTTTCGACCCTGATCCCGCAATTGGTGCCGTCGAACAGCGAGACGTGAGTCTCTTTGACACCGCTCGGCAGACTCTCGCGATCCACCGTGAAACCGTGATTCATCGAGACGATCTCGACCTTGCCGGTTTCGAGATCCTTCACCGGATGATTGGCGCCATGATGACCCTGGGCCATTTTGCGCGTCTGCCCGCCGAGCGCGAGGCCGAGCATCTGATGGCCGAGACAGATGCCGAACACCGGCACTTGCGCATCGATCAGTCCACGGATCATCGGGATGGCGTATTCGCCCGTCGCCGCCGGATCGCCCGGACCGTTCGACAGCAAGACGCCATGCGGGCGATGGCGCATCACGTCTTGGTGCGTGGATTGCGCCGGCAGCACGATGATCTCCGCCCCCGATCCCGCGAGCAATCGCAGGATGTTCCGCTTGACGCCGAAATCCACCACCACCGCGCGCCAGCTCGGATTGTCCTGCCGCCCGTAACCACGGTTCCAAACCCATGGCGTTTCGTTCCAGGTGAACATCTGACGGCAGCTCACCTCCTTGGCGAGGTCGAGCCCTTCGAGTCCGGGAAAATCCTTGGCCTGCGCGCGCAAGCCGGCGATGTCGAAGCGCCCGTGCGGATCATGCGCGATCACACCATGCGGCATACCCAATTCACGGATACGCGCGGTCAGGCGCCTGGTGTCGATGCCGGAAAGTCCTGGAATGTTATGGCGCTTGAGCCAGCGATCGAGCGTCAGGGACGCGCGATAATTGGAAGGGCTTTCGGCATGGGCGCGAACCACAAGACCCCGCACGGCGGGCGTGATGGCTTCGATGTCTTCCTCGTTCGCCCCGACAATGCCGATATGGGGAAAGGTGAAAGCGATGATCTGTCCCGCATAAGAGGGATCGGCCAGGATCTCCTGGTAGCCCGTCATCGCGGTGTTGAAGCAGACCTCACCCACCGCGCTTGTCTCAGCCCCAAAGGCGTAGCCTTCGAACGCGGTGCCGTCGGCGAGGACCAGAATGCCGGTCTTGCGTGCAGCGAAAAGCCCCGCTCCCTGTGAAGGGGCGGCTGCGCGTAAGGCCTCGGTCATCGGCCGATCCTGTTGGGATGCGCCGGCACCATAGGGATGCACCTCTTGCGCGTCAAGCGTGGCTAACGTGCAATTCTGTTCGTTCTATCAGTGACTTAGGAGATTTGCGACACTCCGTCCTTTGGCCTAATCTCCGCGCCCTCTCATCAAGGATGCGACTCATGGGACTGCGCGACCGCTTCAACGAAGCGATGAAAGACGCGATGCGGAGCAAAGCGGTGAAGCGTCTCTCCACGGTGAGACTCATGCTCGCCGCCGTGAAGGACCGCGACATCGCGGCCCGCACCGAGGCCTCGCGCGAAGGCATATCCGACGAAGAAATCCTTGGCCTGCTCGCCAAGATGATCAAGCAGCGCGAGGAATCGGCGGCGACCTATGAGTCTGGCGGCCGGCCCGAATTGGCCGCAGGCGAACGCGAGGAAATCACCATCATCCGCGAATTCATGCCGCGCCAGCTTTCGGCCGAGGAAACCCGCGCCGCCGTGCAGGAGGTCATCGCCGCGACCGGCGCGGCTTCGCTGAAGGACATGGGCAAGGTCATGGCCGCGCTGAAAGAGCGTCATGCCGGCAGCATGGATTTCGCCAAGGCAGGCGCGACGGTGAAAGAGCTGTTGGCAACAAAATAATGTGTCATCCCGGCCAAGCGATGCGTCAGCAGCGCGTAGAGCCGGGACCCACCGGGACATTTCGCTGTGGGTCCCGGATCATCGCGGCTTTCGCCGCTCCGTCCGGGATGACACAGTAAAACATGCGTTACGGTGAAGGCCTGCTTGATGAAATCTCCCGGCGGACGGACATCGTCCAGCTGGTGGGCCGGCGCATCAAGCTCGAACGCAAGGGCCGCGTCTTCTGGGGCCTGTGCCCGTTCCACAAGGAGAAGTCACCCTCGTTCAAGGTGGAGAACGAGCGGCGCACCTATCATTGCTTCGGCTGCGGCGCGGGCGGCGACGTCTTCAAATGGCTGACCGAAAC
>DATHDZ010000202.1:0-12391 GCA_035318785.1 Micropepsaceae bacterium
TTTGGAGCGGCGCAGGCGTCGATCAGCGCCTGCAAATTGCTCCCGCGTCCGGAGATCAGCACCGCGACTTTGAGCTTCGCGCTCATGCGCCTTGGAGCGCTCCGCGATAGCGGATTACGGATTCTCCGCCGTCGCCCGGCAGGAGTGTCCCGATGGCGAAGGCGCGTTCGCCCGCTTCGGTGAAAGCGGCGATGACATCCATCCATCTCGCCGAATCCGCGACCACGATCAGGCCAACGCCGCAATTGAAGGTGCGTAGCATCTCGGCGTCCGGCAATCCCGCTTCGCGCGCCAGCCAGCCGAACACCGGCGGAAGGCGCCAGCCCGACAGATCCACTTCGCCATCCAATCCGGCGGGCAGCACGCGCGGTAGATTGCCGGTGATGCCGCCGCCGGTGATGTGGGCGAGCCCCTTCACGCCGCCGCGGGCAATCGCCGCCAGCGCACTCTTCACATAGAGCCGGGTCGGGGTAAGCAATGCTCCGCCCAGGCTCATCGTGCTCGCGAACGGCGCGGGCGCGTCGAGCGCCAACCCCGAGAGTTCGATGACTTTGCGCACCAGCGAATAGCCGTTGGAATGCACGCCGGACGAGGCGACTCCGATCAGGATGTCGCCCGCGCGCATCATCTGGGTCTTGGGCAGAACCGCGTCGCGTTCGACGGCGCCCACCGAGAATCCCGCCAGGTCGAAATCGCCCTTGGCATAGAGCCCGGGCATCTCTGCGGTCTCTCCGCCGATCAGGGCGCAGCCCGATTGCTTGCAGGCGCGCGCAATGCCTTCGATTACCGCGGCCGCTTGGTCGACGTTCAGCGCAGAGGTTGCGTAATAGTCGAGGAAGAACAGCGGCTCCGCGCCCTGCACCACGATGTCGTTGACGCACATCGCAACCAGATCTTGGCCGATCGTGTCGAAGCGCTTGGCCTCGATGGCGAGCTTGAGCTTGGTGCCGACCCCGTCCGTGGATGCGACCAGCAGCGGGTCCTTGAACCCAGCCGCTTTCAAATCGAACAGTCCTCCGAAGCCGCCCAAAGCAGCATCGGCGCCCGCCCGTGCCGTCGCTTTGGCCTGCGGCGCGATACGATCGACCAAGGCGTCGCCGGCGTCGATGTCGACGCCACTGTCCTTATAGGTCAGAGGATTGCGGCCGGAACTCATGAGTCAACGATTCGTGGCGCGTCGGCCGCCATGCTGTAGTGAGCGCCACTTGGCTTCGCAAGAGCAGATGCGCCGCCTTGGGGAAGGCGGCGCATCTCTTGCGAGCAATCAGCGATAGTCGCGGCTGTCGCGATCGTCGCGGGGGTCGGAACGGCCGCCGGGTCCGGGGCCGCGGCGGTCACGGGAATCATTGTAACCGGCCCTCCCATTGTCACCGCGCGGCTGGAACATCAGCCGATCGGCGGTCCTGCGCTGCTCCACCGTGAAGGACGCATAGAGCGGCCGCAATGCCGTCAAGACGTGATCGAGATCGGCGCCCCGGTCGGCAATCACTCTCCGGCGCTGTTCGAGACGATCCACAACGCTCGGCCCCTGGCGTGCATCGCCGGCCCGGTCGTCACGCCGGTCTCGTTGGCCGCGGAATTGATCGCGGTCAAAGGCGCCCTCCTGAACCCTTTCCCGACCGCGATCCCGATCTCGAGCCTCATCGCGCAGCGCGGCGGTGAAGTTGATCCACGCGCCCTCTTGCGATGGCGTGATGCGAAGCTGATCACGCAAATAAACAAGGCGCCGTTCGAGCCGGTCTTCAGGGCTGCGAGTCGCGCGCGAGTCATATTGCCCGCCAAATTGACGGTCGTCACGAGAGCCGAATTGAGGGTCCTGTTGCCGATTCAGCGCAGGGCTCTGCGGATTGGCAGGCAAGGTCCGGGGGGGCTGTGTTTGCGCAACGCCGACTTGCGCGGCTGCAACCATGGCGATAGCCATGCTCATTCCCAGCGCCACGACGGTGCGCCGGGGATTGATGCGATACATAAGGTCGTCTCCTGGGTTGCCCGGCGCAGCGCGCCGAGGTCACCCCTCCATTGGCTGCAATCTAGGGAAATCCGAACCGGCCAATCAAGGGCTTAACCCTTTGATCACTCAGATGTAACAGAGCGGACGGAATGCGCGATTTTGGGCCGAGGCGGCTCAATTCGGGCGCAATTTGCAGCGAATTTGCCGGCGGCGCGGATTGCCGGAGACCGACTGGCCCTTAGTGCGTTGTTAGCTTCGTCACGCGCAAGTGCGAAAGCGGAGCTTGCGAAATCGCGTGTAGTCTTTCGTCCGTCAAATCCTGTCCCTATATTCCGCGGTGAGAGGAATCATGTCCCGCTTTTGGCTTTTCGTTTTGTTGGCCGGTCTTGGTCTCGGCACGCCAGCCATGGCGGCGCCCGCGCCGGATCTTTTTACCGTAAGCGGGGTCAAAGTCGACGCGACCGCGGAATCGGCGACGGCTGCGCGCGACCTTGCCATGATTCAGGGGCGCCCGGCCGCCTGGACAAAACTTTACCGGCGCCTCACTGCGGCGTCCCAATGGGGCAAGCAGCCTCAGCTCGATGAGAACGCGCTTCTGCGCCTGATCCGGAGTTTCGAAGTCGCGGGCGAACGGCGCAGCACCACGCGTTATCTCGCGGAGGTCATTTTCCACTTCAACCCCGTCGCGGTTCGCGCGCTGCTTCGCCAATCCAACATCGCCTATACCGATACGCGTTCGCGGCCGGCTCTGGTGATCCCCGTGACCGCCGGCAAGGCGGGCTTCGATCCCCTCAGTCCTTGGGCCATGGCATGGAACGATCCCGGCCTGCAGCAAGGTCTGATTCCCTTCGTGCTGCCGATGATCGAGGGACCGGAGGTCACTCTGCTGTCGCGCCCTGACCTGGGGCAACTTGATTGGGCGACTTTGGCGCCCCTCGTGCGGCGCTATAATGTCACTGCCGTGATTGTGGCGAGCGCCAGCGAAGACGCCAAGACCGTGCAGATGGTGGAGATTTCCGCGGCGGCGCGTGTGGCTGCCTCCTTCGCCTATGCCCAATCCACCTTTGCGGCCGATGCCGAAGTGATTGCGGAAAGGGCAGCTGAGGTCTGGAAGACCCGCACCTCCGTGGATTTTGCGACACGCGCGCGGCTGACCGCCGATGTCTCATTCGACTCCCTCGATGACTGGTCCAAGATCCGCGAGCGCCTCGGGTCGGTCCGGGCGATTACCGGCTTCGATGTCGTCGGACTTGCGCTCCATGAAGCGGAGATCAACGTCACCTATTCCGGGCGGCAGGAGCAACTGAGGGACGCGCTGGCGCAGCAGAATCTGCAACTCAGCAATAGCAACGGCCAGTTCAGTTTGCAGATCGCCGGCGCAACGGCCGCCGCCAACGCACCATGACCGTCATGCTGCGCCACCTGCCCAATATGTTGACGACATTGCGTCTGGCGGCGGCGCCAACGACGGCGGGATTGCTGGTGGCAGGTCATTTCAACGCCGCCTTCGGGATTTTCGCCGTAGCGGGTCTCTCCGATGCCGTGGATGGTTTTCTCGCCAAGCGTTTCGGGTTGGATAGCCCCCTCGGGCGTGTGTTGGATCCGGTCGCCGACAAAGCGCTGATGCTGGCCGGGTTCGTGACCTTGGCGCTGCTGGACGATGTCCCGGTCTGGCTTGCGGCCGTTGTCATCGCCCGCGACGTGCTGATTCTTCTCGGTCTTGCCATCGCCATGGCGCTGCGGGCCCCGGTCGCGGTTCAGCCAATTCTGCTCGGCAAGCTCTGCACCGCGTTGCAGGTGATCTATATCGGGTGGCATTTGGCCTCGCTCGCCTTTGAGTTCCCGCCGGCCGCGATATCTCCGGGTGACGCCTATCTGGTTGCGGCCGTCGCCTTGGCCTCGGGGTTTGCCTATTCTGCCATTTGGCTGAAGGCGATGCGCGCGGTCTGGATCGAGTACGGCCGTCGAGCCTGAAATGCCCGCACAACTCGTTTTTCCTTTCGGGGTCGAGCCCGCCCTCGGGCGGGAAGATTTCATCCTCGCGCCCTGCAACGAACAGGCAGTCCAATTCATCAGACGCTGGCCCGATTGGCCGACGCGCAGCGCGGCGCTTTATGGTCCGCCCCATAGCGGCAAGACCCATTTGGCGGCCATCTGGCGGAACATGGCCGATGCCCAGGCTGTGCCGGCCCGCGAGCTTGTGCCGGACTTAATCCCCGCCATCGTGCCCCGGGCGGGAGCCGCCCTGGTGATCGAAGATATCGATAGCAATGAACCCCACGAGGATCGGGACCGGGCTCTGCTTGCGCTTTTCGAGCGGCCGGCGGGAGCGCTGCTATTGACCGCTCGCACGCCGCCCTCCGATTGGCCGGTTGCGATCGGCGATTTGAGATCGCGTTTCCTGTCCCTCATCGCCTTTCGCATGTGGGCGCCGGACGACAATCTGCTTTCCGCGTTGGTGACCAAGCATTTCGCCGATCGTCAGCTTGAGGTGACCGAGGGCGTGGTCAAGCGAATTATCACCCATGTCGAGCGAACGCCCGAAGCGGTTGCGGCTTTCGTCGCACGCGCCGACATCAAGGCGCTGGCCGAAAAGCGTTCCGTCACAGACAGGCTGGTTCTCGAATTGATCGATGCCGAAAGGGAGCCGAGGAACCGGACCTAAGCCGGCACATTCGCATTTCCTTCATCGAAACCGCGGCATGCTGTGACGCAAGGGTCCGGCCTCTGCCATGACAGGTTGCGAATTATCCTTTACACTCAAGGTGGAAGAAAGAACGTCACGTATGAACAGACCCACGCTCAGGGAAGTCGGCCCGGGGAGTAGTATCGCTGCCACCGGTCTGGAAGGCGCGCCCGATATGCCGGCGAGCGAGCGCAGCTCTGTGGCGGCCCTGATCCCCGGCGTGACCCCGAATTCGCCTGGCCGCTTCATCAACCGCGAACTTTCCTGGCTCGCCTTCAACCGCCGTGTCCTCGAAGAGGCACAGAATTTGCGCCATCCGCTTTTGGAGCGGCTGCGCTTTCTTTCGATCTCGGCCTCCAACCTCGATGAATTCTACATGGTGCGCGTGGCCGGCCTCAAAGGCATGGTCAATGCCGGAATCGCCACCCTTTCCGACGATGGCCTGACGCCGGCACAGCAGCTTTCGCGCGTCGATCAGATGGCAGGCGAGCTGATCGCCGATCAGCAGAAGACCTGGCTCGAGTTGCGCGCGGCGCTCGCCAATAGCGGCATCGTGGTGATCGAGCCGGGGCAGATCGCGCCCGAAGAGCGCAGCTGGCTGGATGACGAATTCAATCAGCAGATTCTGCCCATCCTGACGCCGCTGGCGATCGATCCCGCGCATCCTTTCCCATTCATCCCCAATCTCGGCTTCGTCATGGCGCTCCGCCTCACGCGGCGCGCCGACGGCAAGGCCATGACCGCGCTGCTTCCCGTGCCGTCGCAATTGCAGCGTTTCGTGAGGTTGCCCGATCGCAACGGCAAGGCCCGTTTCATCACCTTGGAAAATCTGATCGGGCTGTACCTCGATCGTCTCTTTCCCGGCCATGCGGTGCTCGCATGGGGATCGTTCCGGATATTGCGCGACAGCGACCTCGAAGTGGCCGAAGAAGCGGAAGATCTGGTTCGCCTCTACGAGACCATGCTGAAACGCCGGCGCCGCGGCCAGGTGATCCGCTTGAAATGCAGCGCCTCGATGCCGCCCGATCTTAGGCGCTTCATCGCCGATCGACTCAATATGGACGGCCGCGAGCCTTTCGTGGTCGACGGGCTGCTGGGTCTGGACGAAACCAAGCAGCTCATCCTCGACGAACGGCCCGATCTCCAGTTCGAGCCCTTCACGTCGCGCTTCCCCGAACGCATCCGCGATCACGGCGGCGATTGCTTCGCCGCGATCCAGGCGAAGGACCTTATCGTCCATCATCCCTTCGAGAGCTTCGATGTGGTGGTGCAGTTCCTGCGCGAAGCGGCCGCCGATCCCGACGTGGTGGCGATCAAGCAGACGCTTTACCGCACGAGCAAGGATAGCCCCATCGTCCGTGCCCTGGTCGAAGCCGCCGAAGCCGGCAAGTCGGTGACGGCGCTGGTCGAGTTGAAAGCCCGCTTCGACGAAGCGGCCAATATCAAATGGGCGCGCGATCTGGAGCGCGCCGGCGCCCAGGTGGTCTATGGGTTCATCGAGTTGAAAACCCACGCCAAGGTTAGTCTCGTGGTGCGCCGCGAGAGTGGTCGCTTGCGCACCTATGTCCATTTCGGCACCGGCAACTACCATCCGGTTACGGCGAAAGTTTACACCGACCTCTCGCTCTTCTCCGCCGACCCGGCGCTGGGACGCGATGCGGCGCAATTCTTCAATTACATCACCGGCTACGCCGAACCTTCTCATCTGGAAAAAATCGCCATCTCGCCGCTGAGCATGCGCCAGCGGCTGATGGAGGGCATCGAAGCGGAGATCGAGCACGCGCGAGCCGGACGCCCCGCGGCGATCTGGGCGAAGCTGAACGCGCTGGTCGATGCGCGCGTGATCGACGCGCTCTATTCTGCCAGTCAGGCGGGGGTGAAGATCGAGCTCGTGGTCCGCGGCATCTGTTGTCTTCGCCCTGGTGTTACCGGTCTATCCGAGAATATCCGGGTGAAGAGCATTGTCGGCCGCTTCCTGGAACATTCCCGCATCGTCTGTTTCGGTGCCGGCTATGGGCTCCCTTCGCCGAAGGCCAAGGTCTATATCAGCTCGGCCGATTGGATGACCCGCAACCTCGATCGCCGGGTGGAAGCAATGGTGCCGATCGACAATCCGACCGTGCATCAGCAAGTGATGTCGCAAATCATGGTGGCGAATTTGAAGGATCAGGCGCAGAGCTGGTTCCTGCGCGCCGACGGCTCCTATGTCCGCGATGCCGCTTTCGATCGGCCGGACGCGTTTTCGGCGCACACCTATTTCATGACCAATCCTTCCCTTTCGGGTCGTGGGCGCGCGTTAAAAGTGAATACTCCACCCAACGTCACGGCCGCGATTCGCGGCGCCTAAACGCAAGGGGGCCAATTGGGTCTCGCCGATCTTCAGCTCCGCCCGAATCGCCTGACCGAGAGCCGCTATCAGCCCATCGCCGTGGTCGACATCGGCTCAAACTCGGTGCGTCTGGTGATCTATGAGGGGCCATGGCGCCATGCCGCCCCGCTTCACAACGAAAAGGCGATCTGCGCGATCGGGCGGAACATGGTATCGAGCGGCCAACTCGACGAGAGCGGGATGGCTTTTGCGCTCGATACGCTGGCGCGGTACCGCGCGCTCTGCGATGGCCATAACGTGATCGACGTCGGTGCAGTGGCGACCTCCGCCGCACGCGATGCCTCCAATGGCCGCGATTTCATCCGCCGCGCGGAGAAGGTGCTAGGCCGGCCCATCCGTATCCTGTCGGGCGAGGAAGAAGCACGCATCGCTGCCGAAGGGACGCTCGCGGGAATTCCGGACGCCGACGGGCTGGTCGCCGATCTCGGCGGCGGCAGTCTCGACATGGTCACGGTGAAGGACGGAAAGACCGGAGCGGCGGCGACGCTTCCCTTCGGGCCGCTGAGATTGATGGACGCCGCGGGCGGCAATCTCAACAAAGCGCGCAACGTGGTGGAGAAAGGCCTGGAACGGGTCGAATTCGCCAAGGCCCTGAAGGGCCGCGCCCTCTATGCCGTGGGCGGCATCTGGCGCGCCCTCGCCCATGTCGACATGGAACAGCAGAACTATCCCTTACGCGTACTGCACCATTATGTGATTCCCGCCGGGCGCGCGGTGAAGCTGTGCCGTGTGGTGTCGGGACTTTCTCGCAAGTCGCTGGAAAAAATGCGTTCCGTGCCCAAGCGTCGTGCCGAGGCACTGCCTTATGGTGCGCTGGTCCTGGAGGAGATGATCGAGGTCTTCGGCCTGAAGGAGATCGTCGTCTCCGCCTATGGCTTGCGAGAGGGTGTGCTGCAGAGAAAGCTCAAGTCTGAGGAGATCGCAAAGGACCCGCTTATCGAATTCGCCCGGGATGTGAACGCGCGCGAGTCCCGCACGCCCGACCACGCCGCCGAACTGTTCCATTGGATGGCGCCGCTCTTTCCCAAAGAGACGCCGCGCGAACGCCGTATCCGCGAGGCTGCCTGTCAGTTCGCGGATATCGGTTGGAGGCGCCATCCCGATGACCGCGCCATGGGCGCTTTCATCCAGGTCCTGCGGGGCGCCTATGGGGCCGCGGACCATCATGAGCGCGCGCTGATGGCGACCGCGGTCTATTATCGCTATGCGGGCGACGGCGATTTTCCGGAAGAGACCGGGGTGGGCGGCTTGCTTGGCGCCGAAGGGGCGGTGCTGGCACAGCAGATCGGTCTGGCTGAGCGGCTCGGCTTCGGCCTTTCGGGGGCTCTCGCAGGGGAATTGCCGGAGATGAACCTTGTCCTCACCAAGGAAGCACTCGTCCTTGAGGTTCCGTCGGCCAAGAGGGCTCTGCTTGCGGAAACGGTGAACAAGCGCCTCGCCGACCTTGCCGAAGCGTTCGGCAAGAAGGCGCAATCCGCGGTGATTTGAGGCGAGCCCGGACGCCTAGCACGGTGTTGGCGTTATTTTCTCAAGACCAGTCCACAGCCGGTACAAATGAGATAAGGCCGCCGCAAAAATAGGGTCCAGAACGATCGTCCCCGTCTCTCGAGGGGGTGGTCACATTTCGGACAGGGATCGCCAGCATAAAATCGGTTCAACATCGTCATCACGAGCTACGTTTTTGCCCCGTGGTTGATAGTACCGCTGGGGTAGGCGCCTGAATGTAGGCCAACGTCCTACAGGGGCTTGCGGACGAGACGACAAAACCCTGATTATGCTGGGTATTTGCCTTTAATCTGGGCGAGAGCAATGTTAATTGAAATTCATGCGTGCGGCCGCGACGGCCCTACCGACAGGTAGAGGGCTCCCTCGCTTGCTGTTTGGGGGTATTGAGCCTAACTAGCATCCGAGACGCATTCGCAAAGGTTGCGTTCTGAGCATTTCATCCCGCCCATTTGCCGAACCCGTCGACGGGCTCAGCCTGCGCGATGTCGCGCGCCGCTTCGGCGCGCGCATGGCCGTGGACGGGGTTACGCTGGATGTGAGGCGCGGTGAGGTCCTGTGCCTGCTCGGGCCGTCGGGCTGCGGAAAGTCCACAACGCTGCGCATTGCCGCTGGGCTCGAACGCCCTGATTCGGGTCTCGTTTTCGTCGGTGGTCGGTTGGTCGAAGGCGAGGGGCGGCATGAGCCGCCCGAGACGCGCCGAGTCGGCCTGATGTTCCAGGACTATGCCTTGTTTCCGCATCTTTCCGCGAAAGCCAATGTGGCGTTCGGCCTGGCCAAGCTGCCGCGCGCGGAACGTGAGGTGCGGGCCGAGGAAGAGCTTGCCCGCGTGGGCATGACAGCGCTGAAGGATGCCTTTCCCCATACGCTTTCGGGCGGCGAGCAGCAGCGCGTGGCGCTTGCCCGTATGCTGGCGCCCAAACCCGACGTGGTATTGATGGATGAGCCCTTTTCGGGCCTGGACGGCCGTCTCCGCGACGAGGTGCGGAGCACGACGCTTGCCCGTCTGCGCGAGGCGGGCGCGGCGGTCGTCATGGTCACGCATGATGCGGACGAAGCGATGCGGGTCGGAACCCGCGTGGCTCTGATGCATGCGGGCCGGATCGTCCAAGACGGCACCCCCAGCGAAATCTACGATGAGCCGAAGGACCCGCAAGCCGCAGCTTTGTTCGGGGGCGCGAACGTGTTTCACGCCAGAGTGATAAACGGTTGGGTTACTTCACCTTTCGGTCAGACCGCAGCGAAATCGGTGGCGGAAGGGGAATGGGCGGAGGTAATATACCGGCCAGCTTCGGTGCGGGTGGCGGAAAAAGGCGTTCCCGCGCGCGTGCTGGCGGTTAGGCCCTATGCCGGTCAGCTCGAAGTCGAAGCGGCGTTTCTGCCTCATGCCCTTCCCGAAGGGCTGGAGGCGCCGGCCATGGTCCGGGCGGCGGCGCCGCTGCATTTGGCCCTCGCGCCGGGGGCGGAAGTGCGGCTTGCCGCAGAGCCGAAAGACGCTTTTGTCTTTCCTTGCCGCGACATAATTTGTCGGGCTTGAACGATCAGGCTAAACAGGGCGCGAAAAATTAGGGTTGGGCAAAGAAAAACGCGCAAGTCGAGAGGCTCGCGCGGTATCATGGCCCCATCAAGGAGAAAGAGCCTATGGGCAGTTTTAGCATTTGGCACTGGCTGATCCTGATCATGGTCGTGGCACTTCTGTTCGGAGGCCGCGGCAAGATCTCGGGACTGATGGGCGATTTCGCCCACGGTATCCGGAATTTCAAGGAAGGTCTGAAGGATCCCAACGATCCACGGCCGATCGCCGACAATCATGATGCGGCCGAAGCCAAGAAGACCGATGAGGTCAAACGGGGCTGACCTGGCCCGGTTTTCGTGGTCCCCGAACGGGGACTTTCCAGGCGGTCATAGAGCTCGTTCGGCCAAATCTGCGGTCGGGCGGATCGTGACAATGAGAGACTGACATGTTCGACATCGCCTGGAGCGAGCTTTTCGTCATCATGGTCGTTGCGCTGGTGGTGGTGGGTCCCAAGGACCTGCCGAAACTGATGCGCAGCGCCGGCCAATGGGCTGGGCGCGCGCGCGCCATGGCCGATCAATTCCGCCGCAGCTTCGACGACATGGCGCGCCAGGCCGAGCTCGACGAATTGCGGAACGAGGTGAACAAGCTCAAGAACACGCCGATGACCGATCTCGATTATGAATCGTTCGGCATAACGGACCTTCCCGATAAGCCCCTCGATCTCAGCGGCCATGTCGAAGACGTTGGCGCCGCCCCGCCAAAATTAGACGAACCCAAGGCGGAGCCCGCGCCGGAAGCTCCTGCTTCATCGCCGGTGATCCAGGAAGAGGCTAAGTTGGAATCGCCTCCCATCCGGAACGCGGGATGATTTTCCGTTTCCTCAATACCGAGCTTTAGTTCATGGCCAACCCATCAGCCGAGGAAGAAGCCGAACTCGAGTCGAGCAAAGCGCCGCTGCTCGAGCATCTGGTCGAATTGCGCTCGCGCATCGTCAAATCGCTGATCGCGTTTCTGATCGCCTTCATCATCTGCTTCTTCTTCGCCAAAAATATCTATGGCTTCCTGGTGCAGCCGCTGGCCGATGCATTCGCCAAAGGCGGCCAGCCGGGACGCCACATGATCTTCACCGCGCTGTACGAGACCTTCTTCACCTATGTGAAGGTCGGCATGTTTGGCGCTATCTGTCTCGCCTTTCCCTTCATGGCGGCGCAGATCTGGCTGTTCATCGCGCCCGGGCTTTACCGCAACGAGCGCAAAGCCTTCCTGCCGTTCCTGCTGGCGACGCCGGCGATGTTCCTGGTCGGCGCGGCGTTCGTCTATTACGTGATGATGCCTTACGCGATCCGGTTCTTCCTCTCTTTCGAGGTGCCGGGCGGGGCGGGCGGCGGTCTGCCGATCGAATTGGAAGCGCGCGTCAGCGAATATCTGAGCTTCGTCATGACGCTGATCTTCGCCTTCGGTTTCTGTTTCGAATTGCCCGTGCTGCTGACGTTGCTTGGTCGAGTCGGGATCGTATCGAGCGCTGGCCTGAAGAAGGCGCGGCGCTACGCCATCGTGGGCGTGTTCGCGGTGGCAGCGGTGGTGACGCCGCCCGACGTGTTCAGTCAGTTGAGCCTGGCGTTCCCATTGGTCGGGCTCTACGAGATTTCCATCTGGTGTGTAAAGCTGATGGAGAGACAGCGCGCTGCTGAAGAAAAAGCCGCAGCCGAACCCGGACGCAACATCGCGAGGACGTAACCGCCTTCCGTCCCCTCCCGCCTTCGCCGTGGTTTCAGCGGGCAAGCGAGGAAGGAAGAAGATTTATTCGGCGGCCAGAAGATTCGCGTCACGGTAGATCACCCAGGCGCCGCTGGGCCTTTTGTGCCATATCGACATTGTGTAGCCGGAGCGCCGAACGGGCTTTCCACTTGGCGGGGTGATCGTGAGCGTCAGATGGACGCGCGTCCAAGCCCAATCGCCCAGGACGGTGACCTCCCGAATGTCGGCGGCGCCCTCCATAAGCACATCCTTCAAGCCCTGGGAGGCTGATGCGAAGGCCTCTTTGCCGAAGGGTTCCTTGCCGGGAACCATGAAGACGACATCGTCGGCCATCAGGCTCAGCACGGTGGCGGTATCGCCGGCTGTGCTGGCGGTCATCCATTTCTGAATGGAATTGCGGATGGCGCGTTCGTCGTCGGACATGGCTTCCTCCGGGGTAGGGAGAGTTTATCTTTGCGCCTTCCGGCGGCACATGCCAGAACGGCCCGGCTCGATTCCCGTTTCTCCTACACCCCATGCATGACATCAAATCCATTCGCGACGACCCGCAAGCCTTCGACGAGGGGCTGAAGCGGCGCGGGCTTG
>DATHDZ010000203.1:0-9355 GCA_035318785.1 Micropepsaceae bacterium
TGCAAACGAGCTGCGCGAACTGGCGCCGGAACAAGGTGAGGAAGCATCGCTCTCCGCCACGCGCGCGCTTCTGATGAATTCCGGACGTCTGGCTCAGGAAATCGTTGCAGCACTGGATTTCGTCGCCGGCGATGGCGGCGCGGAAATTCGCCTCGCAGCCGCGCTTCGTCGGCTCTCGCGTCTTCCCGCCGAAGGGAAAGAGGCAGCCGCCGCGGCGGAAACGGCCCTCGATTCCGCGTTCGCGCTCACCCAGGAGGGGCGCGCGGGATTGGAAGCGCTGATGGGCCGGCTCGATGCCGAGCCGGGCAAATTGGAACAGATCGAAGAACGGCTCTTCGCGATCCGCGCGGCAGCGCGCAAATATCACGTCGCACCGGATGCGCTTGCCGCCTTGCGTGCGGACTTCGAAGAAAAGCTTGC
Organism: Micropepsaceae bacterium; assembly: GCA_035318785.1. Lineage (GTDB taxonomy): Bacteria > Pseudomonadota > Alphaproteobacteria > Micropepsales > Micropepsaceae > CAIYRG01. The sequence continues at coordinate 421 of DATHDZ010000203.1, forward strand.
CGCTCTCGATGGCGGCGGTGCGTCTATTGCCGCCGCGCAAGCCGATTTGGTGCGGGCACGCAACGACTACCTCCAGAGCGCGGGTCGGCTCGGTGCGCGACGCGCCGAAGCAGCACAGCGGCTGGAACAGGCGGTGGGCCAGGAATTCGCGCCGCTGAAGCTTGGCGGTGCGCGATTCCGGGTCGCTCTGACGCCGCTTGCGGAAGAAGCGGCGGGGGTGAACGGCCTTGAACGCGTCGCCTTCGAGATCGCCACCATCGAGGGGGCTTCCTTCGGGCCGTTGACAAAAATCGCCTCCGGCGGCGAGCTCGCACGCTTCGCGCTCGCCTTGAAAGTTGCGCTCGCGCAGGTGAGCCCGCCGGCCGTGCTGGTCTTCGACGAGGTGGACCGCGGCGTCGGTGGCGCGGTTGCCGCGGCGGTCGGGGAGCGGCTTCAGCGCCTCGCGCAGACCATGCAGGTGCTCCTCGTCACCCATTCGCCGCAGGTTGCCGCGCGCGCGTCACGCCATTTCCGCATCACGAGAGACAAGGATTCCACGCGCGTCGGCGAGCTTTCGCCCGACGAGCGCGTCGAGGAGATCGCACGGATGCTGTCGGGCGCGGCCGTCACCGATGAAGCGCGGGCCGCAGCGCGTCGCCTCGTCCTCGAAGCTCAGGCGCAGAAAACGCCGAAGAAGCGAGCCCGCGCGTGAGCCGGCTGAAAGACAAATCCCCGGACCAGTTGAGCGAGGAAGAAGCGAAAAGCGAGCTGGCGCGTCTCGCCAAAGAGATCGCCGAACACGACAAGCGCTATTACCAGGACGACGCACCCACCGTTTCCGACGCCGAATATGATGCGCTGCGCCTGCGCAACGATCAGATCGAAAAACACTTCCCCGAACTGATCCGTCACGACAGTCCCTCGCAGCGCGTGGGCGCGAAACCCGCCGAGCGTTTCGAGAAGGTGCGTCACGCGCGGCCTATGCTCTCGCTCGACAATGCTTTCACCGAGGAAGACATTCGTGATTTCGTAGCCCGCGTGCGCCGCTTTCTTGCGCTCCCCGCAGAGGAAGAACTGGCGCTGGTGGCGGAGCCCAAGATCGACGGGCTTTCCTCCAGCCTGCGCTACGAGAAAGGCGAATTCGTGCTCGGCGCCACACGGGGCGATGGGGCAGAGGGTGAGAACGTCACCGCGAACCTGCGCACCATTGCCGACGTACCAAAGAAGTTGCGGGGGCGAAACGTTCCCGACATCTTCGACGTGCGTGGCGAAGTCTATATGAGCCACGCCGATTTCGCGGCGATGAACCGGCGCCAGGAGAAATCCGGTGACAAGATTTTCGCCAATCCACGCAATGCTGCGGCGGGTTCTTTGCGTCAGCTCGATCCCGCCATCACCGCGCGCCGGCCTTTGCGCTTCTTTGCATATCACTGGGGCGAGACATCGGAGCTGCCTGGCAAGACCCATTGGGAGGTGCTGCAGGCGTTCAAATCCTGGGGTTTTCCCGTCAATCCCCTGACGCGGCGCATTCGCACCGTCGAAGAAGCGCTCGCCTTCTACGAGGAGGTCCAGCACGGCCGCGCCGATCTTGGCTATGACATCGACGGCGTCGTCTACAAAGTGGACCGGCTCGATCTGCAGAACCGGCTCGGCTTCGTCTCGCGCAGCCCGCGCTGGGCGATCGCGCACAAATTTCCTGCCGAGCAGGCAGAGAGCGAGGTGGAACGCATCGCCGTCTATGTCGGACGCACCGGCGCGCTCACTCCCGTCGCGCATATCAAACCGGTGACGGTCGGCGGCGTCGTGGTGCAGAACGTCTCGATGCACAATGAGGACGAGGTCACGCGCAAGGATGTGCGGGTCGGCGACACGGTGGTGGTGCAGCGCGCCGGCGACGTCATCCCGCAATTGGTGCGCGTCGTTTTGGAGCGCAGGCCCAAGGGCACAAAACCCTACAAGATGCCGGAGATCTGCCCCGTCTGCGGCAGCCATGCGACACGGGAGATCAACCCCAAGACCGGCGAGCCCGAATCCGCGCGGCGCTGCGTGAATGCGCTCTCCTGCCCGGCGCAGGTGGTGGAGCGGCTCTATCACTTCGTCTCGCGCTACGCCTTCGACATCGAGGGCCTTGGCGGCGAGTTCATCCAGCTCCTGCACGAAGCGGGTTTGGTGAAGGAACCGGCCGATCTGTTCACGCTGAAGGATGATCCCGAAGCTTTCCATGGCGTGCTCAAGCAGCATTTCGAGGCGATTTCGGCGCGCAATGCCGAGAAGCGGGGCAAGAAAGACACCGCCAAGAAAGGCAAGGAAGAACGCACCGAATATGCCCTCGGAAACAAATTGCTGGCCGCCATCGAAGCACGCCGGGAGGTGCCGCTCGACCGCTTCATCCTCTCGCTCTCCATCCCGCATGTCGGCGAGACCACGGCCAAATTGCTCGCGCGCAATTTCCATTCTGTGCGCGCATTTCTCGATTCGATGGAAAGCGAGCATGCGGTCGAAGATCTGGACGCGATCGAAGGGGTGGGCGATGTCATGGCCCGTGCGATCAAGGCATTTTTTGACGAGGAGCATACGCGCGAGGCCATCGCCCATTTGCTCCGTCAAATAAAAGTTACCGATGTTGCAGCGCGCCGCGTTTTGGATTCGCCGGTCGGCGGCAAGACGGTCGTTTTCACCGGCACGCTCGAAAAGATGAGCCGCAACGAGGCCAAGGCGCGCGCCGAATCACTGGGTGCCAAAGTCGCGGGCTCGGTGTCGAAGAAGACGGACCTTGTGGTGGCCGGCCCTGGCGCAGGATCGAAACTCAAGAACGCCCAGGATCTTGGCGTGAAAATTATTTCAGAAGATGAATGGCTTGAGTTAATCGGGGCGGGATAAACCGACACAATTATCCTGTTAGATAGGGGCAGGGGAGAAAACGTAGATCGTAGATCGGTGAACGCCATGAACCAGATCGTCATCAGAAATTTGGACGACATCATCATTCAAAGACTGAAACAGCTCGCTTGGCAGGACGGCAGGCCGTACGAAGACATGGCGCGGCGGTTGCTGGTCGAAGCGGTGCGTTCCCGCGCTGCCCGCAGGCCGCTGGCCGACGTCGATTTGAACGACTAACGCGCCCTTCGGCTGCCTTACCAAGGGCGCGACGTCCAACCCGCCTTGCGCTATGATTCCTTCAAACGGCTGGGGCAATCCCCGGCCATTTGGGGGAACCAAAATGAGGGCGACCATACTTTTCGCATCGCTGCTGACGATGACGCTTCCGCAACTGGTATTCGCTCAGAGCGCTGCCGATTTGCGCAACGCGGCCACGACGCCCGACCGTATTCTCACCTATGGCATGAGCTACAGCCAGCAGCGTTTCAGCACGCTGAAGCAGATAGATCGACAAACGGTGAAGCGGCTGGTGCCCGCCTGGTCGTATAGCCTCGACAGCAGCAACGGAGAGGAGTCGCAGGCGCTCGTGATGGGCGGGGTGATGTACATCACCAGCCACGATAAGACGGTCGCGCTCGACGCGGAGACCGGCAAGGAAATCTGGAAGACGATGATCGTCTACCCGCCCGAGACGACGAAAGTCGTCTGCTGCGGCATCGTCAACCGCGGAGGCGCGCTCTACAACGGCAAATTCTTCCGCACCGTCCTGGACGGCCGCGTCCAGGCGCTCGACGTCAAGACCGGCAAGGAAATCTGGAACACCCGCTCGGGCGATCCGAAGGATGGGCTGGCGATGACGGGCGCGCCGCTGGTCGCCAATGGCGTCGTCATCACCGGCGTCGCCGGCTCCGAGTTCAGCGCGCGCGGCTATATCGAGGGCTACGATGCCGAGACGGGCCAGCGCCTCTGGCGGCGTTACACCATACCGCGGCCGGGCGAGCCCGGCGCGGAGACCTGGCCCGACAACGCGGCCAAGGCGAGCGGCGGCAGCACCTGGACCACCGGCTCTTACGATCCCGACCTCGACCTCGTTTACTGGGGCGTCGGCAATCCCTCGCCGTGGAACGCGCTCGACCGCAAGGGCGACAATCTGTTCACCGACACGATCCTGGCGGTAAGGCCGAAGACTGGTGAGATGGTCTGGTATTATCAGACCTCGCCCAACGATCCCTTCGACTATGACAATGTGCAAGCCCTTGTGCTCGCCGATCTCACCATCGGTGGGGCGCAGCGCAAAGTGGTGATGCAGGCGGCGCGCAATGGCTTCTTCTATGTGCTCGATCGCGCCAACGGGAAACTGCTTGCCGCGAACAAATATGTGAAGGCGACATGGGCGGACCGCATCGACATGGAGACCGGCCGCCCGGTCTGGTCGGAAGGCACCAAGCAGATCCTCGACCATGTCGCCAAGATCCAGAACTGGCCGTTCATCGGCGGCGGCACCAATTGGTATCCGATGTCGTTCAGCCCAGTTAGCGGCCTTGCCTATGTGAACACGTCCAATATCGGCGTGGAGTATGAGCCGCTGCCGGTGGAAAACGTGAAGAACATGGTGGTCGGCGAACGCTCGGGCGGCAACACCGTGAAGACCACCAACATCTATCCCGATCCTGATCCGCGCGGCTACCTGAAGGCCATCGATCCGATGACGGGAAAGGCCAAATGGGAGACGGGATTCAAGAGTCCGAACTGGGCCGGCACGCTGGTGACCGCGGGTGGTCTTGTCTTCACTGGCGAACTCACCGGCGAGTTCATCGCGGTCGATTCCGATACCGGAAAAATCCTATGGCAGTTCCAGACTCCGTCCGGGATCATCGGGCAACCCGTGACCTGGGAGAAGAACGGCACGCAATATGTGACGGTCACGAGCGGAATCGGCGGCACCTATGCGCGCGGGCCCGATCCCAATCTCGCGCATGTGCCCAAGGGCGGCTCGCTCTGGAGCTTCAAGCTCATGGCGCAGTGATCGCCGTCCGGAGCCGCACTCAAAAATCCGGTTTGTCCGCCTGCGGTATCGGCACCACGTCATAATTGAAATAGCCGGTGTTGTTTTCGGCACAGACCATCTCGACCATCGGACCGTCATCGACACGCCGGTAACGCTGGATCGCGTTCCATGGCGTGGTGAAAGCGCCGGGATCCTCGACGTGGACTTGCACATCGATGGTCTTGCCGCCGTCAATCAATTTGAACCGCTCGATCACGTGAAGCTGTGTCGTGTGCGGCGTGCGGTAATTGTCGACGTAGGTCTTGTCGTTTTGCCCGATGGTATCGACCACGAGTGTGTCGCCATTCTCATAATGACCGACGGATTCGCCGTACCAGGATGGCGCCGGATGCGCGGAGTGCGGCTGGTTCAAATAGACGCGGCGGATCTGCACGTCCTGTTGCCAGATCATCAGAACTTCTTTCGGTGTCTGAATGAAGCGCACAGGATTGGCCGGGAAGAGGAGGAAGCTCGGGACACCGGAGGGAAAGCATCGCGCATCGGCGGTAAACGCAACTTTGCCGACCAACACATCTTGGTTGGCCTTTCTCATCTGTTCCACCGCCCAGGGTTGAAGAATCGGATTGGTGAGATCGGCAACCCGAAACGTCGGCTGCTTGCCGCTGGCCGCCGCCGCGACATTGGTCACATAGGGATGGGCTGGATCGTTGGTGACGGGACCAGGACCGCTCGGTGGTTGAACGAAATCGGTACCGAAACCGCTGCCCGATGCAATCCATCCGACGCTGCTGTTCGCGGCGAAATTGGGGATCGATGGCTGCTCCGCGCCATGCACGGGCCAAGGCGCCCCCGCGCTACAGATCAGGCCTGCCAGCGCCGCTCCGGAAATCAAGAATCGCAGGTTACGGACATGCGCTGATTCGGCCATTGCCGTTCCCTCATGGGCTAAGGTCCCAATCCGATGAAACAAAGGCGCTTTTTTCTGAAACCATCGAAATCTACTCCCAGAGAGGCGAAAAAACGAGGATGCGTGGGTCCAAAACCCCCTTCTAGGAGGCGGCCCCTCCATGTATGATGTACCCAACGCCATATGTTCAATCGGCCCAAAAAAGGCACACCCATGAAATATCGCACGCTCTCCGCACTCGCATTGTCCGTTATCGCCGGTCTTTCGAGCAGCGCTTACGCGCAAACGCGCGCGACGCCGGCCGGCAAGCTGTTCTTCGAAGGCGACATCGTCCGGCACGCGCTGATGGGTCAGCAGGGACCGTTCTGCGTGCTGAACAATCGGTACACGCGCGGAGAAGCAGTGGCGTTTCGGCAGCGCGTTCTGAAGCCGGACGGCACGGTGGCCGACAATACTTACCTGAAGAGCGTCGAGATCGAGTTGGGCAGTGGCCTGAAGGTGCCGCTGCATTACGGCGGTCACGGCATGCCGCCGACGGATTTCTTCTGGTCGTCGTTCTGGACCATCCCGGATGACTTCCCGACGGGGTCATTGGGGTACAAAGTCAACGCCACCATGAACGACGGCACGGTGGTGATCTGGGTCCCCTTCACCCGCGACACCACGCAGTTGATGGTGGTGGCGGGTACGCCGACGCTGGCCGCGCCGAAGTAAATTCGTCGTTCTAAACTATGCGGAGGGTCTCATGACGATCCACAGCGGGCGGCTGAACGCTCTGGCTTGGGGGCTCGCTTTGTTGGCGTTTGCCTGGGGCGGTCCAGCCACAGCAGCTCCCGCTTCGGCGTTCGGACCGGAAGTGAAAGTCGGCGAGGGCAAGGGCGGCTATGTCGGCGCGCTCGAAATCATGCCCGAACATGGCAAGGCCGGCACGCCGTTCACGATCAAGGGCGAAAAACTTCCGCCCAATCAGGAATTCCAGCTGATCTGGCGCACCGTCAACGGCCGCTGGAAGGTCACCGAGACCGAATATAAGGGCCGCGAATTCGTTCCCGCCGATTATCTGATGGGGAAAGTGAAGAGCGATGCCCAGGGGCGCTTCACCGCGAGCTTCACGACGCCGGATGATTTCGGTTTTGAACACGATATCGTCCTGCAACAGGGCACCCGCCTGATGACGCAGGTCGCCTATACGGTCGACATGACGATCGACATATCACCCAAGAGTGGGCCCGTCGGAACGCCGATCACATTCACCGTCAAGGGAATCGGTTGGCGGTCGCTCTACAATTCCTGGGAGCTGCTCTACGACAACAATTTCACCGGCTGGATGTCCGCGGTGACCACGCATGGCGAGGCAAGGTTCACGATCCCCGCCACCGGCAATGTCGGCGATCACATCCTGCAAGTGACCCACGGGGCGTTGACCTTTCCCTACCAAAATCCGGAGCAGAACCCAGCGCAGGGTCGTCCGCGCTTTTCATTCATGTTCAAAGTGACTCCCGGCGCGGCAGTCCTACCCGCAGCGCCCGAGCTGCAGGCGCAGAAGAATGTGCGTCGCCTTCCGGCGCCGGGTGACCTCGTATCGGCACCGCATTTCTCCGGCGTGGGCGAACCGGTCAAAGTGAGCGGGCGCGGCTTCGAGCCGGGGAAAACCTACAAGCTGAATTGGACTCGCGTGATCGGCAATCGCATGACGGGGCAGGGCTGGGAAGATATCTCGCTTCCTGTCGCGGAAGCGAAGGCCGATGCCTCGGGTCGGGTCGAATTCGGTTTCAAGACGCCAGACGATCTGGGCGGCACGCATGGCCTGTGGGTTGAAAACGGTAAAGCCAAGACAATCGGAACGCACTTCATCAAGGCGACCGCATTGCCGCTCGATGTGACAAAGGGCCCCGTCGGGACAAAGTTTACGATCCATCTCAAGGGCGTGGGCTGGACCGAGACAGCCAACATCATGCACGTGGTCTACGACAACAGCTATAATGGCTATGTCTGCGCCTTCAACAGCCAGGGCGATGTGCAGATTTTCGTGCAGGCAACCGGCGCGCCGGGCTGGCACTTCATCGATCTCTATCCCGGCATCTACAAGGGCACCGAGAGCGATCCGAACAATTTCCGCATCCCGCAGCTCACCTATGCGCAGGATCACCCGGGCGAGGATTTGCCGGCGTTCCACTTCGCGTTCGAGGTGACCGCAGCCGGACAGAAACAGGCATCGGCCTCGCCTTAGGACGAAAAAATATCATCCTGCTTCTGCGACCGTGGCCAGACTGTCGCTCCGCGCTTGAAGCTTGCGCGCACCCTGCTCGTAGAGCCATCCGACGAGAAAGCAAATCAGGAGATAGCCTCCAAACTGCGTCGGGGTCAGCAGCGGCTTAGAAGCCGCTGCTCCTCGCCCAATCAGTTCGCCCGTCATCGCTGGGAGCATCGGCAGCAGCCACAACCACGCAACGCTCCGTAGCAGCCTGCGTTGGCGCTCAAGTTCCCTCCGGTAGAATCCCAGCGAAGATGCGAAGCCCACCTCTGTCGGCATCGGCCTAACAGAGGTTTTGCTGGCCAGGTACCAGATGAGGAACAGAGCCATCGTCGTCGAAAGAGCCCAGGTGATCTGCGGCGCTAAACTATCCGCTCGCCAGAAATAGCCGACGCCAACGATGAGTCCCCCGATGGCAGAGACGACCTCCCTGCGTTTTCTCCAGCGAACGCCGCGTTCGAACTGCTGAAACTCGCGAGCAAGGTCGTTTGCGGAGATTTCGCCGGCGGCACATGGCAAGCGGTAATCCGCCGCCATACGCAGGCAGAAGACGGCCGCCAAAGCCAACGCCGTGAGAATCGCGCGCCGCGGCGTGGGCGAGATAATCCACTCCGGACTCAGGCCCGCGGGCGCAATCAGCGCTGCAAGCACGGCTTGCGATATCAGTACACCGACGATAACAGTGGCGACGTCGAGTGCGGCGCGCCGTGCCGGCTTCGGCCTGCTTCCCTTGTAGGCATCGCGCAGAAGGAGGCCGATAAGCGCTGCGATCATAGGGATGATAGCCCGGAGCCACCTCGGAACATCGTTTCCCCCCGCGCCGGCCGCGAAGCCGCCGAACCCAACGAACAGACTGAAACCCGCAATCCCCAATAGGGGAATGTTCGAATTTCGCCGTATCTGGCTG
>DATHDZ010000204.1:0-5784 GCA_035318785.1 Micropepsaceae bacterium
ACATCGCTGCGGGAAAGGACCGGAAGTGTGGTCATTGCCTCGGTAAGGTCACCGGCGCGCTCGATCGCATCGGGCGATAACCGCTTGCGCCAGAACGGCGCTTCGCGTGCGGCGAAGCTTACAAGTTGCTTCAAAAGCTCCAATTGCCGTTGTTCCAGTTTCTCGCGCGCCAGCCACTGGCTCGCGGCGAGCTTGTGCTGGAACGCGAAAGCGCTCCTCGAAATCGAATCGGGAAAGACCGCCGGCCTTAGCCGTTCGAGCATCGCAGAGGTTTCATCCGGCATGGTGTTCGACGTGTCTTAAAAAAACCTGCTTTACGCCTGGTAACTTCCAGTGCGCGAAGGTTCGCCCGGAATTCATCCGCGGTTCAGCTTCGCCATGGGATAAGCTTAAGCAACCGCTTTGAAAAAGGGCAGAGCAGGGGACATATCAACTGCTGTCCGCTTTAGGGAAATGTAGGAGTCGTTCATGCGCAAATCCGGCACGATGATTTTCGGAATGGGATCGTTGGCTTTGCTTGCCGGCTGCGCCATGCAGCCCACCGGTCCGACCGTCAGCGTCTTTCCCGCTCCCTACAAGCCATTCGAAGTGTTCCAAGAAGACCAGTATGAGTGCGGCGAATATGCCAGCAGCCAGATCGCCGGCCTCGCGGAAAAGGCCAACAACCGCGCGGTCGGCACCGCCGTCGTCGGCACGGCGCTCGGCCTCGCGCTCGGCGCGGCGACGGGCGATGGCCATGCCGCGACCTTCGGCGGGGTCACCGGCGCTGCCATCGGCGGCACCATCGGCGCGGATCAATCCGAGCGTGCCGGCTTCAGCCTGCAGCGCCGCTACGACATCGCCTTCGCGCAATGCATGTATTCCAAAGGCAACCAGGTGCCGGGCTTCCAGCGTTCCGCGGCGCCCCCGCCGCCGCCTCCGGGCGGCCCCGGCGGTCCACCCCGTCCGGGCCCCAGAGGCTAGGCGAGAATTTTGCCTTTGGTGCGTGGCCCGGTCAGCCCGACGGCGGCCGCCACGAGCAGCCAGCACGCGGCGATGTACACGAACACGCTCTGATAGCCATAGGTTGCATACAGGAAGGCGATGATCAGCGGTCCGAAGGCATTGGAGAGCCGGCCGATGCCGTATGTAAAACCGGTACCCGAGCTGCGGATCTCGGTCGGGAAGTTTTCGGCGGTGTACGCATAGAGGATCGGCGCGAACGTCTGTATGCCCATCGTCATCAAGCCGCCGAAGGCGACGATGAAGATCGTCTCGAAGGTGAGCCCATAAAGCATCCCACAGGTCGCGATGAACACCGCAAGGAGCGTGATCCAATATTTGCGCTGCCAGCGGTCCGAGAGGAAACCTGCGATGAAGGCGCCGGGTACGCCGATCAGCTGTATGGCGGAAGCCCAAGTCAGTGATTCCGCAAGCTTGAACCCATGTTCGACGAGAAGCGTCGGCACCCACGCGGAAAACCCGTAAAAGCCCATCGTCTGAAACATCCACGCCGTCACCAGCATCAAAGTGCGCGGCAACACGCGGGGCGAAAAAAGCTCCCGGAAATGTCCCTCGCGCGGCGTCACGACCACCGGATCAGGCGGCGGCAGCGCACCTGACTCTCGCGTCGCGGCGCTTTCGATCCGGTCCAACGCTTCATCGGCGGCGGCGAATTGCCCGCGCTTCTCATACCAGCGTGGAGATTCCTCCAGCTTGCGCGCGACCAAGGGGAAAATAATCGCGACTCCACCCCACAGGAAGACGAGCCGCCAACCGAAGGGAAAAGCCGGAACGAGGAATCGCGCGACCAGCGCCGCGGCCGGAATCCCGCAAAGCCCGATCCCCATCACCCAGCCCTGAAACTTGCCGCGTGCGCGCGCCGGATACATTTCGGCGATGTAGGTGATGCCAATCGCGGTCATCGCGGACAGTCCGATGCCGGTCAGCAGCCGCGCGCCGAATAGGCCAATCGGCTCCCAGGCCAGGGCATTGAGAAGCGAAAACAGGCTGAACCAGACCACCGCGACGTTCAGGGCGCGCTTGCGCCCCACGCGGTCAGAAAACCAGCCGCCGGTCGTGGCCCCGATGAACATCCCAAAGAAGGTCGCCGAGGTGATGATGCCGATTGTGCCGATGGAGATGCCCCATTGGGCCCGGATCGCCGGCGCTGAAAAAGAGAAGGTGTTGATGTCGCCGAGTTCGAAGAAGAAACAAAAGCCCAGCAGCCACATCATATGGCGGTGGAAGGAAAAGATGGGCAGCCGGTCGAGGCGCGCGGCTGTCGAAACCCGTTGGATATCGTGAACGTTCATCGGCCACCCTCAACGGCCTCTTCCGCCCCCGCGTAGCATGTTTGGGCCGGCAAAGTCCCGGCTCGGCGTCGCGCTTTTCTCGCGGTGGTGAACAAGAACTGGTGTGCACAAGCAAGGGTCGGATTCCTGCCGGCATCCCGAGCCGCAGCTCGCCGATGCTGTGGCCCGCCTTCGCCCCTGTGGGCTTCGGCGCGGCAGCCTTGCTCGCTCTGCGAGCGAAGGCTGGTGGGCGCGGCATGGATCGAACATGCGACCCCTACGATGTCAACGTAGTGCTCTCCCGCTGAGCTACGCGCCCGTCTTCAGCAGGCCGCCTCTATACAGTCGCGTCAGCGAACCTGGCAAGGCGGCAGCGGGGAAATGAAATCGCTAAGCCGCGATCATGCGGTCCACTTCCTGCACCAGCTCGCGCAGATGGAACGGCTTGGAAAGCACCTTGGCGTGTTTCGGAGTCTCCGCGGCGGGATGAAGAGCCACCGCGGCAAAGCCGGTGATGAACATGATCTTGAGCGCGGGGTGCAAGTCGGCTCCGCGTTTCGCCAGCTCGATGCCGTCGAGTCCCGGCATCACGATATCGGACAGCAGAAGGTCGAAACCGCCGCCCTTGAGGCACTCATAGGCTGCCGCCCCATCGCCGAACGAGGTTACGGCATGGCCGGCGCGCTCCAAAGCCGCGGCCAGGAACCGCCGCAAGGACTCGTCATCTTCGGCAAGTAGGATGCTGGCCATGGGCCCCCGCCCGGAACGCTTACAAGCATCTTTATAAAGCCTAATGCGTAAACGCCAGTTAATAGGGCTGCGGCCTCGCCGAATTGCCGCTCTAAAGCTAGCCTTGATCCGTGCTGTGATTCGATGATTGATTGCGCCACCAGACCTTGAGCGCCCCCATGAGCGGAGACGAGAGCGGATTCCTGTCGGACGCGGCAATTGCCGGCATGGGCGGCGATCCGGCACTGGAGAATTTGCGCGCACAGCCGGTCGCGCTTTTGCTTCCGATCCGACAAACCGCCCCGTTTATCTTCGCCTCGCCTCATAGCGGCAGCCTCTATCCTGCAAGATTTGCCCGTCAGAGCCGGCTCGATGCCGTCACGTTGCGCAAATCCGAGGACGCCTTTGTGGAGGAACTCTTTACGGCCGTGCCCGAGCTTGGCGCGCCCTTGATCGCGGCGCGCTTCCCCCGCGCCTTTGTCGACGTCAATCGTGCGCCGGGCGAAATCGATCCTCACATGTTCGACGCGCCTCTCGCCTCGTCCATCGGGCCACGAACACCCCGCGTGGCCGCGGGCCTGGGCGTCATTCCACGCATCGTACGCGATGGCGTCGAAATCTACGGCGCCCGCCTGCCGGCTCATGAGGCCGCTTTCCGGCTGGAGAGCTTCTACCGGCCCTATCACGCCGCGCTGGCAAAGCTGGTCGCCGAAACCCGAGCGCTATTTGGCATCGCCATCGTCATCGATTGCCACTCTATGCCACCGACCTCGCGCGGCACCGACATCATCATCGGGGACTGCTACGGTGAAGCGGCTGCTGCCGAGCTGGTCGTCGATGCGCAGCGCGCCCTCGCGGAGTTGGGATTTTCCGTTGCGCGCAACGCGCCTTACGCCGGCGGGTACACCACCAATCTCTATGGAAAGCCGGAATCAGGGGTCCATGCGCTCCAGATCGAGGTCAGCCGCGCGCTCTATCTCGATGAGGGGCGAATGGCCAAGACCGCCGGCTTTGCGCATTGCCAAGACCGCCTTCGCCGTTTTGCCGCCCGCCTTATCGGCGGTTCGTGGATGAATCTCGCCCGCCGCCAGGCGGCCGCCGAGTAATCAGGTCCGCAAAAAGCCCCTCTCAGCCAAGAAAAAGGCCGCCCCGAGGGGCGGCCAAGTTAGGGAGGAAACGCCCCGGGAGGGGGCCAAGCGACATGCAGGAGGAGTAAGCAATGCCGCACCGCAACAATATGATTTGCTGCATATGCGAAAGCAAGTGTCATTTTGGCGCAGGTCGAGCGAAATTCTACAAGAAATTTGGCGGAAATTACCTGCTGGAACTGTGGCTTGATCAACATTTTGCGTTGCAGCAACAGGTTGCAGCAATAGAGCCTTAACCATCCCAAGTGCTACTACCAAACCATCATGGAACTGCCATCAGGGAGTCACATCCGACGGGCACGCAAGTCGCATGGCAAGCGAAAGTGAGTCGCACATGCGTAACTTCCTGGATGTGCCTTCAACGGCCACGGCCATAGTCCGCGCCCCGGCGCGTCCCGCACCCCACCGCAGCCGGCACCATCGGACCATCTTCATCTCCGACACGCATCTGGGCACGCGTGGCTGCAAGGCAACGCTGCTAGCGGATTTTCTCGCCCATAATGAGTGCCGCACTCTTTATCTGGTTGGCGATATCATCGATGGCTGGAGTCTTAAGGAGAGCTGGTTCTGGAGCCCGGAGCACAGCCGCGTGGTGGACCTGATCCTGCACAAGGTCGACCAGGGCACGCGTGTCATCTACGTTCCCGGCAATCACGACGAAGTTTTCCGGAATTACTGCGGGCTGGTGCTTGCGGGTGTCGAGCTGAAGCGCGAAGCCATCCACGAGACTGCCGATGGACGCGCGCTGCTCGTGATTCATGGCGACCATTTCGACGCGATCGTCACCTGCGCGCGATGGCTGGCCCTCCTTGGAGACCGCGCCTATAGCTTGGCGCTCGTCATGAATGACGTCTTCAACCACGCCCGCCGGCGCTTGGGCCTGCCCTACTGGTCGCTCTCCGCCTATTTGAAGCGCAAAGTGAAGAATGCCGTCTCTTATATCTCTAGTTTTGAGCATGCCCTGGCCCGGGAAGCCCGGACTCGCGGGTTGGATGGCGTCGTCTGCGGTCATATCCACCACGCGGAAACCAAGCTGATTGACGGCATTCTCTATTGCAATGACGGCGATTGGGTTGAAAGCTGCACCGCTCTTGTCGAGGATGCGCGCGGCCGATTGGAGATCGTCGAGTGGACGCGATTGGCCGCCGAACATGAGTTCGTCTTGAGGGAAATGACGCATGTCCCTCCTGACTACGTGGCTGCTTGAAGCGGCAATGATATTGGGCATGGACGCGAAAGCCCATGCAGGCTCTGTGGCACCTGTTCGTGCGGGGCGCGGAGCGCACATCACTGCGCCGGCCGGAAAGTCTTTGAAGATTCTGATTGTCACCGATGCCTGGTCACCGCAGGTCAACGGCGTCGTGCGCACCCTCGAAGTGCTGGGGCGGGAGCTGACCGCGAGGGGGCACCAGGTGCGTTACGCCACGGCGGAAAATCACACCACGCTGCCGCTTCCCACCTATCCGGAAATTCGTTTGGCGCTCTTCCCGCGTCAGACGATCCTCGATGCCATCGAGGGTTTCGCACCCGATGCCATCCATATCGCGACCGAAGGGACGATGGGTCTATCCGCCCGCGCGATCTGTCTTGAGCGCGGACTTCGCTTCACGACCTCTTTCCACACGCGCTTCCCG
>DATHDZ010000205.1:0-5721 GCA_035318785.1 Micropepsaceae bacterium
AACCGCACGGACTTGCAGTCCTACGTGCTGACCATCGACTACCCCAGCAAGTCCTACAAGGAAGAGCAGGTCCGCGTTCAGGGGAACAACCCGAAAATCGGCGGCGGCGCCGGCTTCCCCATCGTGGGCGAGCAGCGCGCGTCGGCTCTGGCGAGCGGCAACTACGCCTGGACCGTGAACGCGCAAGGCCAGCCGCAAGCCCAGAACGGTGACGCGGAAACGCGCCAGCTCTTTGTCGCGGTCAGTCCGCATGGCTTCATCAAAGCGGCGTTGGCCGATCCCAATGCGACCGTGTCCGATCGCGAATTCGTCGGCCAGGGTAAGACGCTGCGTGTCGTCTCCTTCACGACAATGGGCAAGTGGCGGGCGACAGGCGAGTTCAACGCTCAGAACATGCTCGAACGCGTGGTAACCTGGATCCCGAGCCCGATGATGGGCGATATGCAGGTCGAGATCCGCTACAGCGATTGGCGCGACGTCGGCAACGGCATCAAGGCGCCGTACCATATCCACATGCACCAGGGCGATCATCCCCTCGTCCGCGGCATGAACCAATTGGACGTCCAGGCCACCGACGTGAAGGTCAACGTGCAGAACGCATCTTTGACCGTTCCCGACGCCGTGCGCACAGCAGCGGCGCCCCGCGTTACGGTGATGACGACGCAGCTTGCGCCGGGCATCTGGCTGCTCGCCGGGGGCTCGCATAACAGCGTCGCGGTCGAGTTCAAGGACTTCGCCGCCATCATCGAGGCGCCGTTGGACGACGCGAGAACCCTGGCGGTGATCGCGGAAACCAAGCGGCTCATTCCCGGCAAGCAGATCAAATATGTCGTCAACACCCATCATCATTGGGATCATGCGGGCGGCTTGCGCGCGGCTTACGCGGAAGGCGCCACCATCGTCACCAATGAAGCGAACAAGAACTTCTACGAAAGAGTCATATTGGTGCCGCAACCCCGCACGCTGAGCCCTGACCGTTTGTCGATGACTCCGTTTGCCACCACCGGCCCCGGACCGGGCAAGCTCGAGACCTACCGGGAACGTCATGCGATCAGCGACGGCGACCAATCGATCATCAGCTACCATGTCGAGGGCTTCAATCATGCCGCCGACATGGCGATCGTGTATCTGCCCAAGGCGAAGATCGTGATCAACGCGGATATGGGGCCTCCCCCGGCGAATGCGCCGGCATCGGCCGTTAACGCGAACACGATCGCGCTCTACAACAACATCAAGCGGTTGAAGCTCGATGTCGTTCAGCATGTGCCAATCCATGGAAATCCCAGTTCGCAGGCGGACTTCGAACGGACAGTCGGACCGGTCGCAGCAAGCGCGCGTCCTGCCGGCGGCGAAGGCGGCTGACAGTCGTCGAGAGTAAGGACTATGATTTCGGGCAGGGCGCCATCTGGTGCTCTGCCCGTTTTCTTTTGCGGGTCCCGCGTCGCGTCAAGCGCCGGCACCCAATGCCAGCGCGCGGACGTTCTATGAGAACCTGCGGCGTTTGAAGCTGGACGTCGCGACCATCGTGCCCATTCACGGAAATCCGGGTCCGATGTCGGGTTTCGTTCAGTTCATGGGCCGAACGCCATAGTTAACGCGGCGGTTCGCTTTACCGTCCCTTAAGAACGATTCCCCAGGCGGGACGCCTTAACGTGCGTCCGGCGGGCGGCAGGAAGCTTTGTCTAAGCATTGGCCAGGCAAAAATTCTTCGCTTTCTTTACCGAATTTGCTGGCCGTTCCTTAAAGCGGAGGCGGCATGCTGGGCGTGGGAAGCTGAAACTGGGTCAGGAACGTAGCGGGAGTCCGAGGAGCAACACGATGAGCCTTTATTCCTTTCAGGGCGCATCCGGCCGCCATTACGATTACGCCTTGCTCAATCAAAAAACCCGAGCGGCATTTCCCATGAGCGGAGGAAATTACCTGTTTGCACGTCAGTCTGGCATCGAATTGCAAATCATCTGCGCCGGAGAGACGGACAGCATTTGGAATATTTTTGTTTCGACCGCGCTCTGGGAGACCGCAAAAAAGACCTATGGCGCCACGGCAGCCTATCTGCACCTGAACGCCGACCGCAAAGCGCGGGAGATAGAGAGCTCCGATCTGGTGACGAAATATCACCCGCCGATGAACCTGGAAATTCAGGAAAAAGATGAGTCCTAGTCCGCAACGCGCGACAGCTTTTGCCAAAAAGCCGGCCGTCACCAAAGCCAGCCGTTCGAAGGACGGCGCGCGCGGTTTGGCGGAGGCCGGACGCACGCAGCGCGTCATTCCCGTCAAGCTCGCCCCGTTGCTGGCGCCGTATAAACGGCACGGGCGCCTGTCCATCAGGATTGAGCGCCTGCCTCAGCAGGCTCGCCTGTCCGCCGGGCGCAACAACGGCGACAATTCCTGGTCGCTGATGCTCGACCAACTGGAAGACCTCACATACCTGCCCCCTGAAGGGATGGATGAGGAGCATATTCTTTCGGTTCGGATCATCGGCCTTGATGGCGGCGGCTCCACGCTCGCGGTGCTGGATTTTCCCGTCTCGCCTGGCGGCCCTGGTCCGGATGCGGCAGATGAGGAATCTGCCGCCCAGGACCAAACGGCGGACGCGAGCGAGCATACCCAGCTTCGCCCGTTGCGGGCTGAACTGGCACAGATGAAAGCGAGTCTCATCGCGCGCGAATCCGACCTCGCCAACGCCCGCGCAGCGTGGGAGGCCGAACAAGACGAGACAAGCCCGTCCACGGGCGTTCTCATGCGCAAAGGCGAGGCAGGCCCCTCGAAGCTTACGCTGGCCGGCGATGAGATCGAGATGCGTTGCCTGCGCGACGAATTGGCGGCGATGCAGGCAAGTCTTGCGAGTCGCGAGACGGCATTGGCCGAGGCTCGTCTGGCGGCCGACCAAGCCCGCGAACGCTGGCGGCAGGAGTCCGATGCGGCGGTATCAAAGGCCGAGATCGGCTGGAGGGCTGATGAGGCAGCACGTCTCTCCGCCGCCCAAGAGCTGTGGCAGGAGCGATCCGCAAGCGCGTTGGCAGAAGCGCGTCGCCACACCGAGGCGACGTTGTCAAAGGCGGAGGCGGCGTGGAAGGCCGACGAAGCCGCGCGGCTCGCTAGGGCAGAAGCGCAATGGCAGGAGAAATCCGCGAAGTCGTTGGCGGAAGTCCGTGCCCAGGTCGAGACGGCACTGTCCAAGGCGGGGACGGCATGGAAAGCCGACGAGGCCGCGCGCCTCGCTGCGGCAGAAGCGCAATGGCATGAGAAATCCGCAAAGGCGTTGGAACATACGCGTGGTCAGTCCGAGGCGGCGCTGTCCAAGGCGGAATTGGCCTGGAAAGCTGGCGAAGCCGCGCGGCTCGCCGCGCTAGAAGCGCAGTGGCAGGAGAAGTCGGCGAGAACGCTGGCTGAGGCGACGAACCGGTTTGAAGCAGCTGAGACGGCGTTGAAACAGTCGCGCGGCAACGCCGACGCAGCGCGCGATTCTAACCATGAGATCGCGCTTCGTCGACTGCGCGAGGACTTGGCGGCAACGCAGGCAAATCTCTCCCATCGCGAAGCCGCATTGGCAGAGGCGCGTTCGGACCTCGAGCAGGCGCGCGAACGTCAGCAGCAAGGGTTGGAAGCGGCTCTATCGGAGGCGGAGAAAGCCTGGAAGGTCAACGAAGCCGCGCGCCTCGCTGCAGCAGAAGCGCGGTGGCAAGAGACGTCCGCACGGGCCTTGGTAGAGGCGCGCTCTCGGGCCGAGGCGGCCCGCGACTCTGCGCACGAACTCGAACTTCAGCGCCTGCGTCAGGAATGGGCGGCCGCGCAGACAAGTCCTTCGAATCGCGAGACCGCGTTGGCCGAGGCACGTCAGGTTGTCGAGCAGGCACGTAAGGCCTGGCGGCAAGAATCCGAAGAAGCTCTGTCAAAGGCCGAGAAAGTTTGGAAGGCTGACGAAGCCACGCGGTTCGCTGCGGCCGAAGCACGCTGGCAAGAGAAATCTGCAGCCGCATTCGCAGAAGCGCGCGCCCAGGCTGAGAAGGCGCGCGACTCGGCCCACGAGATTGAGCTTCGTCGTCTGCGCGAGGAATTGGCGGTCATGCGGGCAGGTTCCTCGAATCGCGAAACCACGATGGCTGAGACGCGGCTGGCTCTCGAAGAAGCGCGCAAAGCATGGCGGCAGGAATCCGAGGCGGCTCTGTCCAAGGCCGAGGAAGTCTGGAAAGCCGGCGAAGCCGCACGCGTCGCTGTGGCGGAAGCACAATGGCACGAGGAATCTGCGAAAACACTGGCCGAGGCAACCAAACGGTTCGAAGCGGCAGAAGGCGCGTTGAAGGACGTCCTTATCAGAACAGAGGCGACGCGCGAGTCTGGGAATGCGATCGAGCATCGTCGCCTGCGCGAGGAATTGGCGATGATGCAGGCTAGCCTTGCAGATCGCGAAGCTGCGCTGGCGGAGACGCGTTTGGCCCTCGAGCATACACGCGAACCTCCGCCAACAGAGAACAAGATCGTCTTGAAGCCGGATCGTATGTGGAGCGCGCTCGAGCGCAAAGACGATCGGCCGCCTAAGCGCCATCTCTTCCGCGATCTTGTCGTGGTAGCGTCTCTGGCCGTGGCGGCGATCGTCTTCTATCCCCGCATCGAGTCCTTCATTCCGGAACTTCCGGAAATTCCGGGAATGGGGACGATCCTTGGCGGTGCCCCTGCTCCGGCCGGTTTGCGCCCGCAAGCAGCGCCGCCCGCGGTCGAGCAACATATGGCAGTCCTCAATCATGGCGGGAATGTTCGCGCCGGTGCTTCGCCAACGGCAGAGGTTGTCACGGCGCTGCAGC
This sequence comes from Micropepsaceae bacterium, assembly GCA_035318785.1. Lineage (GTDB taxonomy): Bacteria > Pseudomonadota > Alphaproteobacteria > Micropepsales > Micropepsaceae > CAIYRG01. Next base: position 4,803 of record DATHDZ010000205.1, read on the forward strand.
GCGGTCAGAAGGTCGCCACCTTCGAGCAAAATGGCAAGTGGACCCATATTCGAATCGGCGGCGAAAGCGGCAAGACCGAGCCGCGGGAAGGTTGGATATTCAGTTCGTTCCTGGATGACCCAGCCGGCGGCAAGGACGTCCCTCCCTCAGCAGAGCGCAAATAGCGCTATAGACGTCGGAGCCGATCTACCCGCCCAGCACACCACAGGCTCTTCAGCATGAGAGAGCCAGCGAAAACTTGACGGTCTCGCCCATTAATCATACAGTGTATGAGAAATGGCGGATCCGATCTCTCTTGGACAGTTCGAACAGCTGGTGATGACGGCGATTCTCACGCTGCGCGAGAACGCTTACGGCGTCACCATCCACTCCAAGGTGGAAGATTTGGTTCGCGGCAAGCCCGTGTCGCTGGGCGCGGTTTACGCCACGCTCGATCGCTTGGAGGACAAGGGGCTCCTCGCATCATGGCTCTCGGACCCAACGCCTGAACGCGGCGGACGTTCCAAGCGCCATTACAAGCTCGAAGATTCCGGCGCGCGGGCGCTGCACGAATCGGCACTCACCGCGAAGCGGATTTGCGACAGCATCGAGGGAAGCTGGGGAGAAAAAATATGGAGCCAAAAATGGAAAGCCGCCCGCCAGCGTTGATCGACCGGGCGGTGCGTTTGCTGATTCCGCCCGCGTCGCGCGAGGCGGTCGTCGGGGATTTGTGGGAGCGCTATGCCTCGCCTCTCCAATATCTCTTCGAAGCGTTGCGGATCCTGCCCTATCTCATCGTCAGCCAGATACGGCGAAATTCGAACATTCCCCTATTGGGGATTGCGGGTTTCAGTCTGTTCGTTGGGTTCGGCGGCTTCGCGGCCGGCGCGGGGGGAAACGATGTTCCGAGGTGGCTCCGGGCTATCATCCCTATGATCGC
>DATHDZ010000206.1:0-9352 GCA_035318785.1 Micropepsaceae bacterium
CGGCAAGCTGTCCGACATTTATGGCCGCAAGCCGGTGATGATCGGCGGCATCCTCATCTTCCTGGTCGGCTCTCTGCTGTGCGGATTCGCCTGGTCGATGCCCTCGATGATCGTGTTCCGCCTGATCCAGGGATTGGGCGCGGGCTCGATGCAACCTGTCGCCATCACCATTGCGGGCGATATCTACGCGCCCCGCGAACGCCTGAAGATCCAGGGATGGCTCTCCGCCGTCTGGGCCATCGCCGCCATCGCCGGCCCCGTCGCGGGCGGGCTGATCGTTCAGCGATTCAATTGGGCTTGGGTGTTCTGGGTGAACATACCGATCGGCATCCTCACCATCATCGGCTTCTGGTTGTTCATGCATGAAGACATCGAGCGCAAACCACACGCGCTCGATTATCCCGGCGCGGTTTTGTTCTCGATTGCAATGACCGCGCTGTTGGTCGTACTGACCCAGAGCGCGACATTGAGCTGGGGCGAGATCGCTCTCCTCAGCGGGCTCTTCATCATCACCACCGGCCTGTTCTTGGTTCAGGAGCGGCGCGCGCCCGAGCCGATGATTGCGCTCGACCTGTGGGGCGACCGCATGATCGCGAGCGCCAATGCCTCGCTGCTGCTCGGCACGATGACGCTGATCGGCGTGACGTCCTATCTGCCGGTCTATATCCAGGCGGTTCAGGAGCGCCCGGCCATTCTCGCCGGCATTCCGTTGAGCGCGATGCTGTTCGCCTGGCCGCTCGCCTCCGCCGTTTCGGGGCGCATCCTCAAATATTTCTCGATGCGCGCGACATTGCGCTTCGGCGCCCTTCTGATGCCGGTGGGCGCGCTGTTCCTGCTGTTGATGCGGCCGGACAGCCATCCCGCCTTTGCCGGCGTCGGTCCCTTCATCATGGGATTCGGGATGGGGTTGTTGAACATCACCTCGATGATCATGATCCAGGGCAGCGTCGAATGGTCCAAGCGCGGCAGCGCCACCGCATCGCTGATCTTCGCGCGCACGCTGGGCAATACGCTGGGCGTCGCCGCGCTTGGCGCGCTGCTCAATTACGGCGTGATCCTGTTTGCCAGCGAACATGGCACGCGGCTGAGCACAATTCAGATCCACGATCTTCTCGGCAGCATCGGAAACATCCTCGGCGGAGGCGCCGATCCGTCAATGCGCGCAGGGCTGGATTCCGCTTTGCAGCTGACGTTCTGGGGCATGCTTATATTTGCCGCGCTTTCGGCGGCGCTCGCCCTGATGGTGCCGGTGCGCGAATTGGAGACGCTTTCGGGCGGCGCAAAAGCTGTAGCTACACCCCAACCCGAGCCGGAAGTTCAACTGGGCGAGTGAGCGGCAGCCGGTTTGCGCCGGTCGAAATTCGCCCAGACGCCGTCGGCGCCATCCCAACTTCCGCTGCTCGCGCCCTTGGAATATTCCGTGGCACGCTGTTCGAAGAAATTGGCGTGTTCGACGCCGTTGAGGATTTCCACCAGCCAAGGCAAGGGATGAGGCCGAAGCTGGCGGTAGCCGCTGGCCTCTTCCACGAAATAGCCGAACACCGGCGTCAGTCTGAGCTGCGTGAGCCGCCAATCCGCAACGTAGCGCACATAGGCATGGATGTGTTCCGGGCACATGCCTTGGATCTCGCCCAAGCCGAAGGCAAGGTCTATGAACCGTTCCTCCAGTTGCACCATGGTCTTTGCAACATCGATGATGTCATCGCGCACGCTTTTGGTGACGGCGCCGGTCTCGCGATCCCATTCATGGAACAGGCGAATAATGCCTTCGCAATGCAGGCTTTCGTCGCGCACCGACCAGCTCACAATCTGGCCCATGCCGTTCATCTTGTTGTGGCGCGGAAAGTTGAGCAGCATGGCGAAGCTGGCGAAGAGCGACATGCCCTCGGTGAACGCGCCGAACATGGCAAGCGTCCGCGCCACGTCCGCGACCGTGCCGACACCGAATGTGTGCATGTAATCGGACTTGGCGCGCATTTCGCCGTAATCGCGGAAGGCTTCGAATTCCGCCCGCGGCATGCCGAGAGTCTTCAGCAGCAGCGCATAGGCGTCGATATGCACCGTCTCCATATTGGTGAAGGCCGCCATCATCATCTGCACTTCCAGCGGCTGGAAGATCGGGATGTAGCGTTTGAGATAATTGTCGCCAACTTCGATATCGGACTGCGTGAAAAAGCGGAAAATCTGCGTCAGCAGGCTGCGTTCGCCATCCGTCACGCGGTCCGAGGACCAATCCTTGATGTCGGCGCCGAGCGGCACTTCCTCGCCCATCCAATGGGTCTGCTGCTGGCGCTTCCAGAAATCATAGGCCCAGGGATAACGCTCGACATCATAGGTGCCGGTGGCCGTGAGCAAACCGACGCGCCCCGTACCGATCAGGCTGCGTGGATCGAGGTCGCTAAGGGTGCTCATTGACATGACAAACACTCGTCGTAATTGGTGGTAGGAGAGCGCTCGGCGTCGGTGTTGTCGCGTTTTGCGAGTTGACCGGCGAAATCGGCGCGGCTGATCGATTTTGACCGGCAGTAATAGAGACTTTTGACGCCGCGCGCCCACGCCGTCCAATGCAGCATGTGCAAATCCCATTTATCGATATCGGCGGGCAGATAAAGATTTAGCGATTGGCTTTGGCAGATGAAAGGCGCGCGGTCGGCGGCAAGATCGATGATCCAGCGTTGATCGATTTCGAATGCGGTGCGGAATACGCGTTTCTCGTCGTCGCTGAGAATATCCAGATGCTGGACCGAGCCTTCGTGCTCGACGATGGATTGCCAGATTTCCGGGGTGCCCGCACCTTTATCGCCGAGCACTTTGGTCAGATGCGGATTGCGCACCACGAAAGCGCCGGAAAGCGTCTTGTGATTGTAGATGTTGGCCGGAATGGGTTCGATGCAGGCGCTGGTGCCGCCGCAGATGATGCTGATCGACGCGGTCGGCGCGATAGCAATCTTGTGACTGAAGCGCGCCTTCATGCCGCCCTCCAACGCGTCCGGACATGGCCCGCGTTCCTCGGCCAGGCACACCGAAGCCGCGTCGGCTTCGCGGCGGATTTTGCGGAAGATCTTTCTGTTCCAGGATTTCGCCAAAGCGCTCTCGAAGGGAATGCCGCGGGCTTGCAGGAAGGAATGGAAACCCATCACGCCCAAACCGACCGAGCGTTCGCGCAAGGCCGAGTAGCGGGCGCGACTCATGTCATCCGGGGCCACCGTGATGAAATGCGACAGCACATTGTCGAGCATGCGCAGCACATCCTCGACGAGGCCGGGCTCAGCGTTCCACTCATCCCAGGTTTCGATGTTGAGCGAGGATAGACAGCAAACGGCGGTGCGCTCCTGGTCGTGGTGATCCTTGCCGGTAGCCAGCGTGATCTCGCTGCACAGATTGGAGGTCGAAACTTTCAGGCCCAATTCGCGCTGGTGCTTGGGCAGAGCGCGGTTCACGGCATCGATGAAGAGCAGATAAGGCTCGCCGGTTTGCAACCGCGTTTCCAAAATCCGCTGCCACAGTTGGCGCGCGTCGACTTCGCGCAAAACCTCGTTCGTCTTGGGGCTGCGCAACGCAAACATCAGCCCGTCGCGCACCGCGGCCATGAATTCATCGGTGATATTGATGCCGTGATGGAGGTTGAGGCCCTTGCGGTTGAAATCACCGGACGCTTTGCGGATTTCCAGGAACTCCTCGATTTCGGGATGATGAATATCGAGATAGACGGCGGCCGAGCCGCGCCGCAGCGAGCCTTGGCTGATCGCAAGCGTCAGCCCATCCATGACGTGAATGAACGGAATGATGCCCGACGTTTCGCCGGCGCCCTTCACCGGCTCGCCGATGGAGCGGACCTGGCCCCAATAGGTGCCGATGCCGCCGCCATTGGAGGCAAGGCTGACATTCTCGTTCCAGGTGGCGACGATACCCTCGAGCGAATCCGGCACCGCGTTGAGGAAACATGAAATGGGAAGGCCGCGCGTCGTGCCGCCGTTGGAAAGAATGGGCGTGGCGGGCATGAACCAGAGCCGCGACATCGCATCGTAAAGACGCTGCGCGTGCGCGATATCGTCGGCGTAGGCGCAGGCCACACGGGCGAACATGTCCTGAAAGCTTTCGCCCGCCAACAAATAGCGATCTTGCAGCGTCGCCTTGCCGAAATTCGTCAGTAGCGCGTCACGGCTTCGATCGAGCCGCAGATCATCGGGGCGCGGTGGTTGCGCCAATGGTGCCGGAATGGGCGCGTGTCGCGCGCGCGAACGCGGCAGCACGGCGATGTTTTCCAGCGCCGGCTTTTCCGTTGCTTGCTTAGCCGGCACGGGAACCAGATGACCGTCATGGTCGAAATCGAAAGCGAGCGACATCGGCAACCCCATTTCCGCTATTCGGGAGAGCTGCCGGTGAGACGCGAGACGGGAAGGCGGCCAATTGGCCAAGACCCAGCAAGCGACCACCGGGACACCCCGCCCGACGATTTTCCAATCCGCTCACGGCAGGTCTCCTGGCTCGCGGGTCTCAGTTTTCGTCTGGCCTTCCCAGTGTCGATTCGCACCAGTGGCCGGTATGACGAAAACTCACCGCTTACAGTTGCGGGGGCAGCCCCGGTTTTGGCGAATGTGTTCGCCGCACCGGATTCCCTCTTAGCCCTAGATGTTGATGACTAGGGAACCGTGAACCCCGTATCTAGTACAACTCCGGGCCGCCACGTCAAGAGCACCGTCCTCGCCGATGTCATCTTTGGTGTGGGCATCTGCAGCGTAACGCAACAGCCGCGCGTGGGAGACGAATTTGACTTCGCGTCGCCAACAACAGCAGATTGCCGCCGTCGTGGTCCTTCGGATTCTGTCCGAGGCTAAGAGGGAACCCGGTACGGCAGCGATGCCAAATCCGGGGCTGCCCCCGCAACTGTAAGCGGCGAGCCGTTCTGTCACTGAGCGTCACTGATGCTGCGAAGCATTGGGAAGACCAGACAGAGGCGTCGACCCGCGAGCCAGGAGACCTGCCGCGACGGAAGAACAATCCTCGGGCGGGGTGCCTCGATGGGTCGCGAGCTGACGCACGGCACCCGTGTGATTTTCAGGACAGCGTCCAATCGTCCCAAACCCCCTCGAAAACACATGGGGTTTGACGATGTTTTCCAAATCTGTCGCGATCAGCACACTCGGTTTTCCGCGTATCGGACCGCGCCGCGAACTCAAGACCGCGCTTGAGAGTTTCTGGTCCGGCAAGTCCGATGCACAGGCGCTGCTGGGCGAAGCCGCGAAATTGCGGGCAGCAAGGTGGGCGCACCAACGGAAGCTGGGTGTCGCACACATCCCCAGCAATGATTTCTCGCTCTACGATCATGTGCTCGATGCCAGCGTGATGGTTGGCGCCATCCCCCAAATCTATGGCTGGAACGGTGGCGAGATTTCGCTTGGCACCTATTTCGCCATGGCGCGCGGCACCAATGACACGGCGCGCGATGATGGCTGCGCGGGCCATGGCTCGCATGGACTGAGCTTGCCCGCGCTGGAAATGACCAAATGGTTCGACACCAATTATCACTACATGGTGCCGGAATTCGCGCAGCGCCAAGCTTTCACGCTTGCGTCCACCAAAGCGATCGATGAATTCCTGGAGGCAAAGGCGCTCGGCTTTCACACAAGGCCGGTTCTTCTGGGTCCGCTCACCTATCTCAAACTCGGCAAGAGCAAAGACGAGAAGCTCGACCCGCTGTTGCTGCTGCCGGCGCTTCTGCCGGTCTATGTCGAGATTCTGCAGCGCCTTGCGCAAGCGGGCGCGGATTGGGTGCAGCTCGACGAACCTGCCCTCGTCCTTGATCTCGATGACCGTTGGCGCGAGGCATACGAAGCCGCCTTTGCCACATTGTCGTACGCGGTACCTGGACCAAAGCTGTTGCTGGCCACTTATTTCGGCGCCATCGGCGACAATCTCGAAACCACTCTTCGTTTGCCGGTGGCGGGTTTGCATCTCGATCTCGTGCGCGGCGCGGCGCAGCTCGACGATGTGCTAGCGAAGGCCTCAGCCGATCTTGCACTGTCGCTCGGCGTGGTCGACGGCCGCAATGTGTGGCGCACCGATCTCAACGCGGTGCTGAACCGAGTGGAACCCATTCTGGCGAAACGGAAGGGCCAAATTATGCTCGCGCCTTCCTGCTCGCTCCTGCATGTGCCGATGGACCTTGAATTGGAAAGGGAACTCGACCCCGAATTAAAAACCTGGCTCGCCTTCGCCGTTCAGAAAATCGATGAGCTCGCGACGCTTGGAAGAGCTCTCAGCGAGGGACGCGAAGCCGTGAAGGACGCGTTGGAGCATTCGGCGCGAGCTGTTGCCGCGCGCAAAACTTCGCCAAAGATCCATCAGCTCTCGGTGCAGAAACGCCTAACGGCCGTAAATGCGGATATGACACATCGCCGCTCCGGCTTTGCGCAACGCCAGCAAATCCAGCGCCGCCATCTTGCCTTGCCCGCCTTCCCGACCACGACGATTGGCTCCTTCCCGCAGACCGAAGAGGTGCGCAAGGCGCGCGCCGCCCACATGCGGGGCACGATGAGCGATGCGGACTATGATGGTTTTCTGCGCGACCACACCGCGAAAGCCATTCACTGGCAGGAGGACATCGGTCTCGACGTACTCGTGCATGGCGAATTCGAACGCAACGACATGGTGCAATATTTCGGAGAGCAACTATGCGGCTATGCCTTCACCAAACAGGGCTGGGTGCAAAGCTATGGTTCGCGCTGCGTCCGCCCGCCGATCATTTTCGGCGATGTTTCGCGGCCCCACCCGATGACGGTCGAATGGGCTCTTTACGCCCAGTCCCAGACCAAGAAGCCGATGAAGGGCATGCTGACCGGCCCCATCACCATGCTGCAATGGTCCTTCGTGCGCGACGATCTTCCCCGCGCCGACGTGTGCCGCCAGATTGCGTTGGCTCTGCGCGATGAGGTCTCCGATCTGGAAAGCGCGGGCATAGGTATTATTCAAATCGACGAAGCGGCGATGCGCGAGGGGTTGCCTCTGCGCAGGCGCGACTGGAAAGCCTATCTCGATTGGGCCGTGGAATGCTTTCGACTGGCGTCATCTTGCGTCGCAGATGGCACGCAAATCCACACGCATATGTGCTATTCGGAATTCAACGATATCATCGACGCGATCGGCGCGCTCGACGCCGACGTCATCTCCATCGAGACCGCGCGCTCCAAGATGGAGCTGCTCGAGGCCTTCGCCGTCTACCATTATGCCAACGAGATCGGCCCCGGCGTCTACGACATTCACGCGCCGCGCTGCCCAAGCGTGGATGAGATGACCGCGCTTCTGGAAAAGGCGTCGGAGCGACTCGCGCCGGATCAAATCTGGGTCAATCCCGATTGCGGTCTCAAGACCCGCAAATGGGAGGAAGTGCGGCCGGCGCTGGCCAATATGGTGGAAGCGGCGAGGCGGGTGAGAAAAACTTCGCCATAATGCGCGAAAGAAAACGGCCCCGCTTTTGGAGCGAGGCCGTTCGCAGCGGCTTGGATTTTCAAAAACCCTTATACTTGCAGCACGAAATTGATCATCACCTGATGTGCCGAATATCGATCGCTTTGCCACTGATAGTCATAAACGCCTTCGATCGACCATGCGCCGCCGCCGGCGAGTGCGACTCCGGCGCCCACATCGAACAGGTTCCGGTTCGGCTTCAAGCCCAACGTGGTGAAGTACGTCCCGCCGCTCTCGAAGGTCGCGGTGTTTGACGGCGTTACACCGCCCAACGAACGCAGCACATTGGCATGAAACTCGGGACGGAAGACTCGCATCTCCGAGAGCTCGATGTTGCGCGAGATCCTGCCTCCGATACCTACCTGGGCGAATTCGTAACCCTGGGAATTGACGCGCAGGTTGATCCCTCCGCCGCCGGTTTCGGTGTAAGAATCGGCATGCAGGAGCGTGTATTGCAGCGTCGCGATCGGGGTGATGATAGTCCGCCCATCACCGACATAGAATCGGTATCCCGTGGTGCCGTATCCTGTGAATTGAGTGCCGTTGTAAGAGGCATGGGCAGTGCTGTCGACGCCGGGAAACACCACATGCCGCGATCCTGAATAATGGTCCCATCCATACGAAAGGGAAGCATTGATAAACCAGGGGCCCTCCGCATGACCAAGATAGGCCGTCGCCTGGTAGGAATTGATGTGGCTTTTGCCGTCCGAGATTTTGGCGTCCAGTGACGAGCGCGCATATCTGACGCCGACGCCCCCGCGCGTCGTCTCGCTGAGCGGCGCGTCATAGGCGAGCATCGCGCCCATCATGCGGGAATCATATCCTTCGAAACCGTTGACGCTGCCCTGTTCGCCAAGATTGCCAAGGGCCGCAACCCACCAATGGGGCCGCCTATCATTGGGTTGACAGGTCGAGTCGTCCTCGAGCCGGACCCTATCGCGGTCATTGGCCTGGCCATCTTGGCCGCACATCTCCTGGATTCTTTGAAGATGCGAGGCCCAAAGATCCTGGAAGCGCTGAGTGACCCGATAACTCATCAGCGGCGAAGCGAGATTGGTGCTGCCCGGACCAAGCTGCGCAAGGGCGTCGGCGATCGCTGCAGCCGTCGGCAACAGCGTAATCGCGGTCAAAAGCGATGCGGTGGCCGATGTCACCGGCAATGCATCGATGACCGGTGCAATGACGACAGGGACGCCGGGATTGACGCCCGGCACGACCGGAGCCACCACGGCCGCGAGGGGAATCTGTGTCGTCGTGATTCTCACGAGACCATTGGCGGTGGGCGCCGCCGAAAACAAGTAACGCAGGCTATTATCCGTCGCGATGACCGTGCTTCCGTTCGTTCCGCTGGTCGCATCGACGATGTTGAAGCTGGTCCCATTGCTGATCGGTCCGGTGACCGTCACGTTGACTTGCAGCGCGTTGCCGATCGATGCCGCTCCGACCGGCACGATTTTTCCGTAAAGCGTTTGACTGAAGATCGTCGTATTGATGACACCCGCCACAGGAATCGCGAAGGCGCCGGCGACATTCAATGTGTTGGTGTCGAGAGTGTAAGCCGCGGCCTTCACTTGGCCGGTGATCAGCGCATTGCCACCCGCGACGTTGATCTGCTTCAGCCCGCTAGCCGCGCCGACAGCACCATCCAGGATGCTGTTGCCATTAAGCGTTAGCGTCCCCGTGTTTGCTCCCGCAGTGTTGGTGATGGCGGCTTTGACCGTTTGGCCCGGACCAACATTGATGAAGCCGTTGCCGGCAAAATCCATGGTCGAGCCCGTATTGCTGGTGAAGCCGCCGTTGAAATTGACGGTGCCGGTTCCGGCAAGCGAGAACGTGGTCGAGAAAACCGGGCCGCTAAAGGTCACAATGTTTCCGTTGGTGCCGG
>DATHDZ010000207.1:0-2457 GCA_035318785.1 Micropepsaceae bacterium
ATTTCGGCTGGGTCACCCGCAAACTGATGGACGTCGCCGACACCAGCGCCGGCGGCCGAATTGTCTCGGTGCTTGAGGGCGGCTATGATCTGCAGGGCCTGAAAGAGTCGGTCGCGGCCCATGTCACCGCATTGATGGGCAGGTGAATTGCCGCCACAATACGCCCGCATAAATTCAGTTAAGTCTGCGCCGGCATAGAGGGCGCATCCGGGAAAGCAATATGGCCGAAAACACCCAAGTGGACGTCAAGAAGCTGAGCTTCGAGCGCGCGCTCGAAGAACTCGAGACGATCGTGAAGAGACTGGAGGAAGGCAAGGTGCCGCTTGAGGAATCGGTTGCGATCTACGAGCGCGGCGAGTCCCTGAAACGGCGCTGCGAAGAACTGCTCCGGCAGGCGGAGGCGCGGGTCGACAAGATCACCACCGACGCCAACGGCCAGGTCACCGGCACCGAACCGCTCGACGTGCAATGACAGCCCGGGGGCGGGGCGGCAGATGCACGTCGCTTCCGGGCAACAGGTGAGAATATTAGGCCAATTTTGCATCAAGCGACCCTGGCGAGGGCCGAAATAGCTCTTGGCGCGTTACGTGGGCTGATATAGTGCCCCGTTAGTTCGGGGATCAGCAGTAAGTGCGCGTTCAGAACCGCCATATCATCTATGTGCAGGGATACGATCCGCGCGGCCTGTCGCAGTATTACCGCATGTTCAGGACCGAACTGCGGAAGTTTGGCCGGCTGTATCAGCTCAGCGCCACCATCAGCCGCCCGCAGATAGCCGCCGACGGCGAGACCGCGTCCTGGACCATCGAGACCCGGACAGGCGACTGGCAGACCCGCACCAGCTACGATTTTCTGCGATGGGAAGACCTCATCCAGCGCGACCTCGCCGCGCCGATCTGGCACACGGTTTTCCATGCCATCTGGATCTATTGGCGTCTGATCTTCAACGGCACGATTGCGCGATTCTGGAAAGCGCATTGGCGGTTCGCGACCTTCATCACCTACCCGCATGTTCTGCTGCTGATCGAAACGCTGTTCGTTTTGGGCATTGCCTTCGCCTTCGGGAAAGGTCTGCAGGCGCTGGGCCTTCCCGACCTGCTCAGCATAGCCGCGGCGGCGGCGCTGTTCGTCGCCGCTCTTGGCACCGTGCTGAAATACACGGAAAACCTGACATATCTGCTCTATCTGCTGTCCGACACGATCTGGACCTGGGAATTCTCTCACCGCCAGCGGCCGGAATGGGACGCGCGCATCGACCGTTTTGCCGAACACCTTGCAAAGATCGCCCGCGAGAGCGAGGCCCAGGAAATCGTCGTCATCGGTCACAGCTCCGGCTCGTTTTTGGGGGCTGAGATTCTGGCGCGCGCGCTCAAGCTCGATCCGGCTCTCGGGCGGCACGGTCCGCGGGTAGTCCTGCTGACAATCGGCGGTAATTTCCCGATCGTCGGATTTCTTGCCGTGTCGCAGGATTTCCGCAACCACCTTCGCCTGCTGGCGATCGAACCTTCGATCGACTGGATCGACTGCCAGTCCCGCAAGGATGTGATGAATTTCTATCCCTTCGATCCCATAGCCGGCCACGGCATCGACGCCGGCGGCTCCCGGCGCAACCCGACGATCGTGCCGGTCCGGTTCCGCGAAATCATCAAGCCCGAGCACTACAACCGGTTCCGCTGGAAGTTCTTTCGGGTCCATTTCCAGTTCGTCATGGCCAACGAGCGCCCGCACGCCTACGATTTTTTCATGATCGTCTGCGGGCCGATCTCCCTAAGCGAACGCATGGCTCACCCCGAGGCGGCGCTGGCGATCGCGACCGGCGACCCTGCGGCCCGCGAATGGGCCTGGAAAACGCTTGAAACCGCGGCCGCCACCGGTCCGGATGCCGCCGATTTAGGCGAAAGGGAACCATCGGCGCGCCGCCGGGGTTGAGAACCGGACCTGCGCCAAGCCCAATCCGGCACGCGCTGGAGGTTCCACTGGGTTGGCTTTGACCGCGGCTTTAGTGTAAAGCTTCAAGGCTATGGGCTGTTTAAGGCGACCCGCCGCCGCTATCTCGTGGTGGTAAGCGCTTCAAATGGCTGACAAAAAAGACTGAGAAGGGTGAAGCCGCCTAGAGTGATATCTATCACATTGAACGATCCGGAGCGCATCCTAGCTTCCAAATCGGGCTTCGGCCCGCTCAGGTGACATCTGGCGTCCGGGTTTTCGCTGCGCTGATATTGCGCAACCCATCTCAAGTCGGGCCGTTGATCCCGACATGCAAAATTGGAACATCGCCGTGACCGTATTTAGCAAAACGCCGCTTCTCGACACCATCCGCACCCCGGACGATCTGCGCCGGCTCAAGGTGGACCAAATCCGGCAAGTCGCCGATGAGCTGCGCCAGGAAACCATCGATGCCGTCTCGGTGACGGGCGGACATTTCGGCGCCGGGCTCGGCGTCGTCGAATTGACGAC
>DATHDZ010000208.1:0-2883 GCA_035318785.1 Micropepsaceae bacterium
TTGTTGGCGAGAACACAACTCTCTTCCTTTCCACGGGAAGTGACCTCTTCAAGTTCCTGAAGGGGATGGCGCCGGATGGCGACATCGTTCCGGCGCCACCTTCCAGCGGCAGCCGATGAGAATGAGCCCGCGCAACGTGGACGGCGCTATCCGACGCCTGGTACCTGAGCTCGATGTCCCGGATTCGACTCTGAACAGCGGTTGAAGGTAGCGCCGCCCAACGTCTGCAACGGGTCAATCGCGCCGTTTTGGCCTTCTGACCATCACGTCCGGTCTACCCTGAACAACGGACGTTTCCAGACCTGGTCGGCACTTCGCATTTGTGCCCAGAACCGGACGTCGCCGATACCTTTTTCGATACTTGTGAACGGATGTCGTGGTGCGGAGGTCGCACGCCTCGACTGGCGCCAATTTTGGCGGCGGATGTCGTGGGCTACTCGCGCTTGATGGGCCGCGACGAGAGCGGCAAGGTAGCCGCCCAACGGCATCAAGCGCTCACAAAGCCTGCGACGTAGACCGACCATCCGGCCTGGCGTAGGCTGGACCAGGCCACATGACTGGAGCCTGGATCAAGTCTTTGCTGCGCAGCGGCATCACACTGCAGGCGAGCATCACCATGCTCTTCGCGCTGCTGATCCTACCTGCGCTCGCCATTGTGATCGGCTTCAGCTTTCATGAGAATTTACGCAACCTGACGGCGCTGTCGAACCGGTTCATCGACCGGGCCAGCCAGGATGCGCGCGAAATGTCCGGCAATCTTCTTCAGCCGGTCGCCGAGGCTCTACGACTGATGGCGGGGGCAGAGGAGACGACGCCAGGTTTCTTCCGGTCCGAGGAAAGTTCGAACTTTCTCTACGACGCGCTGATCTCAGCCCCACAGATCGACGCCGTCAATACAACCTTCGAGAACGGCTTCCATCGAGTGGTCACGCGGGTCGACGATGATCGCCGCCGCAGCGACCCCAGAATCCCGGCCAATGCCAAGTGGCACATGAATTTCATCGATGACTTTTCGGCCGGCGCCGACAGGAAGCGTCATCGCACCTTCTACGAGACCTGGCCCACACCCGTGGGCGGCTATTCGATTGACGCCGCGAACAACGATTTGCGCACGACCCTGCCCCAATATCAGCTGGTGCGCCGAAGCCTGGCGCTTGCCGTCACCGACCCTTTCATCAACCCGGATACCGGCCATCCGGTGATTGCACTGGGCTATCCGATCCTGGTGCAGGAGAACTTCGTCGGCGTTGCATCGGCGCACATCACCTTTCGCGGGCTTTCCGAGCTGCTTGCCCGGCACAAAGCCAGCCCCAACAGCATCACCGTCATTGCCGACGAACATGGCGAGCTGCTGGCCCACCCGGTTCCGACGAAGTCGGTCCAAGTCGCCGATGGCCGGTTGCAGGTGACCAGTTGGGCTGACGTAGACGATCCGCAGATTGTTGAAGCCGTCCACCGACGCGCCGCCGGCAGCCCCGACCGGTTCAACTTCACGCTCGGGCACGAGGGTACGGAATACGTCGCGCTGTTCAGCAAATTCCCGACGGGTTCGGGGAAGACCTGGCAGGTCCTGGTCGTGACGCCGACGGCCGATTTCGTGGGCGAGCTCGAGCGCACCAATCGCCTGTTGATCTGGCTCATGCTGGCGGTGGTGGTGGCTGAGAGCACGCTCATATACGTCATGGCCGGGCGCGTATCGAACCCGATTGAGGTAGTTTCCCAAGCGATGAGGCGCATCCGTTCCTTGTCGTTCGGCGAGCAGATGCCGCCGCCATCCCGGATCCGGGAAATTGCCGAGCTGCAGCACGCGGCAAGGCTGCTGGCCAATGCGCTTCGGTCGTTCGCGATGTTTGCCCCCATCGGAATTGTGCGCGACCTGATCGAGTCCGGCCGACCGATAGCCCCTGGCGTGGAACAGCGCTTCATGACGATCCTCTTCGCGGACGTGGAGAGCTTCACGACCATCGCCGAGCAGCTTTCGTCACAGGAATTGTCGGAGCAAACGTCGCACTACTTCGAGACGGTGACGTCGGCTGTGGCCGAGGAAAGCGGCACGATCGACAAGTTCATTGGCGACTGCGTGATGGCCTTGTGGGGAGCGCCGACTGTCATGGAGGACCACGTATTCCGTGCCTGTGTGGCGGCCCTGAAGGCCAGCCGACGAATGGAGCGGCTCAACGCAAGCTGGGCCGCTGAAGGCCGCAAGGAGATGCGGGTGCGGATCGGCATCCATTGTGACACCGTCGTTGTCGGCAATGTCGGCTCCCGCGCAAGGTTGAGCTATACCGTGATGGGCGATGGCGTGAATGTTGCTTCGCGAATCGAGGGACTGAACAAGCAGTTCGGCACCTCGATCTGCATCTCCCAGAATGTCTACGACCGGGTGTCTGACCGCATCGTTGGCCGTGCTCTTGGGCGGGTGTCCGTCAAGGGCCGCAAGACAGAAATCATGGTCTATGAGTTGCTCGGCATCGCAGGCAGCAACGATCCTGAACTTATCGTCCATCGCGCTGTGGCATGAGGAACTGCTGAAACGTGGATGGCGCGCGTGGAGCCGAAGGGCAACGCCATCATCATCACCAAGCAGGCATCCGGCACCGCCAAGATGGATCCGCTGATGGCGGCCTTCAACGCCATCGCGCTTATGTCGACGAACCCCTGGTCGGCGCACCCAAGCGTAACGTGGAGCTAGGCCGGGTACCCACAAAATAGAACTGCCGAGTGCGGCTTGCTCTATGTCTGCTTTGCCCCTGATAGCGGCCGAACAGCGGACATCCCGCCAGGTCCGGTTTGTGCCAACACCGGAAGTGACGGGCACGTCGCGGTTCAGGCTCAACGGCTGGGCACCGGCTGGCGCAACATCGGCACCATCGGCTGGCAGTC
>DATHDZ010000209.1:0-7180 GCA_035318785.1 Micropepsaceae bacterium
GATTTCAAGCCGAAGATCGTCTACCCGTATCATTACGGCGAAAGCGACGTGAACAAGTTCAAGACGCTCGTCGGCAATGCGAGCGATGTCCGTCTACGCAAATGGTATTGAGTTGATGGAAATCGTCATCCGTTAGGATGACGGAACTCCAAAATGCAGCGGCCGCCTTCTTTCCGGAAGGCGGCCGTTTTTTTAGAACACGATCAGCGCCGCACGCACCGTCAGCAGCAACAGCACGACTGACGCGGCCATGAACACCGCAAAACGCAGTATGACGACGTTGATGAGGGCGTGGACCAGGCTGTGCGCAACGCGCAAGGTCACATAGACCCAGGCCAGAACGACATTCAAACCCGTGCCGGCATCCAGCAACGCCAAGGTCAGCGCTACGGCGTAGAACAGCGTCGGCTGCTCCATAAGATTGTTGTAATTGTCCGCTTTCCAGCGCACCGGTGCAGGTAGCTGCGCGTGGAACGCCTCGTTCGGCTGATAGGGATCGTAGACGATTCCGATTCTCATCAACGCGGGGATACGCGTGGCATAGAGCCAGGCCCACATCACGAAGGACCACAGGACAAGCGCCATCAGAGGCGCAAGGATTGGGCTGTGCATGGGTTCACTCCGCGCGAAAGAAACAGACGCAGATTACGCCCTCAGCCAACGCCGGCAGACAGTGCGGACGCGCGGGGGCTAGGGCACCAGCCGATATAGCCGCTGATCGTAGGGTGTGCCCAGCCATTGCTGGACCGTGGTGCGATAGGTCTGCGTGTGCGGGGCGCGGTTATGCGCCTCGAAGGCGGCGAGATTCGCCCACTCCTCGAAGGAGCGGAAATGGTTCACATGGGCGGGCACCTCGTCCAAAATCTCGTAGCGCACCATGCCGCCATCCTTGCGGCTGGCTTCCCCGAGCGGGCCCATCGCGTTGATCAGGTTCTGCGTATTGCCGCCGGCCACGTCGATATGGCTGATGACAATGACGTCGCCGGCGTTGGGCGCCTTGGGCGGCGTGACCGAATGGGCCTGATGAATCCGGATGTCGGGAGGGCCAAGTTCGATGGGTTTGAGCTTTTGGAAGAGGCCCGTCGTCGCCGCGGCCTTGGTGTGGTCACCCGCCATGCCCCGGTTCTGCCAGATCTCGCTCAGCACGAAGCGATGGGACTGGCCTTCTTCCTGGTAGATATCGACATAATTGGCGCCCGGTTCTTTCCGGCTGGCATCGCGATACTCCTTGAGCATGGCGATGGCGCGCGCATTCGTGCTGGGTATGACCTCGACATAGGTCATCAGATAGGTCGGCCCATCGATCACCGGTATTTGCGGGTTTTGGGCCGATGCGGGGCCGGCGATGATGGCCGTCAAGCCCGCGCACGCGAAAAGCCAGGAAAGCGATTTCATGGCGGCGTTCCTTTGCTGAATGCGCCGTGCGGGCGCGGTATCAATTCACGATGGTGTATTTGCGCTGGTCGTAAGGCGTGCCGAGAAGTGTCGCCAGCTCGTTGCGGAATTCCTGGGTGTGTGCTGCCAGATTGTGCGCGTCCCAAGCTCGTTCGCTCGCCCAGACCTCGTAGAGCCGGAAGTGATTCCCAGTACCGGGAGCCTGCCGCAGGATCTGATATTTCGTCATGCCCGGGTCTTTGACGGTACCTTCACTGAGCGGTTTCATGATTTCGAGCAGCTTGGGTATTGCCGGCGGGGTGACATCGAGATGGCTGAGGATGACAACGCTGTTCGCCGTCGGTGATCCCATTTCCGGCGCAAGGAAGTGGCCGAGATGCGGACGCGCGTCGGGCGGTCCGTATTGGATCGGCAGCATCTTGATGAAGAGCTGACCCCTGGGGGAAGCCTTCACATGCGCATCATAGGCCGCCCAGTCGCGCCACACCTCGTTGGATGCGAAGCGCGATGTCATTCCGACTTCCTGCAGGATGTCGGACGACATGACGCCAGGCTCCTTGCGCGCGGCGTCGCGATATTCCTTGAGCATGGCTACCGCCGGCGCGGTGTTGCCCGGCGTCACCTCGAAGAAGGTCGTGACGTAGATCGGCCCTTGCGTGGGGGGCGGCGCCTCTGCGGCATTGGCGGCCTGAACGAATCCTGCGAGCGCAAGGGCGCAGAACAGCGCGTTGAGAAGCGATCTCATACTTCAACTCCGGATAGGTTCAATTCTGTGCTTGCAGTCTTCTTACCAGGGCCGCGGCAGCATCGGCTCCCGCCTGTGCTCCGGCCGTGTCGCCTTCCTGGCCGCCTTTGGTGCCCGACACGCCAACGGCGCCGATGACCTCATTGCCGACCATGATGGGGACGCCGCCGCCCAGGGGGATGGCGTTGGGCGTATCGCGTTCGGCCGCCTGCGGCGTACCGGGCTTGGTGCGGTCCCGCCACTCGATCGACTTCATCTTGAACTGGTTGGCGGTGAATGCCTTGCGTTGCGCCAGGCCGAGATTATGCGGCGCCGCATTGTTGCCCCTGAGCAGCGCCACGGTGTTGCCGTCGCGGTCTATCACCGCCAGCGAGGGGTCGGAGCCCTCGTTCTTCGCATAGGCCTGGACCGCCAGCAGCGCCGCCATGGCTTGTTCCGAGGTAAGGCTGCTCGAAGACTGAGCTTGCGCCATCTGGGGGACGATCATAAGGACCGCCGCCGCGGCCGCTGCTTTGAGCATCAGAGACATGTGAGACATCAAATCCTCCTGAAAATCCTGGTCGGACCGTTGCGAAACGCTACGGTTCAAAAGAGCTGATTGGCGATGGCATCGACGCCGGCTTTGGCGCAAGCCTCGTCGGCTTCCTCACCGCCCTTGGAACCGGCAACGCCGACGCCCCCGATGGCATCGTTATGCCAGATGATCGGCATGCCGCCCTTTTGCGCGATGGTGTTTTCGAGGAAGCGCTGGCCGTTCAGATCGATAGGCTTGCCCTTCTCATCGACCGCGTCGAGCGCGGTGCGCTCCATCCAGGCCGACGTCGCCTGGCGGAAGGTGCGGGCGGTGTAGGCCTTACGGCGGGCGTTATCGACCATTTCCGCCGACGCGCCGTCGCCGCGCATGATGAAGCGGACGCCGCCCTCATGGTCCACCACCGCCACGGTGATGACGGAATTGTCCTTCTTGCACTCGTTGATCGCGCCTTGCGCGACGAGGAGCGCCTGCTCGACGGAGATGTCGTTGGCGCCAAGCGACTGCAACGTGAATTGCCGCGTCATCTGTTGGACAAGCGCGAACCCCGCAGAAACAGCGAAGATCGCCAGAACGCCCACGACCAGACCGGATACCAGTTTTTGCATGCTGACCCTCCCGCAGAGCAGGTTCCACCCTGACCTTCAGTTTAGGGCAGAGCTTAACTTGCGTCGAGGGTCTCGGCGCGCTTGTGGGCGAGGGCGGCCTTCATCTTTTCCTGAAGCTTTTCAAAGGCCCGCACTTCGATCTGGCGCACCCGCTCGCGGCTGATGTCGTATTTGACCGAAAGGTCCTCCAGCGTCATCGGGTCATCGCGCAGGCGCCGCGCTTCCAGGATGTCGCGCTCCCTGGGGGTGAGCTCTTCAAGCGCGGTGGAAAGCAGGGTCCGGCGTTCCTCGAGCTCTTCGGTCTCGGCAAGCTGGGTTTCCTGGTCGAGCGACTCATCGGCCAGCCAATCCTGCCATTCGGACTCCGATTCCGTGCCCAGCGGCGTGTTGAGTGAGGAATCGGGCGAAGCGAGGCGGCGGTTCATATTGACCACCTCTTGCTCCGGAACGCCCAGCCGTTTGGCGATATCGGTGACGTGCTCGGGGCGCATATCGCCCTCTTCGAGCGCTTCGATCTGCCCTTTGACGCGGCGCAGATTGAAAAACAGCTTCTTCTGCGCCGCCGTAGTGCCCAGCTTCACCAGGCTCCAGGAGCGCAGGATGTATTCCTGGATCGAGGCGCGGATCCACCACATCGCATAGGTGGCGAGGCGGAAGCCGCGTTCGGGCTCGAAGCGCTTGACCGCCTGCATCAGACCGATATTGCCCTCGGCGATCACCTCATTGATGGGAAGGCCATAGCCGCGATAGCCCATGGCGATCTTCGCCACCAGGCGCAGATGGCTGGTGACAAGCTTGTGCGCGGCCTCGGTGTCTTCATGCTCGCGCCAGCGCTTGGCAAGCATGTATTCCTCCTGCGGGTCGAGGAGGGGAAATTTTCGGATTTCGGCGAGATAACGCGACAAGCCGCCTTCGCCGATGATTGGAAGCGCCCTTGCCGCCATGACTCAAATCCCCTCAGTCAAACGACTGCTTGGATGTGCAAGCACACATCCCGTCAGGGTCGTAACGCGTTTTGGATAATGCGTATCCCCCAGCGCTTGGGAAATCTGGGCATCGGGGTGCCGAATTGCAAGATGTCCAAAGCTTCACGGTTTCGCTTTCAGCGAACGCAGCACCTTAACCAGACCGGCAAAATCGGCGGGCCAGGGCGATTCGAAGCGCAGTTTTGCTTGCCGCGTGGGATGGAAAAAGCCGAGCACTCCAGCGTGCAGGGCCTGACGGGGAAAGATGACAGCGGCGTCATAAGCGGTTTGTTGCGCTGGTGTTTTTGCCCGCGGTGCCTGCCGGCTGCGTCCATAGGTAGCATCGCCGATTAAAGGGTGCCCAAGATGGGCGAGATGAACGCGGATTTGATGGGTGCGCCCGGTTTCCAGACGGCACTCCACAAGGGAGGCGAAAGGTTTTTCCTCGTTCTGTCCGGCGGGCGGAAACGTCTCCAGCACCCGGTAACGGGTAAGAGCGGGCTTCCCTTGGCCGCGCAACACCGCCATGCGTTTGCGGTCGAAGGGATTGCGCCCAAGATTGCCCTCGACGAGGCCTTCTCCCGCTCGCGGCGCGCTCCACACCACCGCGTTGTAGGCGCGCTCCACGGCATGGGCAGCGAATTGCTTGGCCAAGCTCCGCATCGCGCGTTCGTTCTTGGCGACGACGAGAAGGCCGCTGGTGTCCTTGTCGAGCCGATGGACGATTCCGGGGCGCGCCACGCCACCGATGCCGGAGAGCGAATTCCCGCAATGGGCGAGCAGCGCGTTGACCAAGGTGCCGTCGCGATTGCCGGCCGCCGGATGCACCACCAGGCCGGCCGGTTTGTCGATGACGATGAGATCGGAATCCTCATGCACGATGACAAGCGGGATGTCCTCGGGTTGAGGCTCCGGGGACGCGGGGGGCGGAATGGAAATCGCGACGCTATCGCCCGGTTTGACCCGCTTGTTGGGGTCTCCTATCGTTTCGCCCGCCAGCGTCACGCGCCCCTGCGCGATGAGGGCTTGCAGGCGCGAGCGCGAAAGCTCCTTCAGGCTGACGGCAAGGAAGTGATCCAGCCGCCAGCCCTTGTGGGTATCTCCTGCGCGAAATTCGCGTTTTTCTCCGTCTGCGGATGAATGATCGGTCATGGCAAGCGAATCTCCCAACGCACCAAGCTATCGCGGCCTGCTTGCTCTCGTCATCCTGTTGGGCGCGCTGATCATGCTCGGCGTAGGCGCGCTGATTGCCGGCGCGTTTTTGCGATCAGGGCGTCCGGCGGCGACGGGCGGAACCTATAGCGCCACGCTCGCCGCGCCAAGTGAACGCATCGATTCTGCGCAGATCGACGGCAACCGCATTCTGCTGCGCCTTTCCGGCCCCAATGGCGAAGAGCTGGTGGTCATGGATGCGGGCTCGGGCCGCGTCATCGGGCGTATCGCCGTCAACGCAAAGCCGTGATCCAGCGCACGTTATATCTCTCGGACGAACTGGCCGCGCAGTTGCTTGTCGCGGCGGGACGGGCCTTTCCACACGAATGCTGCGGGCTGATCGAAGGAATCCGCATGGAGGCCGGCTGGCGTGTGACCGCCCTGCACGAAGCGGCGAATATGGCCGAGGATCCGGCGCGCCGCTTTCTGATCGATCCGCAAAGGCAGTTCGACCTGATGCGGGCGCTGCGAGCCGGGGAAAGCCGCATCATCGGCTGTTTTCATTCTCATCCGGGAGGCCCAGCCGAGCCCTCGGCCACCGATCGCGCGCAGGCCTATGAGGATGATTTCCTCTGGTTGATCGCGGGGGGCTCGGACGCATCCGGCTTCACGCTACAGGCTTATGTTTTCACAGCGGAGGCCGGATTTGCCCGCGTCACCCTGCGTGACGAGGGCTAGCTCGGTGACGGCCTAATCCAGGATCGCGCGGATCCGCTCCAGATCGCGCAACATCACCCGCCGCCTTTCGACGATCAGCGACCATGCTTCCCTGTAGCGCGATGTGCGCCCCTCCAAATGCCGGGCGCTTACCCTCACATCTTTCATGATGAGGTCGATCAGGCGCTGTACCTGGGAAGCGAGTTCGCGTTTCTCATCGGCGGCGAGGAGAGGAATCTTTTTCTCGAGCTCTTCGATTGCGTTCGCCATCCACCACCCTTACGCACGAGCCTTGGCCCGGGTGAATTATGCCCCATGAACGCCGAAACCCGAAATCGCGCAGGCAGTGGGTTGCTCTCTTTTTTCTTTAGTGTCGTGCTGCAGTTTGAATTGCTTTTGACTCAATGCGATAAATCCCGTGTCTATGTGGCGTCCTGCAATCGCGATGCTGGCAATGGTCATGTGGAGAAGAAACTGATGTCTTGGTTGGCTGCGAAGAGGTCGAAATTGCGCCAAGGCGCAATCATCGGCGGGGTGTTTCCGGGCTTCTTGGCCGCAGTGCTCATGCCGGCGGCATTCGCGCAAGCGCCGGCGAAAGATTCGATCCCAAACTTCGCTTCGAAAGATTTCGGCTGGCAGCAGAATGAGGAGGATTGGCAAGACCCGCCACCCGGCTCCGGCCACGGCCCCATCAGGGAGAACCCGGCCTATCCCTTTGTGAACAACGCCGATGGCAACCGGACACACACGCAGGTCACGGTTCGCATTACCAACACCAAGGACCCCATTCTGAAGCCGTGGGCGGCTGCCCAGATCGAAGCCACCAATCAGGAAGTGCTCAGCGGCAAGAGAGAGATTCCCTTCACGGCTCAATCGCGCTGCTGGCCCGGAGGCGTTCCCGGCCAACTGCTCTATCCGTTCGAGCCTTTTTATGCGATTCAGACCCCGAAAGAAGTATGGATGATCTGGCAGCGCGACCACATGGTGCGCCGCATCTTTCTCGCCAGCAAACATTCGCCCAATGTGAAGCCGTCATGGTTCGGCGAATCCATCGGCCATTATGAGA
>DATHDZ010000210.1:0-16108 GCA_035318785.1 Micropepsaceae bacterium
ACGCCGCGTGCCATGAGAAAGCGGTCCGCGTCCGTTTCTGGCACCGGCGTCAGAATGCACCAGCGGCCGTCGAACAATTCCGCGAAACCCGCTTCCGGGCCCGATTGCTCTGTGCCGGCGATCGGGTGTCCGGGTATGAAATGCACCCCCTGGGGAATAAGCGGGCTGACATCTTTCACCACCACGCTTTTCACAGAACCGACATCGGTGACGATCGCGCCCGGCTTCAGATGCGGCGCGAAGGATTCCGCGAGCGCCGCATAAGTCCCCACCGGGGTGGCGAGCACCACCAGATCGGCGTTCCTGACGGCGGGCTCAAGCTCGGCATGAAGCGAATCGGCAAAACCGATTTTCTCCGCGCGGGCGCGGGTCTCGGGACGCGGCGCGTAGCCGGCAATGTGACCGGCAAGATTGGCGCGGCGGCTCGCATGGGCGATGGACGAGCCGATCAGGCCGACGCCGATCAGCGCGATTTTTTCGAAGATGGGGGCCGTGCTCATCAACTCGCCATGAAAGCGGCAAGTGCGCTCGCGGCGGCCCGGTTCGCTTCCTCGCTGCCGACGGTCAGGCGCAAGCATTGTGGCAGATCGTAGGAGGCGCAGCCCCTGAGGATGACGCCGCGTGCCATGAGAAAGCGGTCCGCGTCCGCCGCGCGCCGTCCTGCCTTTTCCGGGAAATGGATCAGAATGAAATTGGCGACGCTGTCGTCGACCTTGAGACCGGTTTTCCGGATCTCTTCGATCAGCCAGTCGCGCCAAGTCTCATTGTGGCGAATCACGGCTTCCACGTGAGAGCGATCCGCGAGCGCCGCTACAGCCGCCCGCTGCGCCGCGATGTTGACGTTGAAGGGCGCGCGCACGCGATTCAGCACGTCGGCCACGTGTTTGGGACAATAGGCCCAGCCGATGCGGATGCCGGCAAGGCCATAGGCCTTAGAGAAGGTGCGCGTCATCACCACATTGTCCGACGTACTGACCAGTTCGATGCCGGCTTCGTAATCGTTGCGGCGGACATATTCCGAATAGGCCGCATCGATCACGAGAAGCGCCGAATCGGGAAGCGCCGCGTGCAGCCGCCGCAGATCGGAGGCGGCAACATAGCTCGCGGTCGGATTATTGGGATTGGCGAGATAGACGAGGCGCGTTTTTGCGCTCACGCGGGCCAACATGTCGTCGATATCGAGTTTCAGGTCGCGCGTCGGGACTTCGACCGGAACGCCGCTATTGGCCAGGGTGGAGATCTTGTAGACCGAAAAGGCGTGGGCGCTGAACAGCACCTCGTCTTTGGGGCGGACATAGGAATTCGCGAGCAGTGTGAGGAGCTCGTCCGAGCCGTTGCCGCAGACGATCCGGTCGGAGGCGAGGCCGTAATGCGCGGCGATGGCCTCGCGCAGGATGCGCGCGCTGCCTTCGGGATAGGTGCCGAGCTTGGGTTCGGCCTCCTCATAGGCGGAGATCGCTTTGGGGCTGGGCCCAAACGGGCTCTCGTTCGAAGACAGCTTATACACGCGTGTGACGCCGGCAGCCGCTTCCGAGCGGCCGGGCACATAGGCGTCGATCTCCATCACGCCGGGTTTCGGAGAAAGGCTCATCGGACCTGGTCCATCAGCGTGTTGTTCGCGGCAGGACGATCGGATTGGCATAACCGCCGATCGGCACCACACGCGCAATGGACTCGCCGGCCAATTCGGCGAGCGCGGCAAGCCGGGGATCGTCCTTACCGACGAAGCCTCGCACCTCCAGCAGAATCTCGTCGGGCACTTTCTTCTCCATCAGTCTTCCGGCGGCAACCAGCTGTGCCGGAAGGCCCGCATTCTTCAGCAGCGACTGCAGCGTGGTGCGCGAAACTCCAGGCGCGATTTCCAGCAGAAGCAGGGTTGTGTCCTCGCCGGTGGGTTCCTGTTCCACCGTCCCGATCGCGTAACCCGATAGCACATCCTCGCCGTCGATCAGAAAGGGCAGCTTTGCCACCACGCGCGGGCCCTTCTCGCCCGCCGGCGCGAGCTGTGCCCACCAGGCGGGGGCAGGCTCCTCGATGAGGGGAAGCGGTACGATCCCGAGGGAATTGGGCTCTTCCGCGCAGGCATGGACCACCATCGAGGGCCGCGTATGGCTTCGGATCGGGGTCAGCGAACCGAAATGGGCATGCGCCAGATCGACGAATCCGGTCTGGTTTTCTCCGGCATAGACATGAAGCTGGAATTTGCCCTGGACGCGCAGGCTGGCGGCGATGATCTCGCGCCAGATGCGGGCCAGGACGCGCGGCGGCAGATCGCCCCTGTGCCGCGCGATCAGACGGCGCAGAATGGCCGCCTCCCGCGCCGGCCGCAGCGCAGGCATGATCGCGCCTTCGCCCTGCAAGGCTCCGGGCTGCTTCACCTTGGCGATGGCGTGGCTGACCTCGGCGCGGTGGATCAGAAGATCGTGAAGCGCGTCGTCGATCTCGTCGATCTCTCCTCGGAGACCTTCAAGCGTCTCGTTCTGTTTTGGCATGGACCGACCAACCCCAGCGTCATGCGGCGGGCACCAAGGGCGCAGGCCCACACATCTCGCTCCCCTATTGATAGGGGCGGAGCCGCGCAAAATCAAAGCGTTGCGGGCGGGCGGGCTTTGCCGCAGTCTCGGGCGGGAGGGAGATGACCCGTCATGTTTGAAGCCGAGGCGTCCTGGCTGGAAAAGCTGCTGCGGGAGCGAGCGCCGGACGAGCTGTCGCCGGTCCTGAACATCGGCAGCAGCACGAGACAGTTCCGCGAGGAGGAACAGCCCTGGACCGAGCAGCATCTGTTCGCACCGCTGAAGGCGCGCGGCGTGAACGTGATTCATCTGGACGCGCGCGAGGGCGAAGGCATCGACATCAGAGCCGACATCCTGAATGAGGCCGACCTTTCGCGCATCCGCGCGTCTGGAGCCAAATCCATTCTGTGCTGCAACATCCTGGAGCATGTGCGCGATCCCAAAGCTCTGGCGAAGCGCTGCATCGAGATCGTAGGTCCGGGTGGTTTCATATTCGTCACCGTGCCCTTCAGCTATCCCCACCATCGCGACCCGATCGACACGATGTTCCGGCCATCGCCGGAGACGCTCGCCAGCCTGTTCTGGCCGGCCCATATGATCCGTGGGGAGATCATCGACGTGGGGGAATCCTATCGCGGCCAGGTCCGGCGCCGGCCTTGGATCCTGTTCCGCCATATTTTGCGTTTTCCGTTTCCTTTCATAGACTTCGAAGGTTGGAAACGGTCGATGCGAAAGCTGTACTGGCTATTCGACAATTACCGCATCACGGGCGCGTTATTCCACGTTCTGCCGGCCGCGGACATGCCGCGCAAGGCGGTGCTCGTTGACAGCGCGGGACGCAGGACTTAGCACACGCCCCCCGGAAGGAGACCTGCTTGTCCGACGCCGCACATCCTCGTTTTCTACGCCCCATGAAGGCTCCGGCGGAGAATCGCGGCCAGGTGCTCGAGCTTGGGGCGGAGAATCCGCTTGTCCTGGATTCCGGCAAACGCCTGTCTCCCTTCACCATCGCCTATATGACGTATGGCACGCTGAATGCGGCGCGTTCGAACGCGGTGCTCATCTGTCACGCGCTGTCGGGCGACCAGTTCGTCGCCAGCACCCACCCGGTCACCGGCAAGCCGGGCTGGTGGAGTTACGCTGTCGGCCCGGGCAAGCCGATCGACACCAACCGGTTCTACGTGATTTGCGCCAACGTCGTCGGCGGCTGCATGGGCACCACGGGGCCGGGCGAGATCGATCCTGCGACGGGCGAGCCCTATGGGCTCGGCTTTCCCATCGTGACGGTCGGCGACATGGTGCGCGCCCAGGCCATGCTGCTCGATGCGCTCGGGATCGAACAGCTGCTTTGCGCGCTGGGCGGTTCGATGGGCGGCATGCAGGTGCTGCAATGGGCCGCGTCCTATCCGGACCGCGTCTACTCCGCCATGCCGATCGCAACGGCGGCTCGCCACTCGGCGCAGAACATCGCGTTTCACGAGGTGGGCCGCCAAGCGATCATGGCCGACCCCGATTGGAAGGCCGGCGATTACGCGCTGGCCGGCGTGAAGCCTTCGAAAGGATTGGCGGTGGCCCGCATGGCCGCCCACATCACCTATCTTTCGGAGGCTGCGCTGCAGCGCAAGTTCGGGCGCGAGCTGCATGACCGCAACGCGCTCTCCTTCGGTTTCGATGCGGATTTCCAGATCGAATCCTATCTGCGCCATCAGGGCATGACCTTCGTCGACCGCTTCGATGCGAATTCCTATCTCTACATCACGCGGGCGATGGATTATTTCGATCTTGCCGGCGATTACGGCGGCGTCTTGGCCGAAGCGTTCCGCGGCACGAAGACGCGGTTTTGTCTCGTCTCCTTCACCAGCGACTGGCTGTTTCCGACCAGCGAGAACAAGCGCATCGCACATGCGCTGAACGCGGCGGGCGCCAATGTCAGCTTCGTCGAGATCGTCAGCGACCGCGGTCATGACGCCTTTCTCCTGGAGGAGCCGGAGCTGTTCGACACCATGCGCGGATTTTTGGGCGCGGCCGCTTCGGTGAAGGGCATCGCATGAATCGCGCGGACAGAATCATCGCGGCGTCCTCGCTTCGTCCCGACCTTGCCGCCATCGCCGAAATGATTCCGCCCGATGCCCGCGTGCTCGATATCGGCTGCGGCGACGGTTCGCTGTTGGAATATCTGGTGCGCGCGAAGAATGTGGACGGCAGGGGCCTGGAGCTTTCGCAGCAGAACGTCAATCACTGCGTCGCGCGCGGGCTCTCCGTCGTTCAGGGCGACGCCGATACGGACCTTTCGGAATACCCTTCCGGCGTGTTCGACATCGTCATCCTATCTCAGACCATTCAGGCCACGCGCCGGCCGAGCCATGTGCTTCACGAGCTGTTGCGCATCGGCAAGCGCACCATCGTATCGTTTCCGAATTTCGGCCATTGGCGCATTCGCCTTTCGCTGCTCGTCGCGGGCCGCATGCCGGTGACCAAGACCCTGGGCCATGTGTGGCACGACACGCCCAATATCCACCTCTGCACGATCAACGATTTCCTTGTGTTGGCGCATGAAACCGGCGCCCATATCGAACAGGCGCTCGCGCTGATCGACAATCAGCGCACGCGCAAGATGGATCCCGCCGCCTGGGGACCCAACCTCATGGCCGAGGGCGCGATCTTTATGCTGGCCAAAGCCTAGTCCGCAGCTTCGTTTGCCTGAGGCGTGCCGCTCTTCGAAGTCTCGGCCCGCGATTGGGCGCCGTTGGCCATTGCCGGCCGCAGCAGGGCGCGGCGCAACTTGCCGGCCGGCGCGGGAACATAGAGCGACTTGGTTGCTTCCACGATGTGGACTCCGGCAAGACGCGGCCAGACCCGGTAGCCCAACCGTTCCCACGCCCGGCCGCTGCGCAAGGTCCGGCGGCGTCCCATAGGCGGCATGAAAAGGGCAGGCTGCCAGTGCTCGGGGCGGAACAGGGATTGTTCCAGAAGGCGTTCCAACTGGCCGCGGCTATAGGGCTGTCCATGGCCGAAGGGCGACGTTTCCAGCTGTGCCCACAGGCTGGCGCGATTGGGAGCGACGACCATGAGACGACCGGCCGGAGTCAAGACACGCCACAACTCGCGTAAGAAGGGACGCTGTGCTTCGGCAGCTTCCAAGCCGTGGATCACCAGCACGCAGTCGAAAGACGAATCGGCAAACGGCAGGGCCAGCTCATCGACCAAGGTTGTGAGGCTTCGCTCCCCCGAACCCCAGGGAAGGGCGCCAAGAGCCTCGGGCGTTGCGGCAATGGTCCGTTCCGCTTCGCCGACCAGCGGGCGCAGATAAGGCGCGGCATAGCCGAAGCCCAACACACGCTGCCCGGCGAGATTGGGCCAGCCCTCGCGAATCTGGCGGAAGATCAAACGCCGCGCCACCTGGCCGATACGCTCTTCGTAGAATTGTTCCAGCGCGTGAACGTCGAGGGCCATGACAAATGCCTAAACCGCCTGGGGCTAGGGTTCAATCAGCATCCGGTTGCCCTGCCCTGCCGACTGGCTCAGCATAGGCGCTTCAGCAAGCAGTGAGAAAGCATCCATCATGGCCAATCTTCAAATCGAGCCCGTTTCCTGTCTGCGAGACAATTATGCGTGGCTTGCCTACGACACGAGCGAGGGCGTGTGCGCGGTCGTCGATCCGTCGGAAGCCGAACCCGTCAAGCGCGCTCTGGCGGCGCGCGGCTTGACGCTGACCCATATCCTCAACACCCATCATCATCCCGATCATGTCGGCGGCAATCTCGAACTGAAGGCCGAATTCGGCGCCCAGATCGTCGGTCCCGGCAAGGATGAAGCGCGTATTCCCGGCATCGATGTGGGCGTGATCGAGGGGGCGACCTATCGGGTCGGGAGCCATGAAGCGCGCGTGCTCGAAATTCCCGCCCATACGCGCGGTCACATCGCGTTCTGGTTTGAAGGCGATGCCGCGGTGTTTACCGGCGATACGTTGTTCGCCATGGGGTGCGGGCGCTTGTTCGAAGGCGATCCGCCCACGATGTGGAAGAGCCTGTCCAAGCTGGTGTCGCTCCCCGAGGCCACACGCGTCTATTGCGGGCACGAATACACCGAAGCCAATGGACGTTTCGCGCTCACCGTCGAACCGAGCAATCCGGATTTGAACGAGCGCATGACGGAGGTGCGGGCGATTCGCGCGGAGGGGCGTCCGACGCTGCCCTCGACCATTGGGCTCGAGAAAAAGACCAATCCCTTCTTGCGCGCCCGTTCGGCCGAGATTCGTCGCAATCTAGGTTTGGAAGCAGCCGATGACGTTGAGGTGTTTGCCGAGACGCGACGGCGCAAGGACAAATTCTGAACGTCTTCAGTCCGAGTCGCGATCGCTCTTACTGTCGGTGGCCGCACGGGACGCTGCACCGATGACGTTGCCGGTGACTTCCACCGTGGTGGAGATGACCGAGCCAGCCACGCTCGCCGCGGTGCCCACAACCGTACAGCCCGAGAGGATGAGCGCGGCAGCCGCAGCAGAGATCAAGGGAATCATACGCATGCGGGGCACTCCTCGGACCTTGCGACTGTCCGCTCATATGCCTCGCCGCACAATAGGATTGGGTTAAATGTGATCGGCCCGGCCGCGTCCGGCGGCATGCTTACTCGCAGGTGAAATCGTCCCCGAGGGTCAGATATGCGTTCTTGGTCGGGCCGATTTCCCAGGAGTGATTTTCGACATCGGCGGTGACGACGCCCGTCACTTCGATCCTGCCGCCGACATGGCACCGTTCCGCATCCTTCTTCAGGACCTGCATCCACATCCGCGTGCAGGGGGCGGGTCCGGTCAAATCGATATCCGCGCTTTGAAAAGGCTCCGGCGCCGGTTTGATCGCGGCGATGGTGCCGCGGATCGTCTCGATCGTCACATAATCATCGGCGCAGGATTGCGCGAGCAAGGGTGAACTCGGACTGGAGCCCACCAGGATAAGACTCGTTCCGATCGCGGCGATGATGATGCGCATACCGAACTCTCGAAGGCCCACCCATTCTGGCCAAAAAGCATTGGGATGCGCAATGGCGCGAGAGGGCCAGGTTTTGACGCTGTAACGTCCTTGCGAGGGCAAGGTCTGAGGGGGGCCATGGTCATCGGACATTACGCGGTCGCGATGGCCGCCAAGCGAGTGGCACCCAGGACCTCGCTGGGAACGCTGATCGCAGCGGCGATTTTTCTCGATCTTCTTTGGCCGGTGCTGGTGCTGCTCGGAATAGAGACCGTGGCCGTTACGCCTGGAGCCACGGCGGTCAATCCGCTCACTTTCGTGTCCTATCCCTATTCGCACAGCCTTTTGATGAGCACGGTCTGGGGGCTCCTGTTTGCGGGGGGGTATTTCGTTGCCCGGCGCTACGTGCCGGGTGCGATCACTCTCGGTGTGCTGGTCGTGAGCCATTGGGTGCTCGACGCGGTGGTGCATGTGCCCGATTTGCCGCTCGCGCCCTGGGGAGCCACGCGAATCGGCCTTGGTCTGTGGAATTCGCTTTCGCTCACGCTCAGCGTGGAACTCGCGCTGTTTGCCTTTGGCCTTGCGATCTATATCGGCACCACGAACCGCCGCGATTCCACCGGCACCTGGGGATTGGGCTTGATGACCGCGCTCATGCTCCTCATCTATGTCGGAGCGATTTTCGGACCGCCTCCGCCGAGCGCAAGCCTTGTCGCCTGGTCCGCCATGGGTCAGTGGCTTGTGGTTGCGCTTGGCGCCTGGGTGGATCGGCATCGCCGGGCATTTTGACGGATACGCATGATCTTCACCGTCGGGCATTCCAATCACAGTCTGGAGCATTATCTGCAGTTGCTCGCGGCAGCGCACATCACCGCGATTGCTGATGTGCGGTCCCGACCTCATTCACGCTGGGCATCGCAATTTGACAAACACGCGCTCGGTGCCGAGCTTGGGCAGAACGATGTCGCTTATGTGTTTCTGGGCAAGGAGCTGGGCGGCCGGCCGGAAGATCCGGCGCTTTTGAAGAACGGCAAGCCCGATTATGACGCGATGTCCCGTGCAGTCTCGTTCCGTGCCGGTATTGATCGGATCATCGAAGGCGCAAAGACACATCGAATCGCGCTGATGTGCGCCGAACGCGATCCGCTTGACTGCCATCGCTTCCTGCTGATCGGGCGGCATCTCGCTTCGCGCGCCATTCCGGTCGCGCATATCCTGGCCAGCGGCGAGGTGGAAGATCAGCACAAAACCGAAGCGCGCTTTGTCGCGCGCAATCCCAGCGGCGATCTGTTCAGTGCGTGACGCTAGAGCCTAATCGGCTTTCAAAAGACAAGCCTCACAATTTGCGTGGCTTTGGCGGCGGCACTTCATTGGGTGTGCCCCAGCTTCGTATCCAAGATTTGACTTCATCCCACGGCACGCCTTCGCCCGCGCGCTCGAAGTCCGCAAACCGTCTGGCATCTTCTGCGAGAATACCAGGAGCCCATGGTCCACGCCCAACGGCTTGCAACGAACGCAAGTGGTACGGCATAGCGATCACGCCTCCCATCATAGGCACTGCTGGATGCCCGCCTCCGCGGGCATGACAATTGTGTGCTAATCGAAATCCTTCGCCAATTCGGCGCGCGTCTCCGGCGGCACCACCGCCATATGGCCGTAATTGGGATGCGTCAGACCGAGGATGACGGGTTCGTTCGGATTCTTGAACAGCGCGATCTGATCGGGGGTGAAACGAAACCGCACCCAATGGACCGACGACGTTTTCCCTTCCGGTGTGGTGCGATCCTCGTAATCCGTCGGCGTTGCGGAGATGCGGCTCGCGCCGATTCCCATATAGACACTGTCTTCGATGCCGGCGAGCTTGAGCAGCGTCGCGGCGCGGCGCCCGGGCTCGTCGATCTCGATCATCAAGGTGGCGATCAGTTCGGAGCCTTGCGGGATCAGAGGATTGTAAACTTCGAGCTCGCCCGCGATCTGTTCCTTGCCGCCCTTCTCGATGTGCAGCATTTCATGGACCTGGGCGAGCATGGTGTCGAAATTTTCGAAATAGAAGGTCGCATACGGCCCCACTTCGATTCGCCGGATGCGCTTGACGGGAATGAGCGCGCGCCGACGTTCGCTGCGCTCGCGCGCATAGATTTCGGGAGCGACGATATCGCGTTCATCGATGCGATGGTCTTTCGCGGGCATGGTCAACCTCATAGCAGCCCATAGGCGTGGGCAAAGACTTCGATGGGATGCTCGGCGGCAGGTGCAGGCAATGTCTTGCCGTCCTGCGCGGCCAGCTCTCGTGCCCCCTGTACGATGTGCTTACCCGCGAGCGGGCAATCCGAAACGACATGGCCGCGCGCCTGATTGACAAGCTGACGCATCACAGGCTTTCCGACTTTCATGGCCACCGGATGGGTTTCCTTCAAAACCCCGAAAGTGCCGCCATGGCCCGCGCAACGCTCGATCACATCGATCGGCGTGTCGGGGATGAGGCGCAGCAATTCCGCCGCTTTCGACCCCATGTTCTGCGCGCGCGCGTGACAGGCCATGTGAATGCTGATTCCCTCCGGGAGCGATTTCAGCCCATCGGGCAGTCCGTGGCGTTTGGAAATTTCGATGACATATTCGTCGATGTCGTAGGTGGCGTCGGACAGCTTCTTGACGCCTTCATTGTCGGGAAGGATCAGCGGCCATTCGAATTTCAACATCAGCCCGCATGACGCCGTCAGAGTGACGATGTCGTAGCCTTGCTCAACGAGCGCGATCAGATCCTTCGACACTTTCACGGCCTGCTTGGCGACGCGATCCAGCTCCCCCTGTTCCAGGAATGGCATGCCGCAGCATCCCGGATATGCGACCCGCGTCTCGACCCCGATGTGATTGAGCACGGCGCGCGCGGCCAGGCCCGTGACCGGCTTGTTGTAATTGACGAAGCAGGTTGCGAAGAGCGCCGCTTTGCGTTGGCCGAAGGCA
Source organism: Micropepsaceae bacterium (assembly GCA_035318785.1). Classification (GTDB taxonomy): domain Bacteria; phylum Pseudomonadota; class Alphaproteobacteria; order Micropepsales; family Micropepsaceae; genus CAIYRG01. The sequence goes on from DATHDZ010000210.1 coordinate 10,445, forward strand.
GGCGCGCTCGCATTCGGCGAGATGGGCGCGCGGCGGTCCGATGCGACGAAAGTGCGGCTGACGAATTTCGGCAGTTCCGCATGCGCATCGATGCCGAGCGTTTTCTCCATCAGCGGCCGGGTCAGGCCGTTGTCCTTATTCGATGCCCAATTCGCCACCGGCGAGACGGCACGCATCAGCGTTCCGTTGCGGTCCATCTCGGCCAATTGCCGCGCGGTGAAGCTCGTCTTGTTCTCGCGCGCCTCCACCATGCGGTGGCGCAGAAGGAGATGGGGAAAGTCCACCTGCCACGGATGCGGCGGCACGTAAGGACATTTGGTCATGAAGCACATATCGCAAAGCGTGCAGGCTTCGGTGACCTTGGAGAAATCCTCGGTCGTTACGCCTTCGACATCTTCGGTCGGATTGTTGTCGATCAGATCGAAGAGGCGCGGAAAGGAATCGCAAAGATTGAAGCAGCGGCGGCAGCCGTGACAGATCTCGAAGACCCGGCGCATCTCCGCTTCCAGTTTGGCGGGATCGTAAAACTCCTCGCTCTGCCATGCGATTGGATGGCGCGTCGGGGCTTCCAGGCTGCCTTCACGGGACATGTCGGATCAGTGAATCCAGTTTCATGAATCGAGAAAAGGGGGGCGGATCGGGGATCAAGCTATGCTGATCCCCGTTTCGCAAATCTTGGGTTTTCGAGACTTACTTATCGAGTGAGTCGAGCGCTTTCTGGAAACGCCCGGCGTGGCTCTTCTCCGCCTTCGCCAAGGTCTCGAACCAATCGGCGATCTCGTCGAAGCCTTCCTGGCGCGCGGTCCGTGCCATGCCCGGATACATATCGGTATATTCATGGGTCTCGCCGGCGATAGCCGAGGCCAGGTTCTTGTTGGTCGGGCCAATCGGCTTGCCGGTCGCGGGGTCGCCAACCACTTCGAGGAATTCCAGATGGCCGTGGGCGTGGCCGGTCTCGCCTTCCGCGGTAGAGCGGAAAACGACGGCCACATCATTGTAGCCCTCGACGTCGGCCTTTTGCGCGAAATAGAGATAGCGCCGGTTGGCCTGGGATTCGCCCGCGAAGGCCTCTTTCAAATTGTTCTCGGTCTTGCTGCCTTGAAGGGATGCCATGATTGTCTCCTTTCCCTGAAGATCATTGCGAAGAGGCGTAAACTCTCGCTTCAACCCCAAAATGCCAACCGGAGCGGCAAGAGTCAATAGTTTAGAATAATTCCAAAGAAGAATTTTGTTAGCGCCGCTTCAACCGGACAATCACGTCCACCCGGTCGACTCTGGAGCCCGCCGGCGGTGAAGGCAGTCCTGCCACTTCGATCGCATCGCCGTCGATGTCCAGGAGCATCCCATCATCCTCGCAATAGAAATGATGGTGGTCGCCGATATTGGTGTCGAAATAGGTGCGGGTTCCATCCACCGTCACTTCGCGCAACAGCCCGGATGCAGTGAATTGGTGCATGCTGTTGTAAACGGTTGCGAGCGAGATGGGCACGCCGGCATTCACAGCCTCTTCGTGCAAAGCTTCCGCACTCACATGCCGGTCACCTTTGCCGAACAGAAGCTGAGCCAAAGCGAGGCGCTGCCGCGTAGGCCTTAGGCCCGCGGCGCGCAATTTTTCGGTAAAATTCTTTGCCCGAGGGGCCAAGCCCTTCTCCCAATTGCTTTTTCAGGATTCGTGAACCAAACCCTCACATCCCCGCCAATTTCCGCAAAATTTGGGGTTGGGACCTTGCGTAAGGCCCGATCCGGCCCCATCCTACATCAAATGGGCAGCAGACGGCCAGCCTATTTAGAATATTTCTAAATAGGGGCGGGGCCATGGTTTTCAAGGACGGGTGTAGCGAAGAGCGCGCCCGGGCGAAATTGGATAAACAAGTGCGCCTTGCCTCCTTTGATTTCCAGGCCCTTCTCGCCTGTGCGCGGGGCGAATTGTTCGGTCCGGGAAACGCCAAGCTTCCGCTGCCGCCGCTGCTGATGTTCGATCGGATCAGCCATATCTGCGATTTCGGCGGACTGTTCGGCAAAGGCGAGATTCGGGCGGAATTCGAGATCAAGCCCGACCTCTGGTTCTTCAAGAGCCATTTCAAAGACGATCCGGTCATGCCGGGTTGCCTGGGGCTGGATGCGATGTGGCAGCTCCTGGGATTTTTCCTCGGCTGGCTCGGCGGTATCGGAAAAGGGCGTGCGCTGGGTGTGGGTGAAGTGAAGTTCACGGGCATGGTGCTTCCCTCGGCGAAAGCGGTGAGCTACGCCATAGATCTGAAACGGGTGGTCATGCGGCGGCTGGTGATCGGCATCGCCGACGGCGTGATGAAGGTCGATGGTCAAACCATTTACGAAGCCAAGGACTTGCGCGTCGGGCTGTTTGTGGATGGCGGCAATCCCGCAACCGCCTAAGACTGTTCAAAGCGAAATGAGGAAGGACAAGCGGCCATGAGGCGGGTTGCCGTCACGGGGCTTGGCATCATCTGTCCGATCGGGAACAGCACGCAGGAAGTCGTGGCGTCTCTGCGGGAAGGCCGTTCGGGAATCACCAAGGCCGAAACCTATCAACGCATGGGTTTCCGCAGCCAGGTCGAGGGAAGCATCAAACTCGATTTGGACAGCGTGGTCGACCGCCGCGCCCGCCGCTTCATGGGCGACGGCGCCGCCTACAATTTCCTCGCCATGCAGCAGGCGATCACCGATTCCGGGCTGGAAGAAAAGGACATCATCAACGAGCGCACCGGTCTCATCATGGGATCGGGCGGGCCTTCGACGAAGTCGCTCGTTGCCGCCGCAGACACCGCGCGCAGCGAACCGGTGAAGGGACCCAAGCGGGTCGGCCCATTCGTCGTGCCCAAGGCCATGTCGTCGACCTGTTCGGCGGTGCTCGCCACCTGGTTCAAGATCAAGGGACTTTCCTATTCCATCAGCTCGGCCTGTGCGACGAGCGCCCATTGCATCGGCAATGCCGCGGAACTCATTCAATGGGGCAAGCAGGACATCATGTTTGCCGGCGGCGCCGAGGAACTGGATTGGTCGCTGTCGGTCCTCTTCGATGCGATGGGAGCGATGTCCAGCCATTTCAACGATACGCCCGAGCGCGCCAGCCGCGCCTATGACAAGAACCGCGACGGGTTCGTCATTGCCGGCGGCGGCGGTACCGTCGTGCTCGAAGAGCTGGAACATGCCAAGGCGCGGGGCGCGAAAATTTATGCGGAGCTGATCGGCTACGGCGCAACCTCCGACGGCTACGACATGGTGGCGCCTTCAGGCGAGGGCGCCGTGCGATGCATGCGTCAGGCGCTCGCGGGCGTGAAGGCCCCGGTGGATTACATCAATGCCCATGGCACCTCGACGCCCGTGGGCGACGTAACGGAAATCGGCGCGATGCGCGAAGCGTTCGGCAAGAACATTCCGCCGGTGAATTCCACCAAGTCGCTGACGGGCCATTCGTTGGGCGCGGCCGGCGTGCATGAAGCGATCTATTCCATCTTGCAGATGCGAAACGGGTTCATCGCGGAATCGGCCAATATCGAAGAGATCGATCCCGAGCTATCCGACGCGCCCATCGTGCGCAAGCGCATCGACAATGCGGCGCTCGAGACCGTCATGTCGAACAGCTTCGGATTCGGCGGCACCAATGCCTCGCTGGTGTTCCAGCGTATCGATGCTTGAGCCAACCATTCGGTGCAGTGTCAGGGGGAAGAATGGTTGAAAGCTCGGTTTCGAAACCCGGCGGGCTGATGTCGGGAAAGCGGGGCCTCGTCATGGGCGTCGCGAACGACCATTCCATCGCTTGGGGCATCGCACGCTCTCTGGCCGCGAACGGGGCGGAGCTTGCCTTCACCTATCAGGGCGAGGCGCAGGGAAAGCGCGTGCGTCCGCTGGCGGAAAGTGTCGGCTCGCGGCTGGTCCTACCCTGTGATGTCGGCAACGATGCCGAGCTGGAGGAAATCTTTGGCGTTCTGAAGCGCGAATGGAACGGGTTGGACTTCCTGGTTCACGCCATCGCTTTTTCGGACCGCAACGAGCTCAAGGGGCGTTACGTCGAAACCAGCCGGCAGAACTTCATCAGTACGCTGAACATATCGTGCTATTCCTTTACCGATGTGGCGCGGCGCGCCTCGGCGATGATGAAGAATGGCGGCGCGCTGGTAACCCTAACATTTGAGGGCGCCTCTCGCGTGATGCCCAATTACAATGTGATGGGCGTCGCCAAGGCGGCTCTCGAGGCGAGCGTGCGCTATCTCGCAGCCGACCTCGGCAAGGAGAACATCCGCGTCAACGCGATCTCGGCCGGCCCGATGCGCACGCTTGCGGGATCGGCGGTCGGCGACGCGCGCATGGTCTTCAAATGGAACAAGGCCCACAGCCCGCTCAAGAAGAACATCGAGCTGGATCATGTTGGTGGGGCCGCGCTCTATCTGCTGTCCGATCTGTCGGCGGGCGTGACCGGCGAAGTGCATTTCGTCGATGCCGGCTACAATGTCGTCGGTATGCCGCCGACGGCCGATCTTAAGGGCTGGATAGCCCCCGAAAATGGCAACGGCGATACGGATTAGGCCTATCAGGGCTTCAGCAATCGCGGTTCCCAATTCACGAAGCCGGCGCGGTTGGGCATCTGCACCTTGGGCAGCGACCCTGCATCGAGCACCGCATCTTTCGGAACGATGTTGTCGAACGAAAGGATGTAGGCGGTGACCGCATACACCTCATCGTTCTGCAGCGATTGCGGGTTGCTGATCGGCATGGCGCGGCGGATGTAATCGAACACCGTCGTCGCGTAGGGCCAATAGGACGCCACCGTTTTCAACGGCATCGGCGTACCAAGAGAACCGATCCCGCCCACCAGCCGGTCCCCGCTCGGCGTGCCTTCCGCATTCGCGCCATGGCAGACCGCACATTTGTGCGCGAAGACCGTCGTGCCTTGCGCGACCGAGCCCGAACCCGAAGGCAAGCCTTTGCCGTCAGGCGGAATGCTGATGTCGATCCGGGTAATCTCGTCGGGAGTCGCCGGCCGGCCCAATTTCGGGGGAGCCGGCGTCGCTGCAAATGCCGAGGTCGAGACGAAAACCATCACGGCCGCGACGGCCGCCATGCGGCTAGACATAGACATTGCTCACCTTGCCGTCGGCAGCCACCGCCCAGCTTTGAATGGCGCTGAAATGGAAGTTCTGTCGCGGTGCATATTGCGCGACCCAATCGGCATGCGTCTTCTGAACCACGCCCTTCTCGTCCGTCGTGCGACTCATCAGCGTCGCGGGGCCCCCACTCCACATCCAAGGCAGACGGAATCTTGTCAGCGCTTTGGGCAGCACCGGACCCGTGAGGGCCGCTTCCGTCCAGCTCTTGCCGCCATCGGCGGAAATGTCGACGCGGCGCACGCGGCCGAGACCCGACCAGGCAAGACCGGAGATCTCGTAATAACCCGATCCCTGCATGTTGACGCCGAATGAAGGCTTGAGGATCACCGATTTGGGCTCCATCTGCAGCATGAATTCCCGCGCTTTGCCATCGGGCATAAGCTCGGTGTAGCGCGACGTCTCATCGCGCGTGTACATCGGCGTATCCATCACCTTGAGACGGCGAATCCATTTCACATTGGTGTTGCCTTCGAAGCCGGGCAGCAGCAGCCGCATCGGAAAGCCCTGCTCGGGACGAATCGGCTCGCCGTTCTGATAG
>DATHDZ010000211.1:0-3168 GCA_035318785.1 Micropepsaceae bacterium
CGAGCAATCCTATCAAACGCTGGTGGACGGCAAGGCAGATGCGTTCGCGACCGACGACATCCTGCTGTACGGCCTGATCGCGCGGCACAAGGCGCAGGACAAGTTTCGCGTCAGCGGCGAGTATTTGTCCTACGATCCCTATGGCATCATGTTTCGCAAGGGCGAGCCGCAACTGGCCGCGGTCGTGGAGCGGACTTTTCGCAAGCTGGGCTCGAATCGCGATCTGATTCCGCTCTACAACAAATGGTTTGTCTCGCGTCTGCCGACCGGCGAAAAGCTCAACGTCGCGATCTCGCCGCAACTCGAGGAAGCCTTCAGAGTGCTCAACGACACCGAAGGCACGAGTAACTAGGTTTTTTTGTCATGCCCGGGCTTGTCCCGGGCATCCACGTCCTTCTTGTCTTGGGTAGGCTAAGACGTGGATGGCCGGGGCATAGGCGAGCGGAAGCGACGCCCTCCTTCGGACGGCTATGCCCGGCCATGATGACATCCTTGGTCAGAAAAAATTCAACTCCTGCGCGCGGCCGCCCTTCGCGACAACAGCGTATTCGATCGCCAGGAATAATCCGCCCGCTACATATATTCTTCGGTTCTGCGATGCGGCGAGCGTTTGGCTGACACCAACGGCGTCCTCGATGGTTGGAGCGATATAAATAGCGGCTTCCGGATTGGCCGTTCGCACTGCGGCGGTGATGGTGTCCGCCTTCATGCCCTTGTGGTGCGCCGCCGTGCAAATGATGGTGTCGAAGGACGGCGCCAGCGCGCCCACGATCTCGTCTGTCCTCTTGTCGATGGAAACGCCGGCCACGAGAATCCAGCCCTCTCGGCCATAAATCGCCTTCAGGCTTGCGAGCGATTGGCGGATGCCGTCGGGTGTGTGGCCAACGTCGACAATGGTGAGCGGCGCTTTTTTGATAATTTCGAGGCGACCGGGCCAGCTGGTGTTGCGGAGACCCGATCGCACGGCGGCTTCGATTTTGGCGGCAGCTTCCCCGGGCCGCACACGTTGCAGCCAGAGCAGGAACAAGGCGACCGCGATGGCGGCGTTGTTGAATTGAAAGGTGCCCAGCAGGCTCATTTCGAGTGAGCGAAATTCGTAGCCGCCGAACTGGAAACCGAACCGCTGTCCGGCCGCCGCCACGGATTCATTGCCGATCCCGATCTGGTCGCGGAGAAAAAGCGAGGCGATCGCGCGAGTGCGGTTATACTCGAGAAGATGCGGCCTCAAGCTTCGGCAATTCTCGCCGTAAACAATCGTGCCGCCGGATGCACAGGCGTCGCTCTTGTCGGAAGCGATCAATTGCAGCGAATTGCCCAGCAGTTCGACATGCTCATAATCGACCGAGGTCACACAGGTCACGAGCGCGCCGACCAGCCGCACCGGATCGTAGCGTCCCCCGATGCCGGCCTCGAACACCGCGAACTCGCATTGCCGGTCCTGAAAATACAGGCAGGCCAGCGCGAACATGGCTTCAAAACTTCCGAATTTTTCACCCCGGCGCTGCGAGATTTCGGCGATCGCGCTTTTTATCCGCGACTCCAGCTGCGCCAGATCGTCATCTCCGATATCAGCGCCATCGACCTGAAACCGTTCGTTGACACGATACAAATGCGGTGAGGTGAACAGGCCCGTTCGCAAGCCATAGGCGTGGCCGATACCGGCGCAGAACGCGGCAGTAGAGCCCTTGCCGTTGGACCCCGTCACGACCACCGAATGGCGCGAAAGCCTCGTGCGATCCACCGCGAGGGCGTCGAGCAACTCGGCCATCCTCGCCAGGCAAATGCCATCGCCGTATTTCGGAAGATCAAACACCCAATAGTCCCATGGCCAAAAACGTATGGCGCCAGATTTTCAGGATCAGATCGCTCCGGCCGGATTCCTCCAGCAGCCGGATCGAGGGATTAGAGTTCACCTCGATCACCCCGGTCGCCTCCGGATTTCCCCCGATATCGGTAAACACGTCCACGGCGGCGACGCGCAGTCCGAGCGCCCGGGCGGCATTCTTCGCCAGTATGAATGCAGCTTGGGAATGCGGGGCTTCGAGGATCATCGCTCCTCCCGCGCTCAGGTTCATCCGTCCGGGAATGTCCCAGCGCTCGCCCTTTGGCAGCACGACGTCGAGCGAAGCGTCACGGTCCACGGAAACCGGCGAAAGACCGAGGGATCGCAAAGCCCCATTATGCGCGATCAGCAGATCTCGGATGGAGCTGAAGCCGTCGCCCAACACAAAGGGGGGATACTTTCTGGCGGCATAAACCATCTCGTCATCCAGCACGAAAATCCGGTATTCGAGGCCGGAGACGATCGGCTGCATCAATATCGAGTCGTAATATTGCGAAACCTCATGGAGATATCGAACCAGCGAGGCTTCGCCGTGAACGGCTTGCGCGAAATCGCCGCGCGATCCCTGCAGCGGCTTGGTAAATGCGGAAGCCCCCAACTTCTTGAAATGTTGATGCGCGTCTTCGCGCTCATGACCCGCGGCGCGATGCCCGCTGCGCCGGTCGTGCAGGAAGAAATATTGGCCGCCGAGCGTGGGAATGCCGGTGCTTTCAAGAATCAGATTGGTGAAATATTTGTCCGATGCCAGCGTCGAGGCGGTGGCGTTGTTTTGCGGATACCATGAGCATCGTCCGGCGCCGAAATGAATGGTTTTGGCCTTCGAAGCGACGCTGAAAACAAGCCCCGTTCCGCCGTCGAGGTCTCGAAATGCCAGGCCAAATTCAGCGCAGGCATATTCCGCATAAACCGATTGGTCCGGATAAAAGCCCGGCTTTCCGCTCCTAAAATCCCCAAGGCTTCGCATGCAATATCCGGCGATCTGGCATTCCAGTTTGATTCTTTATCTGTACCGAATTATTGAGCACGCGCGGCAATTAACTGCCGGGTGGTGACCTGTTTGAGCAAGTTAATTGCGCGCAAGTTGGCTTGGCGAGAAAGCGGCCGCAAACGGTTCTGCGAAAAAAATCGATCGTCATGCTCAGCCCGCAATTGCGCATCAAGCCCTATTGACTATCTGTCAAATCGGCGCAGGAACACGCTAAATCATCAGGTGTTGCAGGGGTTTTCACCTCGGTGAGGACCGCAACAGTTCGATCGTTCTACAACAAGGCAATCGGAAAAACAAAAACACATGAGCGCATTCCATAGAGAGAAAGTTCTTTCTG
>DATHDZ010000212.1:0-13475 GCA_035318785.1 Micropepsaceae bacterium
TGCTCGCGGTGGCCAAGGCGTTGGGTGCGGCGCAAACCGTGGTGGTGACCGCGCCCGGTGCAGAAGCCGTGACGAAGCTAGCCGCCGAATGGGGCGCCGAAACCGTGGTGCAGGAGCGTCAGCTCGGAACAGGCCACGCCGTTCTCATGGGCGAGAAACCGCTCGCCGGGTTCAACGGCAATCTCTTGGTCCTGTTCGGCGATGCGCCGCTTCTGACGCAAGCGACACTTTCCCGCCTGACGGCCCGTTTGGCAAAAAATGCGGACCTGTCCGCGCTCGGCTTCCGCGCCGCCAATCCGGCCGGTTATGGCCGCATGATTGTGGAAAACGACAGCCTTATCCGCATCGTAGAAGATAAGGATGCGAGCGCGGATGAACGCCGCATCGACCTGTGTTTTGCCGGGATGCTCGCGGGGCGTGCAAGCGCAATCTTCGACCTGCTGCATGGGATCGACAACCGCAATGCGCAGGGCGAGTTCTATCTGACGGACATCGTCGCGCTCGCCCGCAAGCGCGGCCTCAATTGCGCCTTCGTAGAAGGGGATGAAAAGGAAATGCTCGGCGTGAACTCGCGCGCACAGCTTGCGCAAGCGGAAAGTGCCTTTCAGGCGCGCCGGAGAACGGAGCTGATGGAGAGCGGCGTCAGCCTGCTGGCGCCCGAAACAATTCATCTCTCCGCCGATACCATTATCGAGCCCGACGCTATCATTGGTCCCTATGTGGTGTTCGGCCCGGGCGTGACGGTCCGAACGGGCGCCGAGATCCGCGCCTTCTGCCACCTCGAAGGGGCAGAAGTGGGCGCCGGCGCCACTGTGGGACCCTTCGCGCGCCTTCGGCCCGGCGCGGTGCTGGAAGAATCTGTGCATGTCGGCAATTTCGTCGAAGTGAAGAACGCGCGTTTGGAGAAGGGCGCCAAGGCCAATCATTTGTCCTATATCGGCGATGCGAGGGTGGGGGCGGCCAGCAATATCGGCGCCGGCACGATCACCTGCAATTACGACGGCGACAACAAGCATTTCACCGACATCGGCGCCCGCGTCTTCGTCGGCGCGCATGCCACGATCGTCGCTCCGGTGAAGATCGGTGACGGCGCCTATGTGGGGGCGGGAAGCGTCATCACGGAAAATGTCGCGCCCGACGCTCTGGCCCTTGGCCGTGCGCGCCAAGTGGTCAAGCCGGGGCGCGCGGATGCGATCCGGGCATCAAACAAAACCAAAAAGAACAGGAACGGTTGAGTCATGTGTGGAATCATCGGCATTGCCGGAACGCGCGACGTATCGCCCCTGATCGTGGAGGCGCTCAAGCGCCTGGAATATCGCGGCTATGATTCCGCAGGCGTGGCCACGCTGAATGGCGGCGGAATCGACCGCCGCCGCAGTCCGGGCAAGCTCAGCCAGCTCGCGAAACTGCTCGAAGAAAAACCGCTGCCGGGATTCACCGGCATCGGCCACACGCGCTGGGCGACGCATGGCGCGCCGACCGAGCGCAATGCCCATCCGCATGCCTCATCGCGCGTCGCCTTGGTCCATAACGGCATCATCGAGAATTTCCGCGAGCTGAAAGACGAGCTTCGCGCGGCCGGCCACCAATTCGAGTCCGAGACCGACACCGAGGTCGCCGTCCATCTCGTCACCCATTATCTCGACCAGGGGCTTTCCCCGGAAGCGGCGGCACGCAAGGCCGTGAAGCGGCTTACCGGCGCGTTTGCGCTGGTGATGATCTTCAAGGGTGAAGAGTCTCTGATGATCGCGGCGCGGCGCGGCAGTCCGCTCGCCGTGGGTTACGGCGACACGGAGGCCTATCTCGGCTCGGATGCGTTTTCGCTGTCCCCGTTCACAAATCGGGTCGCTTATCTCGAAGACGGCGACATTGCGGTTGTGAAGGGCCCGGACGTTGCCATCTATGACCAACATGACCGTTGGGTGGCGCGGCCGATCCATGTCATTCAGCCCTCCGGCGCGATGGTGGACAAGGGCAATCACCGCCATTTCATGGCCAAGGAAATCCACGAGCAGCCGGAAGTCGTCGGCCACACCATTTCGCGCTATATCGACGCCTCTGGTCCAAACGTGAATCTGTCTGCGGAAGCTGTTGCGCCGTTCAAGCAGGCGACGCGCTTGACCATTTCGGCCTGCGGCACCGCGTTCTATGCCGGCCTGATCGGCAAATATTGGTTCGAAAAATTTGCGCGGCTGCCGGTCGAAGCCGATGTGGCGTCCGAGCTTCGCTACCGCCATCCCGTCTATCCCGAAGGTGGGCTCTGCCTCTACGTCTCGCAATCGGGAGAAACCGCCGACACGCTGGCCGCCATGCGCGATGCCAAATCCGCCGGCCAGCGCACGGCCGCGATCGTCAATGTGCCGGAAAGCTCCATCGCGCGTCAGGCCGACATCGTCTGGCCGACCTATGCGGGACCGGAAATCGGCGTCGCGTCGACCAAAGCCTTCACCTGCCAGCTTTCCGTGCTCGCCGCCCTCGCCATTGCGGCAGCGCGCGTGCGCGGCCATATCGACGCGGCCGAAGAGCACCGGCTTTGCGGGCTGCTGCTCGAAACACCGCGCCATATGGTCTCGCTTCTGGCGCAGGAGGCGAAAATCGAAGCCATCGGGCATGAGATCGCCAAGGCGCAGGACGTGCTCTATCTCGGGCGCGGCGTGAATTTTCCGCTAGCCCTCGAAGGCGCGCTGAAGCTGAAGGAAATTTCGTACATCCACGCCGAAGGCTATGCGGCGGGCGAAATGAAGCATGGACCCATCGCGCTGATCGACCGGAACGTCCCGGTGATCGTGATCGCGCCTTCCGACGAACTCTTCGAGAAGACCATCTCCAATATGCACGAGGTCATGGCGCGAGGCGGCAAAGTTGTGCTGATTTCCGATCGCAAGGGCCTGGATGCGGGCGCCGACCGCACATGGGCGTCAATAGAAGTCCCTGAAGCTGATCCTTTCATCACGCCGCTGATCTATGCGCTTCCCGTCCAATTGCTCGCCTATCACACCGCTGTTGCCAAAGGCACCGACGTGGACCAGCCGCGCAATCTCGCGAAATCCGTCACCGTGGAATAGCGCGCGCCTGCGCGCGCGCCCGCGGGACTGCGTTGCGTCATGGCGGGAAGATTACGGACGCGTCACAAATCTCCTGTCACGCGCTCGGCCTCAGGCCGGCTAGCCCCGGATAATTTTCGCAACGCAATCATGCTAGAAAACATACGCAAATATCCTCGCGGCCGCTGGAACGAATATGAACGTCCCGCCCTCCAGGCAAATCGCACAAAGCATCCCTGGAATCGCCCAGAAGGCGAAGCCGCGCAACTGGCTTATCGGCGGCGGCGCACTGATCCTGGCTCTCGGCGCGTTCTGGTATGTCACCCGCGCCGACAATGCCCCCACGGGTGGTCAACGCCCCTCCGCTGCGGCGCCCGTCAGGGTCGCCGAAGTCATCCGCCGCGATATGTCGGTGGTCAGGCGCACCCCCGGCACGGTGATCGCCAACACGACCGTCCAGGTTACCGCGCGTGTTCAGGGTGTCCTGGACGCGGCAAACTTCAAGGAAGGCCAGTTCGTCAAGAAAGGCGATCTGCTCTTTCGCATCGACCCGAGACCCTTCGAGGCCGCGCTCGCGCAGGCGCGTGCCATGTTGGTCCGCGATCAAGCGCAGCTGAAAAATGCCGATCGCGACAGGCTGCTCTATGAGCATCTGAATCAAATCGGTGCGGTATCGACTCAGCAGCGCGATACATCCGTCAGCAGCGTTGAGGTCCTTAACGCAACGCTTGCCGCCGACGAAGCGGCCATCAACATCGCGCAATTGAATCTCGGCTATACGGAGATTCGCTCGCCGGTGGACGGCAAGACTGGCCCGATGCTGGTTCAGCCCGGCAATATGATCGCCACCAATAGCACGACGCCGCTGGTGACCATCGCGCAGATTCAGCCGATCAAGATTTCCTTCAACCTGCCGCAGGCCGATCTGCAGCTCATTCTGGCCCGCCAAAGGACCAACGGTCTGACGGCGATCGTGGATTCGAACGATGCGGCCGGAAAGCCTCTTTCGGCGCCTATCGATTTCACCAGCAATGCCGTCAACAATCAGAGTGGCACCATCGAGTTGCGCGCCACCTTCGATAATAAGGATTTGTCGTTCCTGCCCGGCCAGCTCGTCAACGTCACCGTGGAACTGAACAAAATCCCCGATGCGCTGGTCGTCCCGAGCGATGCGGTCAATGACGGCCCCGATGGTTCCTATGTGTATGTGGTCGCAGGCGGCAAGGCCGTGCAGCACACCGTTAGGATCGTGTTCGACGATTCGAAGAACATCGCCGTCGAAGGAGACGTGAAACCCGGCGATTCTGTGATCGTTGAAGGGCAATTGCGCGTTGATCCCAACGGCGCGGTCAATGTCTTGCCGTCAAAGAACGGTACGCAAGCCAGACCGAACATTTCAACCGAAGCTTTCCAGGAACAAAACCGCCGCGTCGGCAATGCGGCTGGCCCCTGATGAATATCTCGCGGCATTTCATCGAACGTCCCGTCATGGCCTCGCTTCTGATGGCGGCGCTGGTGATCTTCGGGATATTCGGTTACGTGACACTTCCCGTCAGCGAACTGCCGAACGTCGATTTCCCGACCATCACTGTCAACGCGAACCTGCCGGGTGCGGACCCCGAAACCATGGCTTCCGCCGTGGCGACGCCGCTTGAGAATGCTTTCGCGACCATCCCCAGCCTGGATACGATGACCTCGTCGAGCGATCAGGGCCGCGCCAGGATCACCCTTCAATTCCGTCTCGATCGCAACATCGATGCCGCCGGCCAAGACGTTCAAGCTGCCATCGCGGGCGCCGTGCGCCGCTTGCCCAAGGCGATGCCCAATCCGCCGACCTACAGCAAGGTCGACCCGTCGGCTCTACCCATCTTCTTCGTCTCGCTCTATTCCAAAAGCCTGCCCATTTATAAGGTCGACCAATACGCCAGAAGCGTGCTCGCGCCCCAGATATCGACCTTGGATGGGGTAGCTCAAGTCAATATCATCGGTGGCGCAAAATACGCGGTTCGTATTCAGGCTGATCCCAACGCGCTGGCGGCTCGCCAGATGGGAATCGACGAACTCGCGAATGCCACGAATCTGACAAATACCAATCAGGCGACGGGCACGCTGAACGGAGCGTCGAAAGCTGCTGCCATTCACGCCGACGGCCAATTGACCAACGCCGACGCGTTCCGCCGCCAGATCATCGCTTTTCGCAATGGGGCCCCCGTCACCTTTGGGGATGTGGCCAATGTCGTCGACAGCGTCGAAGACACCCGTCGTTCGGATTGGCTGAATGACCAGCGCGCGGTAACCGTCGCCGTCCAGCGTCAGCCCGGATCGAATACGATGGCGGTGGTGGACAACATCAAGAAGGTGCTGCCGCAATTCCAAGCCCAGCTTCCCGCATCGATCCAGATGGAGGTTTTTTACGATCGCAGCCAAACCATCAGAGCGGCCGTCAACGATGTGCAGATCACCCTCCTGATCGCCGGCGCGCTTGTGATCGGCGTGATTTTCATTTTTCTGCGCCGGGTCCGCGCGACCTTCATTCCAGCGGTGGCCTTGCCAATTGCGGTTGTCGGCACCTTTGCCGGCATGTCCTTGCTGGGGTTCAACCTCGACAATCTTTCGCTGATGGCCCTCACATTGTCGGTCGGGTTTGTGGTCGATGATGCGATCGTCATGCTGGAAAATATCGTCCGGCACGTCGAAGCGGGCGAGAGGCCGTTTGAGGCCGCGCTGAAAGGGTCGTCCGAGATCGGTTTCACCATTCTGTCCATGACCGTTTCGCTGGCGGCCGTCTTTATTCCCGTGGTCTTCATGGGCGGTATTGTCGGACGCCTGCTGCATGAATTTGCGCTGACGATCATTATCGCCATCCTCATTTCGGGCCTGATCTCGGTGACGCTCACTCCGATGCTCTGCGCCCGTATTCTGGAGAGCGAACATGGAAAGAAGCACAATGCGTTTTATCGCGCCAGCGAAGGCGCCTTCAACCTTATGCATCGTGCCTATGATCGCAGCTTGCGTTGGAGCCTTGCGCACCGCCCGATTATTTTCGGCATTTTCGTGGCCAGCTTCTTTGCGAGCTATGGGCTGTTCCAGATCATGCAGCAGGACTTCCTGCCGAGCGACGATGCCGGCCTGCTGCATGGCAGTGTGCAAACGGCAGTTGGAACCTCGTTCGACCAATACCTAGCTTACTCAAGGCAAGTCGCGGACATCGTCGAAAAGGATCCCAGCGTTTCCGATGTGCAGTCGGATGAGAGCGGTGAGTTGAACATCGCACTGAAGCCTCTGGCCGTGCGCAAGCTTTCTGCCGATCAAATAGCGGCAGAATTGCGCGCCAAGCTACGCGGAATCCCGGGCACCAGCGTCACCATCGTCAATCAACCGATCATTCGCGTAGGGGCACGGGGTTCACGCTCGAACTACCAATACACGCTGAAAGGCATCGATCTGAAGGAGTTGGAGGACGCCGCATCCCGCCTGGTGCGCAAGCTGCAGGCCGACCCGACTTTTATCGGCGTGAATAGCGATCACGACAATGCCTCGCAGTCGGTGAAAGTGGATATCGATCGCAACCGCGCCGCCTCTTTGGGCATTACCCCCGATGAGATCGAAACGGCGCTTGGCGCGGCGTTCGGCGGCCAGCAGGTTTCGCAGATTTATACCTCGGTGGATCAGTACCAGGTGGTCCTCGAATTGTTGCCGCAATATCAGCAGGACGCCTCCGCTCTTTCGCGCCTCTACCTGACGGGCACAGGGGGAGCCATGGTGCCGCTCACCGCCGTCACCAGAATAGGGCGCGGTTTGATGGCCCTGAACATCAATCATTCCGGCCAGGTTCCCGCCATTACGATTTCCTTCGACCTCGCCGCCGGAAAAGCCCTGAGCGACGCGATCGCTGGAGTGGAGAAAGCCGTTGGAGAAATCGGCCTGCCTGCGGATGTACAGGGAAATTTCGCGGGCACCGCTGCAGCCTTCCAGAGTTCCAACGGCAATATGGGACTGTTGCTCCTGATGGCGACTTTGACGGTCTATATTATCCTGGGCATTCTCTATGAAAGCTTTGTCCACCCGCTGACGATTTTGTCCGGCCTGCCGTCGGCCGCGGTGGGTGCGCTGATGACCCTTTATGTTTTCGGTATACCGCTGACGGTTTACGCCTTTGTCGGCATGATGATGCTGGTTGGCATCGTCAAGAAGAACGCGATCATGATGATCGACTTCGCATTGCAAAGGCAGCGCAAAGATAGGAACGTGCCGCCCGAGCAGGCGATCTACGAAGCCGCGATGATCCGCTTCCGCCCCATCATGATGACAACCATGTCGGCGATGATGGGCACTTTGCCTATCGCGCTGGGCACCGGCATGGGCGCCGCGTCGCGCCGGCCGCTGGGCCTCTGCGTCGCAGGTGGTTTGCTGCTTTCACAATTGCTCACGCTCTACATCACGCCGGTTCTGTACACCTACCTCGATCGCTTCGGCCGCCGCTTTGACTTCGGCGCACGGGGCCGGGCGATAGCCTCTCCGGCGGAATAAGCGGTCCAGCGATCAATCCAAAAAAATTACCGGAGCAAGCGGCTTTCGGTTGACCGAAAACGAAAAAATATCGGGGCGGGAATAATGACCGCAGACATCGAGCGAACGGCGCGCGCGCCGTGCCGCTTCCGGGTCGATCTCCGCGTAGAGAATTCCTTTTTCGCGATGATGTGGGCCGGCGGCGATGGCGCCCATCGGCTTGATCACGATGGCATCGCCATCATTGATCCATTCATCGGGAGTGAACAGCCTGTCGCGTTCCGGGAAATTTTCCGGCACGTCGCGCCCCTGCATAGCGGTGGCCGTCCCCACAACCCAGCAGCCGCCTTCCTTGGCGATGTGACGCATCGTGGCAATCCAGCTTTCACCGGCATCCCAAGTCGGAGCGATGTAAATCTCGATGTCCTGCGCGTAGAGAGCGTAGCGCGCCAAAGGCATGTAACTCTCCCAGCATATCAGCGATCCCACTCGTCCCGCCGGCGTATCGACGACCTTCAGTCCGCTCGCATCACCCATGCCCCAGACCATGCGTTCCGGATTGGTCGGCATCAATTTCCGGTGGTGGTTGAGGATCGTTCCATCCGCGCCAATCACCACCACCGTATTGAAGAGCGTTGTCCCGCTGAATTGACTGTCGATTTCATTGATGCCGATGACGATCGTTACCGCATACTTTGCGGCGGCCTCTTGAAGCGGCTGTAAGTCTGCGCGATGGAGATCAACGGCGTTCTCGCGAAGCCGGCTGTGAATCTCCGACGACAAAGCCATGTCGCCGCCCGGCTTGAGGCGCCAAATCCACGCCGGATAACCCGGTATGTAGGCCTCCGGAAATATCAGAAGCGAAGCACCTTGACTCGCGGCTTCGTCAATCGACGCGAGCGCTGTCTCAATCGTCTTTGTACGGTCGAGTAGGACAGGAGGCTTTGAGATGACAGCAATTTTCGTGGACATGTCGCCCGCCTTCACTCTGACAAAATCTGCTGTCACTCTATCTCATGTGATCGCCACAATTCTGCCTTGCTTTGTTCCTTCGGCAACCGAGTGGCGTCGTGCGCGTATTCCAGGAGTGAAAGAAACAAGGAGACGGCTATGATGATGAACGATCTGCGTGAAATTCCTGCGCCTCCCGTCGATGGAGGAAGCACCCCAAAGATCGTCGCAGCGCTTGTCGTTGCGCTCGGTGTTGTTGCGATTGGCGCATATTCCTACGAGACGGGAACGTGGACCTCGCAGCCCCAGCAGGTGGCGGCATCCCAGCCCGTTCCGCCGCCTGAGCCTGTGGTCAGCGCGGCGCCGAGCGAAGCGCCCCCGCCGGCACTCGCCGACCTGCCACCCGCGCCTGCGAAGAATTCCCCCGCGCAAACTTCGACGCAGGCCGCCGCCGCGACGCCGCCGGTGAGAGTCGCAAGGGCCCAAGCCCCTGCACCGGTATTGCCTCAAGCCCCAGCTTCGCAGCCGACGGAAAGCGTTGCCGCCCCGGCAGCGCCAGAGATTGCTCCGCCCGCCGCGACGATTCCCGAACCACCTGCATCGCCGCCCGTGAGTGCGCCGCCGCAGGAAGCGCCTGCACCGGAGGCGCCTGCGCAACCTACGCCTCAGCCGTAATCCGATGGGTGGTCGTCATTGATCCTGCGTCACCGCGAGGCGTGAAGCCCTCGCGGTGACGCAGCGCGTCCGTGACGCTGTGACAAATTTTAGCCGCGGCTTCCCGGGCACAGTTCGAGCGTGACGTCAGGCCAGCCCAGTGCGGGCGCGCCGATGGCGGAAATGCTCAGCCTGTTGCCGTCTTGGGGATCGAACAGCATGATCACCTTGTCGGTCATCGGGTTGATGAACTGTCCTTCGCGTGATCCGTTGACGATCAACTGGCCGGCAATCGTCGTGCCGGAATTTATGATCGTGCCGGTCAAGGCTTCTTCGCCGCGGCCGGTCTTGATGCGCGCGCCCGATTTGAAATACGCGGACTCGCAGGCGCCGCCGGCATTGCGCCAGGCGCCCGCCATCAGCCCGGCGACTTTGTCCGACTCATCGGGCACTCCGCCTGCACTTATCGGTGAGGTTACACCGGCCGGCACCCCAAGCGCGGTTCGGGTGCGAATGCGCACGCCGCTATCGTCGAGGATTTGCAATGACGCCTGGAAGACCGCGGGCGGCGGCACATTCAACGGCGTTTCGGCCTGTGTGATGTAGAGACGATTGTTCGCGGCGACCAGGATTTCGGCGAGGATGCGCGTCGCCGGCGTTTCCACCGTCAAGCGTCGCGTCAGGTGCAAGTCAATATTGTTCAGCCCGTCATATTTCACCGCGCCTTTGGCTCTGATTGCTTCTCTGGCTTGGTCGACGGCAGTGCTGATTTCGTCTTTCGCATTGGCGTAGTCGACCACCGTTACCGTGTAGGTCCCGCTCAGCCGCGAGCCGGGAGGCGCAATCGCGGTGAAGATTCGTGCACTAAGATTGGTGCCTTTCGCGGTTCTGTACGGTGCTTGCGTCATGGTAGGTTCGCCCGGAAGATTGACGCTGAAGAAATTCTCCCGGTTGGCATATTCGTCCCACGTCTGTGCGCAGGCCGCGCCGGAGAAGAACAAAACCGCGATAGCAGGAATAAGTCTGACGAAGCGCATGGATCTACTCCAACTTGTCCAAAACGAGGATGGGCTTACTGTTTCGCGCAGGCAAAGCTCGCGGCCGCGTTGGGATCGCCCTTGCCGTCATAGCGCGGATAAAGCGGGTAGAGGCACATGGGACGCGACGCCGAGACTTGGAACGGCGCCTTCGTCTCCTGTGTGACCTGCATGAGTGCGCCCGGGGCTTTGCCCGTGTCCACCCAACCGTCCAACGCGCCCAGGAGATCGACCTTGGCCGGCACCGCGGCGCCGGAACTCATGACGCCGTTGCCCGGATGGTTCACGCCGGGCGTCACATAGAAGCGGATGAACTGATCCGCACGTGCCGCCCCCATCTTAGCGACGACGGATTTGTAATAGGTGATTTCCTGCATGACGCTTCGCTGATAGTCGGCGCCATTTCCCTTCAGGATCAGTTTGCCGCCGCGCGCGAGAAATGCCGACAGGTCGGGATTGGTCGTATCGAACATATCCGAAATCTCGCGAATTCGACCGGCGAATTCCTGCGTCGAGAATTGCAGCGGATTGAACTTCGCGTCGCGCACGAACATGTACCGCACAAAGCCATTCGAATTGGCCCACGCGACCGACTGCACTTTCTCGGATGGAATCGGGAAATGTGGCGGCTCGGCGCCCGTCACGGAATCGGTCATTCCGCCGGGCTGATCCTCGCTGCCATAGCTCCAGCCGGGAAAACCGGTCACGCCATTGGCCAGCGCAAACGGATAATCGAAGCGCCGATGTACAATTCTGTCGGCTTCGATTTGCGCATCCGAAAGACAGGTATCGCCCGTGTCGGCGCCGTTCGCGCAGCGCAGCGTTTTCGCGTCGAACACGCCAAGGCATTTTTCGTAAGCGCTGATGACGCCATCGGCCAGGCCGTCGAGCGTGTCACAGGCGGCGTTGACGGCGCTCATAAGCAACTTGACCTTCGCGGGGCTGATCCAGCCGCCGCTCTGCTGAAGCACAGCGACCTTGTTCCGCACCAGATTGATGCCGGTATAGTTTGCGACCGGCACGACGCTCACGATGCCGTCGAAATCCGCCGGGAAGCGTTGCGCCATCATCAGGGCTTCGCGCCCGCCTTCCGAGCCTCCGAAATAATAGATTTTCGCAGGTGCCCGGTCGTAAAACACTGTGGCGATGCGGCGGCCGACGTCGTGCGTTTTCTTGTACGCGCCATAGGCCATATTGACGAGCGACTCCTGGTTCAACGCAAAGGCCTGCGCTTCTGGAAGCTTGGCGTTTTGGTGGCCGGAGTCCGTGCCCCACGTCGCAAACCCACGCGCAACAGGAACCGGCGTGTCTCGCCTGGCATCACGTAGCGGCGCGAGTCCCGTGATGAGCGTGCCATTGCTGCCGCCGCCGCCATATTGCACCGCCTTGCCGTTCCATTGGCTCGGCAGGTTCACCTCGAAATTGATCGGCGGCGCATCGGGATCGACGGGGGCAATCGCGCCCAGCACCTTGCAGTAGTCCCGCGTCGCACCCGGCATTAGGGGATCGGCCGGAACCATTTGCATCTGCGCCGATGTGATCGCGGCGCCTCCGCTCGGAAGGCCGATGTCGCTCGCGGCGATCTTCAGCGTCGCAAGGTCGGCGCAGCCGGTCGCGGCGCCTGCCCGAACGGAGGATGCGGCGATGAGTGCGATGGCGGCAGCTCCACTCGCGAGGGCGCGAGAAAACGCGTATCGAACCATCGGCTCTCTCCTTGTTCAGAAGTCGGGTTTGTCGGCCACCGGAATCGGATGCAAATTGTAATTGAAGACGTCCTTGCCGCCGTCCTCGGCGCAAACGGATTCCTCGATCGCCACATTGTTCCTACGCCAGATATTCTTCAGCGTAAGCGGCCCGTTGAAGGTGTCGGGGTCTTCCACGGTCACGATGACGGTCAGGCTCTTGGCGTCCGGACTGATGGTGAAGCGTTCCACCACGTGCAGTTTGTCGGTGTGCGGCGTGCGGAAATTGTCGATGAAGTGGTTCTTGCCGCCCGCCAATCCGATCGTATCCACCACGAAGGTGTCGCCGTCTTCGTAATGGCCGATGGAGTCGCCGAACCAGGACGGTTTCACATTGGCCGAATGCTTGTCGGTGAGAGCAATGTGGCGGACGAAGCTGTTGCGCTGCCACAGCATCAAAACTTGCTTAGGCGTCTGGATGAAATAGAGGGGTTCGAGAAAGAGGAGCTGTCCGGGAACGCCGCCGGGCCAGCAGCGCGATTGGGCATTGAAGGGAAGCTTGCGTTTTCCGCTCAGCAATTCATCGTTGGTTTCCTGTATCTGCTTGGCGGCCCAGGGCTTCAGGATCGGGTCCTTCGTGTTCATGATGGAAACCGTCAGCTCGCCGTCCCGGTACAAGCCTCCGTTCTGGATTTGGCTGTTATAGGGATAAGCGGGATCGGTCTTCATCGGCCCGTGACCGGCACCGGGCGGCGGGTCCAGCTGATAGTCCCAGAAATTCACGTTCCAGGCGAATTCCCGCCCACCAAGCTCCGGGATGGAATCCTTCGCCGGCGCGGCGGCCCACGCATATGCGACAGACGCGATCGCTGCGATCGCCGTCAAACCTGCGCCCGTGAAGAATTGCCGTCTCATGCTACCGCTCCTCGTGCTTCTTAAAAGTCCGGCCGGTTGGCGACCGGGATGCCGTAGTCGAAAAGATTGTGATTTCCCTCGGAACAAACAAATTCCGTGAACGGTAGCTGGCCGCGCTGCAAGCGGACCATCCCCTTCCACGGCTGATTGAACGTGCCCGGGTCGTCGACCGTGACCTCGATTTCGATGGTCTTGCCGCCCGCCGTCAAGCGCCAACGCTCCGTCACATGGAGCTTGTCGGTGTGTGGCGTGCGGAATTGGTCGACGAACGCCTTGGTCGTCAACCCGATCGTGTCCACGACCAGCGTGTCGCCATTTTCGTAATGGCCGACGGACTCGCCGTACCAGGAGGCTTCCGGATTCTTCGAATGGGGCACGTCCATATAGACATGGCGCACGTTCGAATCTTCGGACGCGATGATCAGGACTTCCTTCGGCGTCTGGACAAAATAGAACGGTCCCCCGTCCAGCATGAAAACCGGAACGCCCGCCGGCTTGCAGGAGGAGCCCGGCGTGTAGCCGATCTTGCCTTTGAGGACCTCATCATTGTCCTTCTTCATGACCTCCTTGGCCCATGGCTTCAGATTGGGATTGGTCAGGTCGGCGATGCGATAGGTCGGCTGGATGCCCAAGCGCCTTGCCTCCGCATTGCTGTAATGGGGATGGGCCGGACCGTTGGCGAT
>DATHDZ010000213.1:0-11813 GCA_035318785.1 Micropepsaceae bacterium
GCGCCGCGTCGCCTGGCGGCGCGTGCTGGACATGAACGACCGCGCGTTGCGCGAGATTGTCTCGTCGCTGGGCGGCGTCGCCAATGGCTTCCCGCGTCAGGACGGCTTCGACATCACGGTGGCGTCCGAAGTGATGGCGATCTTCTGTCTCGCCTCCGATCTCGAAGATCTGAAGAAGCGCCTCTCCAACATCATCGTCGGCTATACGCGCGATCGCAAACCGGTGCGCGCAGGCGACCTGAAGGCCCATGGCGCGATGACCGCGCTGCTCAAGGACGCGCTGTCACCCAATCTGGTGCAGACGCTGGAGGGAACCCCGGCCTTCGTGCATGGCGGCCCCTTCGCCAACATCGCCCATGGCTGCAACTCGGTGCTTGCCACCACGACGGCGATGAAGCTTGCCGATTATGTGGTGACGGAAGCGGGCTTTGGCGCCGATCTCGGCGGCGAGAAATTCCTCGACATCAAATGCCGCAAGGCAGGCATCGAACCTTCCTGTGTCGTGCTCGTCGCGACCATCCGGGCGCTGAAGATGCATGGCGGGGTGAAGAAGGAGGATTTGAAGAAGGAAGACTTGCGCGCGCTTGAGGCGGGCATGAGCAATCTGCAGCGCCATGTCGAGAATGTGCGCAAATTCGGATTGGAGCCGGTGATCTCGATCAACCGCTTCAGCGCGGACAGCGCGGCGGAGATCGAGCTGGTCAAGACCGCCTGCGGCAAGCTGGGCGTGGAATGCTACATGGCCGATCATTGGGCGATGGGCGGCGAAGGGGCCGCCGACGTTGCGCGTGCCGTGGTCAAGATCTGCGATTCCGGCAAGAGCAAGCTGAAATTCCTCTATCCCGACGACATGCCGCTTTATGAGAAAATCCGCACCATCGCGCGCGAGATCTACCGCGCGAAAGACATCTCGGCCGACAAATCGGTGAAGGACCAGCTCGCCTCGTTCGAGGCGATGGGCTTTGGGAAGGCGCCCATTTGCGTCGCCAAGACGCAATACAGCTTCTCGACCAATCCCGACGCCAAGGGCGCGCCCGTCGATCACACGATCAATGTGCGCGAAGTGCGGCTGTCGGCAGGGGCGGAGTTCGTGGTGGCGATCTGCGGCGAGATCATGACCATGCCGGGCCTGCCGAAGGTTCCCTCAGCGGACGCCATCGATGTCGGTCCGGACGGCAAGATCGTGGGATTGTTCTGAGTTCAGTTGGTGGTTCATCATTATCATTGTCATTCCCGGCCGAACGATGCCCCCGGGTCCGCGCATTGCGCGGCCCGAGGATAAACTCCACATTGCGAGGGGAAGGGAATCCACCGACCGAAATGGATCCCCTTCCCTCGCCGTGGCTACCGCCCCGGCTCGCCGGGGATGACATCTAGTTTTGAGACAACAAGACGAGCGCGCCCAAGAACGATGTGATTGGTTTGATCCTGGCGGGCGGCAAGGCGCGGCGCATGGGCGGCGCGGACAAGGCGTTCCTGAAACTGGGCGGCGAACCGCTGATCGAACGCGCGGTTGCAAGGGCGCGGCCCCAGACGGGCGAGCTCATCATCAATGCGAGCGGCGACCTGGCGCGTTTCGCTCCCCTAGGCTGCGAGGTCATCGCGGATCGCATCGGCGGATTCTTGGGGCCGCTGGCGGGGATTCTCAGCGGCCTCGAATGGATGCGCGCGAACCGACCCGACATGCACTGGCTCGCCAGCTTCGCGTGCGACTGCCCGTTCTTTCCGACCGACATGGTGGAGAGACTGATTGCAGAGGCGCAGAGCCGCGGCGTGCCGATCGCCCTTGCCGCCAGCGGTGACCGACATCACCCCGTTTTCGCGGTGTGGAACGCGAGCCTTCCCGTTACATCCGAGAGCGTCCTTCAAGGCCAGGGTTTACGGAAGATGGACGATTTCGTGGCGAAGTTTCCCAACACACGCGTAGACTTTCCTTCCGCGCCGGTCGATCCGTTCTTCAACATCAACACGCGGGACGACCTCGCCCTTGCCGAGACCTTGATACGCTGATCCAATCCACGCTACCGGAGCTCCCATGCTCGATCATCTGAAGTCCAACAACCGCGCCTGGGCCGAACGGATGGTCTCGGAGGATGCGGATTTCTTCCGTCGACTCGAACGCCAGCAGGCGCCGGAATATCTGTGGATCGGTTGTTCCGACAGTCGGGTGCCTGCGAACGAGATCGTAGACCTTGATCCCGGCGAGTTGTTCGTCCATCGCAACGTCGCCAACCTCGCTCCTCCGCAGGATGCCAACTACCTTTCCGTGCTGCAGTTCGCCGTCGATGTCTTGAAGGTCAAGCATGTCCTGGTCGTAGGGCATTATGGATGCGGCGGGGTAAGTGCGGCGGTCGACGGCAAGCGTCGTGGTCTCGTGGACCACTGGCTCCACCCGATCCGCGAGATCGCTCATGAGCACCGCGACGAGCTTGGCGTGATAGCGGATGCGCAAATCCGCATGAACCGTCTCTGCGAGCTAAATGTGATCCGGCAGGTCAGGAACGTCGCGTCCGACGTCTTCCTGCAAGATGCCTGGGCACGCGGTCAGGAAATCCACGTGCATGGCTGGGTCTATTCCATCGCCAATGGCGTGGTAAGGGACCTGAACGTGACGGTCGGCTCGCCATAGACGAGCCGACTATCCGTAAAGCTCAATTGAGAAAGCGCGATGCGTCCTGGGCGACCTGGTACAAATCGACGCCGAACGGTCTGTCCGCATTGAGCATGTAGCAGGCGGGCTTGGCGAACGGCAGGCTGATATAGGATGCGCAGTCCAATCCGATAAGGACGGCGGCTGCCGAGCTGACGCTCAAGACCAGTGCCGATGCGTCGAGAAACTTGCGCGTGCGCGTTCCCGCTGCCCGCTTGGGCACGGAGACCAGCGCGAAGCAGAGAATCGCGGCAACGGCCCAGAGCGGAAAGAACGCGATCATCCAGAACCAATCTTGCACCACATATGCCATCATTGTCGTCTGCCTTTCCCGAAAGACATTCTCGCCCGCCGCGAAATTCGTGAGTGGTATCGACGTGCGCATTGGATACACGACCAGCCGCCGGCTCCAAGGGGATGGTTGCAGCCGGAGTAAATGCAAAATTGCCATTTACCGAAGTGGTCATTTGCGTGGCGGCAGGCGCACGCAAGCAGCTTGTTTTTGGTTAAAGCGGCTTGCCCCGAGGCGCCGCGGCGGATCAGAAATCCGGCTTGTCCGCGATCGGGACTTGTTCGATGTCCAGATTGAAATAATTGTTGTGGTCTTCGGCGCAGGCGTCATTGCCATCGAGCGGCCCGCGTTCCACGCGATGACGCGCGCGCGTGCCAGACCAGGGCGCATTGAAGGCGCCGGGGTCCTCGACGGTAAAGGAGACATCCAGAGTCTTGCCGCCGTCGGTCAGCTTGAAGCGCTCCGTCACATGAAGCTGGGTGGTGTGCGGCGTGCGATAGCTGTCGACGAAACTCTTGTCGTTGAAGCCGATGGTATCGACGACAAGCGTGTCGCCGCCCTCGTAATGGCCGATGGATTCTCCGTACCAGGACGGTTTGGGATTCTTCGAATGCGGCACATCCAGATAGATGCGGCGCACGCGGCCCGCCAGGAACAGCGAGACCTCCTTCGGCGTCTGGGTGAAATACATCGAGCCTGGATTGAGATGGAAAGCGGGAACGCCGGTCTCCCAGCAGCGCGCTTCGCGGGTCTGTCCCTGGCGGCCGGCGAGCGCGAGCGCGTTCTGTTTCCTCAGCGCGTCGATCACCCAGGGCTTCAAATTGGGATTGTCGAGATTTGCGACGCGGTAGGTCGGCTGGCGGTTGGTCTCGCGCGCCAGCTCATTGTTGATGTAGGGATGGGCCGGATCGTCGGTGACGGGACCAAGCCCGCTGGCGGGCAGCGAAAAATCGTTGAAGGTGCGGGCGATGGCCGCGTCCGGCTTCGGCGGCATCACGAAACCCGCCCAGGAGACGCCGTTGGAGGAGAAATCCGGGACCGGTCCACTGGATTTGTTCGCGTCAGCTCCAAAGGCTGCGCTCGCGGAGAGCAGGCCGGCCGTCAGGCACGCGCAGGCGAATTTGGACATCACGATTTTCCCTTAACTCGATATCCCCGTACGATAGCATTCCGCCGTGATAAGCGGAATCTGTCGGGAAGGGCATGATCATTTCGCGGCGCGGGCGAAGATGTAGACCGAGACGGATTTGATCTCCTCTGGCCTCAATTGGCCCTCGAAACCCGGCATGATTCCGTGACGCCCTTTGGTGATGGATTCCAGGATCGAGGCGCGATCCGAGCCGTAGAGATACAAATCCTTCCGCGTCAGATTGGTCGATCCGAGCGGCGCATTGCCGGTGCCGTCTTCCTCGTGACAGTCAAAGCAATTGCCCTTTGTGCCGTCATGGAAGAGCACATCGCCGCGGGCGGCTTTCGCAGCGTCCGCATCCTGACCGCCGATCTTGAGCACATATTCCGCGACATCGCCGATTTCGTCCGACGTCAGGAACCGCGTGTCGCCGAATTCCTTGATGTCCTCTTCGTTGCGATATTGCGGATCGAGCGCGACCATGTCCGCTTCCAACCCGCGCGCATTGGGATGGCCGGAGCGG
This sequence comes from Micropepsaceae bacterium, assembly GCA_035318785.1. Taxonomy (GTDB): domain Bacteria; phylum Pseudomonadota; class Alphaproteobacteria; order Micropepsales; family Micropepsaceae; genus CAIYRG01. The sequence continues at coordinate 4,595 of DATHDZ010000213.1, forward strand.
ATGCCATAACGCACGGTCCATTCCACGTCGGAGGGGAATCTGTTCACCCCGGCCGAGTCCAGATCATCGCCGGCGAAGCGCCAATTCGCATCGGTCAGATCGGGTGTGTGCTGGGCGGGGATGCCTTTGAGGTCCTCGCCGTGACATGACGCGCAGTTCTTGTCGTAGACCTGCAGACCCAGGCTCATCGCGGTGACGTTCATGCGCATCGATTTGGCGATGGCGTTGGCGGACGCGGAGGCGAGCTCTTCAGGCCGCGCGTAAAACTCGCCATATTCTTCGGGGAACGCCGAGGCTTCCGGTAGGGCCGCGCCGGTTGTGGCTGCCTGATTGCAGGCGGCGATCGCCAATGCAGCCATCGTTAATGCGAGCCCTAATGTTCGATTGCGCATGGCGTGGTCCTTTCAGGTCGTGGTCGTGGCGGCGCGATCGTGGGATTCTAAACGGTTCACTTGGCGGCGCATCTTCCCATCATTGTCATTCCCGGCCCGAGCGACGCGTAAGGGTCGCGAGGGGGAAGGGAATCCACCCGGCGAATAGATCCCCTTCCCTCGCCGTGCTGCGCCCGGCTCGCCGGGGATGACAACCGGGGTGAAGGACGAAGGGAAGCTCGGCGGGGATGACAAAAAGAGGGGCGCCTGTTCGTGTCGGCAGTGATCCGGTAAACTGGGGCCATGTCAGCCCGGAAAATCGAAGACGCAAGCGCCGCGCCGCAGCCGCCGGAGCTAGCCGAAATTGCAGAGGTCGAATACGCGACCTCAGACGAGCATCGCACCGTGCGCATCACGCCGGACCAAGCCGCGCCGGGCACGCGCGTTCTCGCCAATGAAGTGCCGGTCGCGCTCGAATTCGACGGTTCGCCCTATGCGGTGATGATGCTGACCCCGGCCGACCTCGAGGATTTCGCGGTGGGTTTTGCGCTCTCCGAACGCATCATCAAGCGCGCCGATGAGATCGCGCGCATCGATGTGCGCTATGGCACGCGGGGGATCGGCATCGATGTGCGCCTGGAAAGGGAACATTCCGCGCGCCTCGCCGAACGCCGCCGCTCCATACCCGGCCAATCGGGGTGCGGCATTTGCGGATTGACCACCATCGAGGAGGCCCTGCCCCAGCTCACCCCCCTGACGGCGGCCCCCAAACTAGCGCAAAAATCGCTGTTCCGGGCGCTCGAATCCCTGCCCGCGCGGCAAACCCTCAACCAGGCCACCGGGGCGGTTCATGCGGCATCCTTCTGCCGGCCGGATGGGGAAATTCTCGTGGTGCGGGAGGACGTTGGCCGCCACAACGCCTTCGACAAGGTGATCGGCCACATGGCCAGGCAGGGTGTGGATCCAGCCGCAGGGTTCGCCCTCCTGACCAGCCGCTGCAGCTATGAGCTGGTCCAGAAGGCGGTCCTCGCCCGCATCCCGATCCTGGCGGCCATTTCGGCCCCGACGGAGCTGGCGGTCTCGATTGCGAAAGCTGCGAATTTGACGCTTATTGCACTTGCGAGAGGGGATTCGGCGCTTGTCTTCAACGATCCCTTCTCCTCCATTGCTAAGTAATTGTGGCAACACCATAATTTTAAGCAATCGGCGCTAAGGATTTCTGCTGGGACATCTCCTATATTGGCAGTATAGGAATGCACGTCTGGCCTTCTGCTTGGAGTGATGGGTGTTGGGAAAAGAACGTGCCGCTTCTGCTGATAACTGGGACGCCGACGCAGCCCGGAAAATCGCGGAAGGGCTGAAGGATTTGGAAGGGCCGCTTCTTCCGATCCTGCATGAATTCAACGAGCGTTTCGGCTTTATCAGCAACGATGCGATCGTGTTGATCGCCGATGTGCTCAACCTCACGCGGGCGGAAGTCCAAGGCGTGGTTGGATTTTATCATGATTTTCGCCGCGCACCGGCGGGCCGCCATGTGATCAAACTGTGCCGGGCCGAGGCTTGCCAGAGCATGGGCAGCGAGGCATTGGCAGAACGGCTGGAACACGCGCTGGGCATCTCGTTCGGCGATACCACGGCCGATCACCGCGTCACTTTGGAAGAAGTTTATTGCCTGGGCAATTGCGCGCTTTCGCCGTCCGTGTTGGTGGATGGCGAGCTCTATGGCCGGGCCGATGAAGGCAAAGTGCTGGCCCTGGTGGGAGCGCGGTCATGACGACCCGCATCTTCGTATCCCTGGATGCCGCCGCCCTTTCCGTCGGCGCCGAAGCCGTGGCGGCTGCGGTGCGCAGCGAGATCGCCGCCCGCAAGATGGACGCGGCGCTGGTGCGCAATGGCTCGCGCGGCCTTCTGTGGCTGGAACCGCTGCTCGAAATCGAAACGCTGGAAGGGCGCATCGGTTATGGCCCGGTAACCCCGGCCGACGTGAAGAGCATCCTGGATGCCGGTCCCAAGGCGGACCATCCGCTGAAACTCGGTCTGGTCGAGGCGATCCCCTATCTCGCCAAACAGCAGCGGCTCACCTTTGCACGCTGCGGCATCACCGATCCGACCTCGATGGAAGATTACGAGGCACATGGCGGTTTGAAAGGCCTGCGCAGGGCGCTTGGTATGGCGCCGGCAGCCATCGTGCAGGAAGTCGCCGATTCCGGTTTGCGCGGACGGGGCGGCGCAGGCTTTCCCACCGGCATCAAATGGAAGACGGTGCTGGCGACGGAAGCGGATCAGAAATACATCGTCTGCAATGCCGATGAGGGCGATAGCGGCACGTTCTCCGACCGCATGATCATGGAAGGCGATCCCTTCGCGCTGATCGAAGGCATGGCGATTGCTGGAATCGCGGTCGGTGCGACCAAGGGTTACGTCTATATCCGCTCGGAATATCCCCACGCCTTCCGGCAGATGCTGCGCGCCATCGAGATCGCCCGGACGAAAAACCTGCTCGGCACCAACATCCTGGGCAGCAACCGCATCTTCGACATGGAAGCGCGGCTTGGCGCCGGGGCCTATATTTGCGGCGAGGAAACCTCGCTGCTGGAGAGCCTGGAAGGACGGCGCGGCCAGATCCGCTTCAAGCCGCCGCTGCCCGCGATCGAGGGGTTGTTCGGCAAGCCGACCGTGGTCAACAATCTGGTCTCACTGGCGAGCGTGCCGATCATCCTTGCGGAGGGCGCTGCCCACTACAAGAATTTCGGCTTGGGCCGCTCGCGCGGCACGATGCCGATCCAGCTTGCCGGAAACATCAAACATGGCGGGTTGATCGAACTTGCCTTCGGCACGACGCTTCGCGAGCTGATCTATGATTACGGCGGCGGCACCTATTCCGGCCGTCCCGTCCGGGCGGTGCAGGTGGGCGGACCCTTGGGCGCCTATTGGCCGACCCATTTGTTCGATGTGCCGTTCGATTACGAGGCCTTTGCGGCCAAGGGCGGCATGGTGGGCCATGGCGGTGTGGTGGTGTTCGACGACAGCGTGGACCTGGCCAAACAGGCGCGTTTCGCCTTCCATTTCTGCGCTATCGAGTCCTGCGGCAAATGCACGCCCTGCCGTATCGGTTCGCAGCGGGGGGCCGAAACCGTCGATAAAATCATGCGGGGCGAGCGCGTGGTGGAGAATATCGACGTCGTGCGGGACCTTTGCGAGACCATGCGCGACGGCTCGCTCTGTGCTCTGGGCGGGCTTACCCCCATGCCGGTGATGAGCGCCATGGAGCATTTTCCTGAAGATTTCGACCGGAGCCCGGCGCGCGCCGCGGCTGCCGAGTGATATAGTGCGCGAAAGAGGCAAGCCATGACCGTCCATACCGACATCGACCGCGCCAATATCGACCGGGGAACCCCGGAGCGGACAGCCACGCAAAGCGTGACGCTCGAAATCGACGGGATGCCTGTCACCGTTCCTGCCGGTACGTCGATCATGCGCGCCGCCTCGCTCGCCGGTATCCAAGTGCCCAAGCTCTGCGCCACCGACTCGCTGGACGCGTTCGGCTCGTGCCGGCTGTGCCTGGTCGAGATCGCCGGGCGCAAGGGAACGCCGGCATCCTGCACCACGCCGGCCGAGAACGGCATGAAGGTTTCCACCCAGACCGACCGGATCGCCAAGCTGCGCCGCGGCGTGATGGAGCTCTATATCAGCGACCATCCGCTGGACTGCCTGACCTGCGCCGCCAATGGCGATTGCGAGCTGCAGGACATGGCAGGCGCCGTGGGCTTGCGCGAGGTGCGCTATGGCTATGACGGCGCGAACCATCTCAACCAGGTGAAGGACGAGTCCAATCCCTATTTCACCTTCGATCCGTCCAAGTGCATCGTCTGCTCGCGTTGCGTCCGCGCCTGCGAAGAGGTGCAGGGCACCTTCGCGCTGACCATCGACGAGCGTGGTTTTGCTTCGCATGTCTCGGCCGGCATGAACGAGGATTTCCTGGATTCGGAATGCGTCTCCTGCGGCGCCTGCGTGCAGGCCTGCCCGACGGCGACGCTGATGGAAAAGACGGTGATCGAGCACGGCACACCGGAACGTTCGGTGCTCACCACCTGCGCCTATTGCGGCGTCGGCTGCACCTTCGAGGCGGAGCTGCAGGGCAATCGCGTCGTGCGCATGACGCCCTACAAGGACGGCAAAGCCAATCACGGCCATTCCTGCGTCAAGGGACGCTTCGCCTGGGGCTATGCCACGCACAAGGAACGCATCACCAAGCCGATGATCCGCAAATCGATTCAGGATCCCTGGCGCGAAGTGAGCTGGGACGAAGCTATCGCCTATACGGCGTCGGAATTCCGTCGCATCCAGCAGACATACGGCAAGGGCTCTATTGGCGGCATCACCAGCTCGCGCTGCACCAATGAAGAAGTCTATGTGATGCAGAAGATGATCCGCGCGGCGTTCGGCAACAACAATGTCGACACCTGTGCGCGTGTCTGCCATTCGCCGACCGGCTATGGTCTGAAGACGGCGTTCGGCACATCCGCCGGCACGCAGGATTTCGATTCGGTCAATGAGGCCGATGTGATCCTGGTGATCGGCGCCAATCCGACGGACGCGCATCCCGTCTTTGCCTCGCGCATGAAGCGGCGCCTGCGCGAAGGCGCCAAGCTCATCGTCGTCGATCCGCGTCAGATCGATCTGGTGCGCATGCCCCATGTCGAGGCGTCCTATTACCTGCCGCTGTTGCCGGGCACCAATGTCGCGATGATCAATGCGCTCGCGCATGTGATCGTGACCGAAGGTCTGGTCGACGAGAAATTCGTCGCCGACAATTGCGACGCGGCGGAATTCAAGGCCTGGAGCGATTTCGTCGGCCGCACCGAGAATTCGCCCGAGGCGATGGAAAAGGTCACGGGCGTTTCCGCCAAGGATGTTCGCGGCGCGGCTCGCCTTTATGCCACCGGCGGCAATGGCGCGATCTATTACGGGCTGGGCGTCACCGAACACAGCCAGGGTTCGACCATGGTGCTGGGCATGGCGAACCTCGCCATGGCGACCGGCAATCTCGGGCGCGACGGCGTCGGCGTGAATCCGCTCCGCGGCCAGAACAATGTGCAGGGTTCGTGCGACATGGGTTCGTTCCCGCACGAATTCTCCGGCTATCGGCATGTCTCCGAAGACGGTCCGCGCAAATTGTTCGAACAGGATTGGGGCGTCACCCTCGATCCGGAGCCCGGCTTGCGCATTCCCAATATGTTCGACTCCGCCCTGGACAAGACGTTCATGGGCCTGTTCTGCCAGGGCGAGGATATCGCGCAGTCCGATCCCAATACGCATCATGTCACCGCCGCGCTTTCGGCGATGGAATGCATTGTCGTGCATGATCTCTTCCTCAACGAGACCGCGGCATACGCGCATGTGTTCCTGCCGGGCGCCTCGTTCCTGGAAAAGGACGGCACCTTCACCAATGCAGAGCGTCGCATCGGCCGGGTGCGCAAGGCGATTCCCCCGATGGCGGGCCTCGCCGAATGGGAAGTGATCATGAAGCTTTCCGCCGCGCTGGGTTATCCGATGCATTACAATCACCCGTCCGAAATCATGGACGAGATCGCGCGTCTGACTCCGACCTTCGCGGGCGTCTCCTACGCCAAGCTCGACGAGCTCGGCAGCGTGCAATGGCCGTGCAACGAGAAAGCTCCGGAAGGCACGCCGATCATGCATATTGGCGGCTTCGCGCGCGGCAAGGGCAAGTTCGTGCTCACCGAATATGTGCCGACGGACGAACGGACGGGCCCGCGCTTTCCGCTGCTGCTGACGACGGGGCGCATCCTGTCGCAATACAATGTCGGCGCGCAGACGCGGCGGACGGAAAACAATGTTTGGCATAGCGAGGACATCTTGGAGATTCATCCGCACGATGCGGAGAATCGCGGCATCAATGAGGGCGACCGCATTGCCCTGATCAGCCGCGCCGGCGACACCAGCATGCGCGCGCATATCACCGAACGCGTGCAGCCGGGCGTGGTGTACACCACGTTCCACCATCCCGAATCGGGCGCGAACGTCATCACCACCGACTATTCGGACTGGGCGACGAATTGCCCCGAATACAAGGTGACGGCAGTCGAGGTCAGGCTGACCAATCGCGAATCGCGCTGGCAGGAAGATTACGAGCAATTGCAAAAGCGCCAGCGCATCGAGACGGTGGCAGCAGAATAATGTCGTCTACGTCGATGGATACGCTGGTCCGCATGGCGAACCAGATCGCGGACTTCTTCAAAATCCAGTCTGCCGACCAAGCGGTCGCGGGCACGGCCGATCACATGCGCAAATTCTGGGATCCGCGCATGCGGGCCATGATGACCCAGCATCTCGCCCATGGTGGCGCAGGGCTCAATCCCATCGCGCTGAAGGCAACCCAACAAGTGTGCAAGCCCGCCGCACAGTCCGCGGCCGGCGGTCATTCCTAGATTCGAATTCCAAGGGGAGACATCCAATGGCTTACAAAATCCTGCTCATGGGCGCGTCCTACGGCTCGCTGCTCGCTTCCAAGATCCTGTTCGGCGGCCATTCGGTTCATCTCGTGTGCCTCCCCGCGGAGGCGGACCTGATCAATGCGGAGGGCTTCCGCGTGCGCATGCCGGTCAGGGGACGCAAGGATCAGATCGAGATCGACTCCCGGAAATTGCCGGGCAAGGTGAGCGCCGGCGGCACGGCAGGCGTGAACCCCAAAGATTACGACCTTGTGGGTCTGGCGATGCAGGAACCGCAATACCGCTCACCCGGCGTACGCGAGCTGTTGGATGCGGTCGCCAAGTCACGCGTGCCCTGCATGTCGATCATGAACATGCCGCCGTTGCCCTATG
>DATHDZ010000214.1:0-2851 GCA_035318785.1 Micropepsaceae bacterium
TCTCATCCCGGAAAACCGAGTCGTCTCGAATCATACTTTTGGTACATTCGTGAAAATTCGATCTTGTCTTCGGCGTTCTCGCCCTTTGCGCCATTGTCGCCTTCTCAGTCTGCCGTTGACCACGCAGTCCTTGATGGACCGGCTGGAGATCTTTCCGTCCATCACGCCTTCATCCCTGGCCGCGGTGATGAGCGATGCGCCGGGAGCCATCGTCATCCTCTCCGCGGGACGGCGGACATACGCGCCGGAATTCGGCGCTGAGACGCTTGATGAGCTTTCCTTGGAGCGCGTCCGATATGGCGCTTTGCTCGCCAAAGAGACCCATCTGCCCGTTCTGGTCAGCGGTGGCCTCGGCGGCGGCGGCGCACCATCGCTCGCCATGCTCATGGCGAATGCGTTGCGGTCCGATTACGGCATAGAAGCGCGCTGGCTGGAATCACGTTCGGGCAACACCGCGCAAAATGCGATCTTTTCATCGGAAATCTTGCGGGCCGCGGGAATCAAAAGAGTGATATTCGTCACCCATGCCTGGCACATGAAGCGTGCGCGTGCGGCCTTCCTTGCGAGCGGGATGTCCGTGTTCCCCGGACCGACGGCGTTCTATGGTCCGGCGGGGGGCGACGATGTCTTGCTGGGATTTGTTCAGCGCATAGAGTCTCTGCGCATGTCCGGCTTCGCGCTCCATGAAATCATCGGCAGCCAGTGGTACCGCCTCAGATATGGGTTCTGACGATGGCGTCGCCGAGCGGGCTTGCCTCGCCGCGGCGTTAGCGCTCCACCGTTGGACTTTCGTCCGTGCTCGACAACAGTTCCGTACGCAAGGAATCCAATTCCTGGCGAAGCAGCAAAACCGAGGCGCTTGCGCTTGCGCCGGTGCTCTGCGCACCGCGTGCCGCCGGACGCGCTGTCGCGTTCAAGGCCATCGTCTTCATCCCGTCTTCCACCGTCCGCTTGACGTCATTCTTCATGCGGGCCTGTTTGTCGAGGATCTCCAGAAGTTCTTCCACCTGCGCGGACAAAAGGCCCAGCCGCGCGGAGTTCACCGCATTGCTGATCAGGATGCCGGCAATCAGGATCGCCAGCAGAAGAAGGAACACATTCGGCCAGGTCAAAAACCGGTCGAGCGTAAGTTGAACACTGTCGAGGGACATCGGCGTTCTTTCCTGTCTACTCGCGCATCCTGCCGCGCGCTTAGTTTACAACTGTTATTCTTTTCTCGCTCCCCCTCGGATTTAAGCAGATAGGCCCGGGAGATTCGTGGGTTCCGTTTGATGCCCTGCGAAATGCACTTCCCGCAGGAAACCTTCGAACATCAGAAGGGACCAGAGCGTGTGGCTGTGATCGGCGGCGCCCGATTGATGGGTGTCTGCGATGTGGCCGATCCTCTTCATGTCCAACAATCCGCAATCGCCCATCGCTTCGCCCAGCAGCGCCTCGCGGACAAACCGCCCGCCGGCGTCGCGAAAGTAGGGCGCCAGCGATGTCGCAAAGCCCTGTTTCGGCCGATAGAGATTCTCCTTCGGCACGTATGGCTCGAGCGCGCGCTTGAGGATGTATTTTCCTTCGCCGGCATGCAGCTTCAGCCGGCTCGGTACGCCGGCCGCCCATTCGACGAATTCATGGTCCAGCATCGGCACGCGCACTTCGAGCGATACTGCCATGCTCGTGCGGTCGACCTTGGTCAGGATGTCGCCGGCAAGATAGGTTTTGATGTCGGCATATTGCGCGGCTGCGATGGGATCGGATGTCCCCGCATCGCGCATCGCCGCCGCGATTCCCTCTCCCGGATGATGTCCGGCCAGGGATCGCAACATGGCCGGCGAATACAGCCGTGCCCGAGCTTCATCCTGTATCCGGCAGACCGTGCGGTAATAGCCGCCTGCGCTGTCGAGCGCGAATTCCTGGAAGGTGTATTTGGCGCGCAGCCAACGCGGCGCCCAATCGAGTTTCGGGTACAGCTTTCCGGCCATGCCGAACAAGGGCCTGCGGATCGCGGCCGGCAGCAGCCGCCGTATTTTTTCCGCGCGGTCGAACCAGCGATAACGTCGGTAGCCAGCGAACATCTCGTCTCCGGCATCGCCGGAAAGCGCCACGGTCACGTTCCGCCGCGCCAGTTTGCACACCTGGTAGGTCGGAACCGAGGAGCTGTCGGCGAAGGGCTCGTCGAAGATGGCTGCCTGGGCGCGATAGGTGGCCAGAGGATTCGCCGCCACCTGCTGCTCATGATGCTGGGTGCGGTAGAGTCGCGAAACGCGCGCCGCATGGGCGAGTTCGTCGGTGCCGCCTTCCCCGAAGCCGATGGCGAAGGTCTTCACCGGCGCATCGGTTTGACGCGCCATCGAGGCAACCACACCGCTGGAATCCACGCCGCCCGACAGGAAGGCGCCAAGCGGCACCTCGGAGATCAAACGGATGCGCACCGCCTCATTGAACCGCGCCATCAACTCGCGCGACGCCGTCTCTTCGTCGAGCGCGCCCTCGCTGAAGGAGAGGCGCCAATACTCGCTCGGCTGCGGCAAAGCTTTGCCGCGCGCGACCTGCAGATGGTGGGCGGGCGGAAGCTTGAAGATGCCCTGATAGATCGTGGTCGGGTCGGGCACATAGCCGAAGGCGAAATAATCATCCACCGCGGCGGGATTGAGGCGCTTTTCCACCATCGGGTGGACCAGCAACGCTTTCAGCTCGGATGCGAACAGCAGATAGCGCCCGCCCGCCAGCGTGTAGTAAAGCGGCTTCTTCCCCAGCCGGTCGCGCGCCAGGAACAGAACGTGGCGATTGCGGTCATAAAGCGCGAACGCGAACATTCCGCGAAAGCGCTTGACGCAATCGGCACCCCATTGTTCCCAGGCAT
>DATHDZ010000215.1:0-16667 GCA_035318785.1 Micropepsaceae bacterium
TCAAATCGCCGAACGCTGGCTCGCCGCCGAAGGACGCCGGCGGCCCAATTTCAAACAGCAACTCCAGAACCTCGAGCATGGCACAGACCTGGGCGAGAAGGCCTGGGTCGAGACCGAGATCGAATCCATTCTCAAACGGACTGGCAATCCATGGGGTATCCCCGTCGAAGATGTCGAAAATGACCTTTACGTCACCAATTTCACGCGGATGGATGGCTTTCAGCGGATGGTGTGGACCACCGCGCATTTCGACCGCAATCACTGGAACCCCGAAGAACCAATGAAGAGTGTCGAGGTGTTCGTCGCCAACGAGTACCGGGCGAAGAATCCGAATGCCCAGATTCGGCTCATCAATTGGGACCCGCCGATGACCCATTATGGCCATCTGGAGCTGCCAAGACAGTTGGCCGCCGCCCATTTCAGCGTGGTGCGTTGGCTTGTCAGGCCCTAGGGAACCTATCTCAGACCCACGCATACGCTATCGGACAAAAGCCCACCACCGGTTGAAATTCACTCCCTGCTAAGAATTTCTATGCGACCTTGCCGCGATCAAGGACGGCAAGGATGATTGAACCGGCCCGCCTGTTGGCTTTTGCGTTTGCCGGTGCCGATCTCCTTTTCGAGGTGGATCGCCAAGGTACGGTTCTATTTGCCACGGGCGCCATCAAAGGTTTCTCCGACGGTTCCGAGTTGACCGGGCAACCTGCGGCGGAGTTGTTCTGGGAAAGCGAAAGGGCGCGCTTCACCATCATCGCGCGCGGCCTCTCGGCGGGCGAGCGCGTCGGTCCGCTGACCATGACGTTGGTATCCGGCGACAAAGCCACGCTCTCCATGTGCTACCTGGCGCAGAACAACCGCATCTCCTGCGCCCTGGCCAGGCGCGGCAACCGCGCGGTGATTTCCGGCATCGACGCCGAAACGGGTCTTGTCGACCGCGGCACGTTCCTCTCTGCCGCGGGAGAAAAGATTGGCGGCGAAAGCGCAATGGCGCTGGTGAACGTGGCCAATTTGCAAGAAGTCTGCGCCAGGCTATCGCCAGATGACGCCGCGAGTTTGATGGCGGCCATCGGCACGAATTTGAACACCATGAAAGGCGGCGTGGCGGCGCGCGTGTCGGCGACGGGCTTCGGCGTCGTCACGGAGAATATCAATACCGCCGGCGAGCTGGCCGACCGCATCCAAAATCCTGCGCGCGCGCGCGGGATCGGCAATTTCGAGATGGAGCAGGTTCTCTTATCGCTCAAAGGACGCAACCTCACGCCGGAGCAGAACATCCTTGCGTTGCGCCACGTCATCGAGCGATTTGCCGAAGGCAAACATAAGAGCCTGCCGGGAGCCGACCTGGCACAGATTTTCGAAACAATGATGGACGAAACCGTGGCACGGGCACAGCACTTCTGCGCCACGGTTGCCGAGGGAAGCTTCGATCTCGTGTTCGAACCCATCGTCGAATTGAAAACCGGCGCCGTCGCGCATTATGAAGCCTTGACGCGCTTTCGCTCGGGTCATAGCCCTGCGGATACGATCCGCTTCGCCGAAGATCTCGAATTGGCCGATTCGTTCGACCTCGCATTGATCATGAAGGCTTTCGACCTCTTGGAGGAAACAGACTCCGCGGGCGTCTCCATCGCGATCAATATCTCGGCGCGCAGCATCTCCGATCCGTCGTCGTTTTCGCTGTTGTCGGCACTTCTGCTGCGCAGAGCTGCGTTGGCAAAGCGCGTCTTGATCGAAGTCACGGAAACGGTAGAGCTACCGGATCTTGCAGCGGCCGATCGGGCCATTCAAACCTTGCGGAGAATGGGATACCGCGTCGGCATCGACGATTTCGGCGCAGGCGCCGCCACGCTGCAATATCTGCATGGGCTGACCGTGGATTTCGTGAAAGTGGACGGCGGACTGATCGACAAGCTCGGAAAATCCCCGCGCGAAGACGCCCTCGTGCGAAGCGTGCTCAGCAGTTGCAAAGAGCTCGGCGTCGAGACCATCGCGGAATGGATCGACAGCCCGGAGAAGTTCAAACGCTGCAGCACATTCGGCTTTCAGTTCGGGCAAGGACGCCATTTTGGCGCCGCGTTGAAGGCCCTGCCCCGCAAGTCAAACCCGGTAAAGCGCCACCATCTCGGAGGCTGAGGACCGGAAAAAGCCTCGGATCAGGCCGCTTTTTTCCTGACGCCAATCTGAATGGCCCATTCAGAGGTGGTTCAAAGCCATTGCGTCAAAGTCGCATCGTAGGGAAGAGAAACCCTTCGATGGAGACACAGATGAGAACTCTTACGAAAGCGATTTTTGGCATGGCGATGCTGGCGGGAAGCGCCCTGGCCATTGCGACACCCGCCAACGCCCAGTCCAACTTCGGCTTCTATTTCGGGAACAGCGGCCCCTCTTACAGCAACCCGGCCGCCTACGCCTACGGGAACCGTGGCGGCGTCTGGCGCTGGGATCCGTATCTGCACCGGCGCGTCTGGATTCCGGCGCGGAACCTCTACCGCGGACGTTACGACCGGGATTATGACCGCGACGATCACCGTGGTTGGGATCGCGGATATCGCGGCCGCTAAACCCCGCTGCGTTGGTATGGGCCCTGGCATTGCCGGGGCCCATATTGTTTCGCTCGCAGTGTATCTCAGGCTGGGTGGGCCACCTTGCGACGGCGCAAAACCGCGATGGCACCGAGTCCTCCCAGGAACAGAGCAAGCGTGCCCGGCTCTGGGACGGTGATGGTCAGCGCGTGGAAAACAACGTTGTCCAGCCCGGCATAATTGTTCCCGACATCCGTGCCGTTGAGGAACGCGATCGTGGTGAAATTTGACGGCGCTGTGAAATCATAAACGAATTGCATCCAATTGACGTTTTCGGCGGTGTTATCCGGGTTGGTCATCGTCTGAACCGCGATCCCGTCGATGTAAAGAACCACGGAACTTGGACCGGCATAGCCGGGGGCCTGGTCATATTGATTTCCGACGAAGAACGAGAGCTCGTAGAGATTTCCGGCAATCGTCGTGACGCTCTGTTTGATCCCGTTGGTGAGGCCTTGGTTGCCTTCGCCGGTCAGGTCGATGGACTGGAATCCATGCACCGGATAGAAATGAAGGGTCGCGTTGTTCCCGCTATCGTCTGGTTCGGTGTAATTGTTCCCCAACGACATCACGACCGAAGCGCCAAGCGCGCCGCCTTTGCCGACCACCGTCCAGCCGGCAATGTTGTCTCCGACGTTGAAGCCAAGGCAATTAGAGTAAGGACCGCAGGCTGACGATCCCGGGACGGTCGGCTCCTCAAAACTTCCATTCACCAGAAGATTGGCCCAAGCGGGGGGTGCGCACGCAAGACAAGCCCCCAACACGCCTGCGAAAAGAGTCTTCAAGAATCTCGCATTACCTATCATAGATCTCTGCTGTCCCGCAGCACTCGCCGATCGAATTTTCATTAGCACCCAAGCACGCAAGGAGCAGCTTTCCTATAAGAGGCGCGGCTCGATAAACTTAAGTCAAGATGTTATTGCGCTATGGTTAAAATGGATCGCGACTCGCAGCGCTCGAGCCCACGCTAAGTTCCTAGCAACTCTAAAGCTTTTTGAAAGCGTCACAATCGGTCAAGCGCCCCGCGTCGTCATGCACCATCACATTGTTTCGCACCGCTTGGCAGGCGGTCACTTGTTCGGGGCTCAGATCGAAGAACACAGCCATTTCCGCCGGCGTGATGGGTTCGGACGCCCGCCGCCGGTTGCGGCGGCCAAACATCACCTGGTTGTAGAGCGCCCATTCGACGAACACCGTCGCATTGACGAGAATCACCACGGTATAAATCTGCAGATTCTGCAGCACGTCGGCAACACGAAGCTCGCCATATTGCAAACCCCAAGACGCCGGCATCCCGAAATAGCTCAGCGAGACAGAAAGGACATGCCGCATCAAATAGAAATATCCGGCCCAGAGCAGAAGCGTGAAGATCGCGTCCAATATCCGCCACGAGCGAGGGCGACTCGCACCCGCCCTTATGATGTGCTCGCCTAAGATGGCCGGATCCCCCGGTCAGGACTGACCCAAGCCGCCCGCAACGTGCGGCGTTTCGCCAGCGCTTTGGGAAAGCCGACGACGGTCGTCACCGCAATGATCGCCCAATAGACGGTCGGATACCAAATCGTCCAGGCGATCTGCTGCCAAAGTTTCGGCTCATAGCGCGACTCGATGATGATGCTGGCCGCGAATTGCAGCAGGCACGTCGTTCCGAGGACGAGACCGGTGAATGCCGGCGGGAAGATCGTGTCCACATGCATCCCGGGCGGAAGATACGCAAAGCTGCCAATGACCCAAAGCAACACCGTCAGCAGAAACGCGAAAGCCCATGCCACGCTGACGCAATATTCGAAAAGCAGCGGCCACATCCGCCGCAATCTCCAACGCCAAAGGTTGCCGATGTTCTTCAGGCAGACTTCGGCGCCGCCTTGCGCCCAACGCAACCTCTGGCGCCATAGGCCGCGCAACGTTTCGGGCATCAATATCCAGCAGATCGCATTGGGCGCATAAAGGATGGCCCAGTGATCGCGCTGGAGTTGCCAGCTCACATCGATGTCCTCCGTCACCATGTTCAGGCTCCAATAGCCGACGCGGTGGAGCGCCTGCTTGCGGAACGCCGTCACGACTCCGGAGACCGTAAAGATTCGCCCGTAGATACGTTGCGCACGCTTGATCATTCCAACGATCGAAGAAAATTCGCCAACTTGGATGCGGCCGATGAGCGAGGATCGGGTTCGAATTCGTGGATTGCCGGTGACCGCGCCCGCGCGGGGATTGTCGATCAGCGGCTGAACCAGATAGGCAGCGGCGTTCGGGTGCAAAATGCTGTCGCCGTCTATGCAGACGACGAATTCTGAGCGCGAAGCCAGCACGCCCATGCGCAAGGCCAATCCTTTGCCCTGGTTCTCTGCGAAATGAATGACGCGCAGTGACGGATAAATCCCGCAAAGTTCGTCGAGAATCGGCCCAGTGCGATCCTGCGAACCGTCATTAACCGCAATCACTTCAAAGTGCGGATAGTTCTGGGAAACCAAGGACTGAATGGTCTCGCGCACATTGGCTTCTTCGTCGAAACAGGGGACGATGATCGACACCATGGGCGCGGACGACAACACCGGCGCCGAATCCGGCATTTGGCCCTCTCGTTCCCAGTGAAAATAATAATAGATCGCGCCGAACGTCCAAATGAACGACATGAAGAGCGGATAGAAAAAGATAAAATCTTGCAGCGCTTGAAAAGCCCCGATCGTTCCGACGATCAGACCGACGACGATGATGCTGAGAAATTGGTCGGACACTATCTACCCGGCACGAGCTGTGAACATCGTCAGAATCTCCAGTCGATAGCGGCGAACACGGTCACGCTGTCTTCCCCATGCCCGTCGTAAGGCTGCCGTCTCAGCCGCAACCCCAGCGATCCTTCCCAAGAATCGTTCATTCTCAGGCGCTGCTCGTAGGACAGACTCGCCGCTAAAAGACCACCAAAGCCGTGTTCCCAATATCCGCCGGCGGTCACACCGATATTGTGCGAGTAAACGAAGTTGTAGCGCCGATAAAGGATCTGGTTCGCCACCACGCTTAGAGATCCCGAGAAATCATCGAGCGGATTGTAGTAAGGCGCATCGCGCCGCGTGTTCCACGACGCGTAAAGCTCCGGAATCGCATCCAATGTCAAATGCGGCCACGTGAACAGACGCTGCGTCGAGCTTGCACCGACGACCGTGCGTGTGTTGTGGTCTGAAAACGTCACCAGCTCGGTCAGCAGATTGTAGCTTTGCCGGTCGCTCGGACTGTAGGTCAGCCTCGCACCCAACGAATTTGCCGTAATGCCGTGTTTCAGCGCCCGCAGCGGCGTGTCGGCCGAGTAAAGCTGCGCAGAACCCGAAATCCGCCATGCGTCGAAGGGTGCCCAGGCAAGCGACGCGCGCGCGCCCGTGAGCCAGTGCGGCGCACTGTCCTGCGTTACTTCGGCGCTCGCGGCGAAATCCCGCGTGGCATATTCGAGTCCCAGCGCGGCGTGATGGTTGATGATGTCGCCTTCCGGCAGCGCCGCGGTCGCGAAGCCGTAACTCACATAAAGTCGGTAGGCGTCATTGATCGGCGCGGAGAACAGCTGCGCATCGAACGTGAAACTGTCGCCTCCCACGGGCACGTTCATGCTTTGGAAGGCCCCATTGAATCGCAATATCGCTTCGGGCCGACCCAGGATTTCGAGCCGATCGCGCAGCCGCTCAACGGATCTGTTCGTGGGCGCGCGCAGACGGACGCCGTCCAAGGCAGCCGCGCCACCCCCGCGATCGCCGAGTGTGACGGCGACATCGGCACGCGCCGCAGCGATGTCGATATCGTTCGGGCTGATCCTCTGGGCCGAGGCGAACTCGACATCTGCCGCGCGGGGCCTTCCGCTTCCGGCCAGTATCGAACCAAGCGCCTGTCTCAGCGAGGCATTGTCCGGAGCAGCAGCGATCATGCTCCGTACCCGCTTTTCGGCTTCCGCTGAATCGCCCGCGTAATAGCGCGCCATGGCGGCGGCGAGCTGGGCTCGCATCCAGGTCGGATTCAGAACCGGCGCGGCACCGCCCGCCATTCCGACGAACTGAGGCTGTTCTGCCGCCAATCGATCGATGGTGTTGAAGGCGGCGTTGAAATCCTCCGATTCGACCTCGGCATAAAAAAGTCCCATCCGGGTCTGAAAATCATTCGGAGCGCCCATAAGCGCCATCTCGTAAAGCCGGCGCGCGGTTTCCGGATCCCGCCGGGTCTCATAGGCGTCGGCAACCACTTTCAGCACATAAGGGGGGATATCGACGCCTTCGCGCAGGAGGGCCTGATATTCCGCGATGATGTCATCGAGGCGGTTACGATCGCCCAGCAGCGCCACGCGATCGAAGCGCGTGTTGAGCAACTCGGAACGCGACGCGGGACCCTCTGTCGAGAGTTTCGCGATCTGAGAATCGAGTTGGGCAATGGAGCGATCGATCTGCGCATTCTTCTCCGCATCGTTCGATCCGGGCATTTCGCTCGCGCGGTTAGCCGCCGCAGCAGCCTGGACAGCGAAGCGCCGAATCTCTGCGTCCGAGAACAACTCGCGCGATTGCAGGGCGAGTTCGAGCGCCTGTGCAGAATCGCCCAACGCTCCAGACTGAATGATGTGCTGACGCCGTGCCTCCCGATTTGATGCGTCGAGCTGTGCGAGTCGGTCGGCGATCGCGAGCGTCTCCGCGTGGCGATCCGTCATCGCAAAGGCATAAAGCAGGGCGGAAAGCAGCTCGGGGTCGTCCGGATTGGACGGGAGCAGCGCGTTCCCCCGCTCGATGGCTTCTTCGGCTCTCTTCGCGTCGGCCAGCGCGAGAATTTCGCCATACGCGAAGGTCAAGTCCTGAGGATAATGCTGGCGACCCTCTTCATAGAGCGCGAGCGCCTTATCGTATTGGCCAAGATCGCGATAATCCTTGGCGACGGCCGCGTCGACATAAGCGGGTGGCTGTCCGGCAGGTCGTGTTTCATAGGCTGCCACCGCTTCGGCCGGCCGATTGGCCCAGCCCAGCACCACGACATAATCGTAGGTCGCTGATAAATCGGACGGATTTTGCATACGGCGTCGTTCGATGACGGGCAGGGCGTTGTCGAAATCGCCCGACCGCGCGGCCCTAATGGCCGCCTCGTATTCCGCGTCTGAAACATCGGCGGCTGCCGTAACGCGGGTTGTGAAAAGCGCTCCGGCAAAGGCTCCAAAAAGGGCGGCGGCGAGAATCTCTCTGAGCAGACGACGCGCCAAGATAGGCCCTGCCGCGTCCCGGTCAGGCAATTGCCCACACCAGCGCCCCATCGCCTGAAATTTATCCATGCCCGAGCGGCACCGTAGTTGGGAGATGTAATCCTAACAATAGATTAGCTCCCACGCTGGGTTACGCCACATCGCACCCGCCGCAAGAATAACGCCATCAACCGATTGAGATAATTCAGAACTCGCTGGTGCGCACGCGGCCTTCCTATTTCATTATCTCAGCCATCTATTTTTGACGTTAACGATACGCCCTCACAGGCGGGCGTTTTGCCTGGCTACGCGACGGCGCGATCCTCGTCTTTCCGACATACCGGGAGTAGGGTTTTCCGATCGACCTATGAGGGGATGACGATGCGCAAAGGTTTTCTGGCCATGCTGGTTGGCGGCACTGCATTGGCGGTGGGCTCGATGGTCTCGATCTCGGTCGCGCAAGCCCCTCCCGCACCCCCACCTCCCGTCATGCCGCCCTCGCTGCCGCCCACCTATGTGGTCGATCTGATGACACAACCGGGATCGGCAGCCTTCGGCGCACAGTGGAAGACGATGGAAGCGAAAATCGTCGAGACCAAGCCGATACCCGAAGCTCTGCCCGGATATAAGACCGCTTACGACATTTCCCCGCACGCTGGCGAGAGCGGCTTTGATGATTCCAAATGGCCGGCGATCGAATCCAAGGATCTCGCGGCAAGGCGCAGCGGTGGACATGTGGCGTTCATCTGGTACCGCGCGAATCTGACGATCCCCGCAAAGGTTGGCGATTTCGATACCAATGGCGCAAAGGCGGTGCTCACCGTCTTGGTCGATGATTACGCCGAAGTCTGGGTCAATGGGCAGATGCCGCGCCAAAGCGGCTATCCCAGCCCCGCCACCATCCAGGGCCTCAACATGCCGAACCGCGTCGTACTGGCCAATTCGGTGAAGCCTGGCGACAAATTCCAGATCGCGGTTTTCGGCATCAACGGGCCGATCTCTGTGGCGCCAGCCAATACCGTCTGGTTCCGCGAGGCACGCATCGAATTCTACCGCTGAGTTCCTTCGGCGGGACACGAGGATCGAAGCCGCGCTAATTGTTCGTGCGTTTTTTTTGAGCGAGCACGGCACGCATGTCTTGCAGTGCGCTCAAATAGCCGAAATGCCAGTAAGCGCGCTCGACGCTGCCCATTTGTTCCGGATCACCGGCGAAGAGCTTGTTCTCCTTCAACCACGCCGTTATTTCGGCAAGCCGCAGGTCTATCGTCTCGTCGACGACGGACCATTCCACGGGGTCGTCCGGGGATTTCCAAGCGCTCATGATGCGCAAACGTCTCGGTCGGGTGGGCGTTCCGCGAAACTCGATCAGCACGAACGAAACCCTGCTTCAAATCTGGCGGAGTAGACCTCCGCAAGGGAACTTTTAAACCGGAGTTCCGTTTCGCCATGCGTCAGCGTCTCATAGATTGATGCGGTTTCGCTCCCGAAGCGTGGAGATTTGACGGGCAAGGGACAAACTGGGTTCGAAAATTGATACATCGGCGCCCCATGTCGAGGAAAACATTGGGTTTCCTCCGACAACCGGACGACTGCGAAGCCAATTTTTTCATCGAGAACTGTCGGGTTCCCGAGCTCGGTCCTTTCTACGCGTCTTTGCGTCCACAAAGTTCCGAGGCCGGCCATTTGAATTGCCCCATTGACGGGACACGACACGACCCTAACTTGTACTGATCTTCGGGTGCGAAATCATGGCGCGGATGTTTGTCGCCGGTCTTTTGGCAATGTCACTGCTCGGGTGCAGCCTGTTTCGCGGCATGCCGTCGCAGGATTTTTTCGTGCTGTTTTTCGTGCCCGGCACGATACGGCTTGCGCCCGAAGCAGAACAGATCGTTAGACAGGCCGCTGCCGGTGCGCGCGCCGCGCGGGTCTCGAAGATTATCATTGCCATTCCGCCCGATACGCCCGGGGGAATGCCATTGGTGGAAGGGCGGCGGAGCGCTGTCGAGAACATATTGTCGGCTGCGGGCACCGATCCGAAACTCTTTTCAACGGTTCCGCTGGCTGCCGCGGGAGATGCTCCTCGGGGCGCGATAGACCGCGCAGAAATCCGGCTGGTTCCCTAGGAACCCGAATGCCGATTGTGTCAATGACCGCTCGCGCGAAAAATTTGTGTATGGAATCGCAAAATGCTGGCGGAGGATCGTCCCGACCACTTCCCGGCCCCCCGCTGGTGGCGCTAACCTGCCAGGACATAAGGGTGGGGCACGCGGATGATACAGGCTGTCGAGGAGCTAAACGCTCCGTCGCCAATATGGCGTGATTTTGGCGGTGTGGCTCATGCATGCCGAGCCGTCGATGTGAACGACGCCTTCTTGCTTATTCTGACCTTCTGCGATCGTTTCGTGCCGCCGAATGCGCGCTACGCGCATGATTCCGAAGCAAGCGTGACATGCAAGGCTTGCGCTTCGAAGCACCAGCACTAGCAGTCAAGAATTTCGCCAGATATCAGAATACTGTTGGGGCTTTCATCACCTTCGCCGGCCCCTGAATTTCCATGTTCCGTTGCTCACGATAGAGACTCCGCACCGCCGCATATTCATCACCATGAAAATCGAGGGCCATGATCGGCCGGTTGTCATTCTCGTATGGGACGATTGGCCGGTCGGTATTCTCGTAAGGACTGTCGCTCTTGTCGTGCGTCGCGCCGGAGCGCGTAGCACAGCCCCCAATTATTAGCGCCGATAACACGAGGACGATCGTTCCGGACATGCCACGCATGATCTTCTTCCACCCCGCTCCTCCCGCTGAAGAAGAAAAGGCCGGATCCGGTGGGGAGGAGGGGGCGCCGGACCCGGCCTGCCTGCTCGCGCAGTCAATCCGCGGGCAGGGTATTCACGTAATGCACCTGACGTGATTCGTGCGGGACGGCCAAGGAGACGGGAACAAGCGCCACCATCAGCAAGATGCCCGGCACGGCAATCAAATAGCGGCGGTGATTGAACAGTGTGATGACCGCTCCAAACATGATGAAACCCGCAAGAGCGATACCCCAGATCCGCATTTCGGGAATCGCAAGAAACGCGGCCGCTGTTATCTCCAGGAGGCCCGCCACAAGGTAGAAGCGCTGCGGAAATTCCCAGCGTGCATAGGTCTCTCGCAAGCTGCGCGGAGCGGCGATGTTGATAAGGCCGAGCACGGCAAGAACCGCCCCGACTGTCCAGACGATGAGGAAGGGATAAGGAACGGCGTGCATTGTCGTGGACCTTGTTCGCTCGCTTAATGCCAACTGAGATGCAGGGAATCGCGTTCGGTGTGCGTTTGAAGCTCCAAATCCTCGAGCCGCTGTTTGATGACATCTCCGATGCTGATGATGCCGGCAAGCTTGCCTTCACGAACGACGGGGAGGTGACGCATGCGTGCGCGCGTCATCAGACTCATTGCGCGTCTCAAGCTATCGCCGCGCGTCACCGTGACGGGCTCGGCGCGCATGATGTCCTTGACGGTCATCGATTCCAGGCGCGTTCCATGCTGAGCGAACCCATGAACGATTTCGCGCTCCGAAATGACGCCCAATATGGAATCAGCGCCGGTCACGACGAGCGCCGCGATATTCCGCTGCCGCAGCTCATCCGCCGCGGCTTTGACCGTTGCGGCTGGGCTGATCGTCGCGACCTCATCGCCCTTCTGATACAGGATGCTTGCTATGCTCATGACCGGCCCCTTCTGGGTGCTTCCGTCTACCCGGCCGGGCCGGAACGGAGGCTAGTGACTTCTTCGCAGTACCGTGGTACTCATTAGTAACACCGTATAGGTACTGACTAGTAAGTACCGTGTCAAGAGGCAGAATGGCTGGTCTAAAAGAAGCAACAGGCTCTGCGCAAAAACCCGAAATAGCCCCCAGGGAGCGGATCCTCAGGGCGGCGCGGGAGCTCTTCTACGGACGCGGCATCAAGGCCGTCAGCGTCGATGAAATCGCGGCGGCGGCCCAGACCAACAAGATGACCCTCTACCGCCATTTCACTTCCAAGGACCTCTTGGTAGCGGAATATCTGCGGAGCCTCTCCCATAAATATGACGCGGTTTGGGATGAAGTCGCCCGCCTTTATCCCGGCGACCCCCTGGCTCAACTCCGCGCCTTGCTATGCCGCTTCGGCGAATATCTGGCGTGTACGGGAAATCGCGGCTGCGCCTTCGCGAATGCAGCGGTCGAGATTCCGGAAAGAGACCACCCTGCCCGCGCCGTCATCGAAGAGCATAAAATCCACCAACGGGCCCAGCTCACAAAACTCTGCAGCGAGGCCGGTTTTGTCGACCCCGAGCGATTGGCGGACGAGATTTTTCTCATCCTCGAAGGGGCACGAATCAATATCCAGAGCGTTGGGCAATGTGGTCCGGGCGCCAGGCTAACTGAGATGGTGTCGACCATCATGACGAGGCACCCACGGGCCGGCGACTGAACGACGCAAAACGCGCCACGAACTTATCGACGAGAGCAGAATGCTGGAAATGGTCATCGAACCGCGGCGCAAGGACCTCGGAGGATTCGAGGTGGGCCGCGTCCTGCCCTTCGCCAAGCGTCACATGGTCGGACCCTTCATCTTCTTCGATCATTTCGGCCCGGTCGAATTTGCACCGGGAATCCCTCGCGAAGTGGACGTACGCCCTCATCCGCATATCGGCCTTTCCACCGTCACCTATTTGTTCGACGGCGAAATCATGCACCGCGACAGTTTGGGGACCGAACAGGCCATCCGCGCCGGCGAGGTTAATTGGATGACGGCGGGACGCGGCATCACCCATTCGGAACGATTCGAGCGTGCGCGGGCGGAGGGCGGCAGGCTGCATGGCATCCAGGCTTGGGTGGCGCTTCCGGTTGAACAGGAAGAAACGAATCCCGCCTTCGCACATCATCCGGCGGAAGACCTGCCGACCTATGAAGATGGCGGCCTCTGGGCTCGACTGGTCGCCGGCTCAGCCTTTGGCGCGAAAGCCAAAGTGAAGACGCACTCGCCGATGTTCTACGTCCACTGGCAGATGGCCGCGGGCGCCAAAGCGCAATTTCCCGCCGAATATACCGAGCGGGCGGCCTATATCGCGACAGGTGCGGTAGAGGTCGAGGGCCACAGCTACGAAGCGGGACGGATGTTGGTGTTCGCGCCCGGCGACTCCATTCTCCTTACGGCGCTTCGTCCTTCGACTCTGATGTTGTTAGGGGGCGATCCGTTGGGCGAACGGCTCATCGAGTGGAATTTCGTGTCGTCATCGCGCGCGCGCATCGAACAGGCCAAGGCCGATTGGCGCGCCGGGCGCATGAAGCTTCCCGATCGCGACAATAAGGAATTCATCCCGCTTCCGCCCGATCCTCCGCCGCCGCCCAATCCCATGTCATGAAAAGCGTTGCCTCCGAGTGGCCCGCGCTTCCGTTCGAAGAATGGAAGGACACCTGCGCCACGCTGCATCTGTGGACCCAGATCGTCGGCAAGATCCGCCTCGCCTGCGCGCCGATGATCAATCACTGGTGGCAGGTGCCGCTTTACGTGACGAGCAGGGGATTGACGACGTCGGCCATGCCTTATGGACCGCGCAGCTTCCAGATCGATTTCGATTTCATCGATCATCGCCTCGTCATTGCGGTGAACGACGGGAGCAAGGAAGTCCTCACGCTTGGGCCGCGTTCGGTGGCCGAGTTTTACGGCGAAATCATGGAACGACTGTGGGGCCTGGGACTGGAGTTGCGCATTTGGACGATGCCGGTGGAAATTCCCGATCCCATTGCGTTCGAGAACGATCACATCCATTGCACGTATGATGCGGCACAAGCGCAACGCTTCTGGCATGCACTCGTCCTCGCCGATCAATTGTTGACGGCGTTCCGCGCGCGTTTCATCGGCAAGGCGAGCCCAGTGCATTTCTTCTGGGGCGGCTTCGATCTCGCTGTCACGCGGTTCTCCGGACGGCGCGCGCCGCTCCACCCCGGCGCTCCCAATCTGGCGCTTCCCGTGGCACAGGAATCCTATTCGCACGAAGTCAGCAGCTGCGGTTTTTGGCCGGGCAATGGCGGCTATGGCCGCGCCGCGTTCTATTCCTATGCCTATCCCGCGCCGCAAGGTTTTGCGCAGGCAAAGGTTCGCCCGAACGCGGCATTCTTCGACGAAGGACTCAGTGAATTCATCCTGCCCTATGACAGCGTGCGAGAAGCCGACTCGCCTCGCGACAGCGTCCTGGATTTTCTCCAGACGACTTATGACGCGGCGGCGACGCAGGCAAATTGGGATCGGCGTGCGCTGGAGCGCGGCTGAGCAGAGGCGGCGCTTCGGCTTTTGAGGCGGTTTCCGTTTAGCGGTTTTCGCTCGGCTCCTTGCCTGCTCGTTACAGTTACGACAGCTCGAAACCAGCAAATCTCATAGCGCGTTTTACCGCGGAGCGGAGGCTGAACCGGAAAGGGACGACCATGAAGATTCACTCGCATTCGACCAGGAATTTTGCTCTGGCTTCACTCGTCGCAAGCCTGGCCTTTGCAGCCAATGGAGCGCTCGCTGCAGGTACTTCGGATCCGCATGCGACGGAGGCGAAAACGGCCACGCATACGATGGCGCTTGGCGCGGTATCCAATCCGAAGGACACCCTGGCGAAGGCCAAGGTTGTCGATGCGGCCGGCAACTCGATTGGGTCCGTGGACGATGTGACGTTCGACAAGAAGGGAAAACCGACCTCGCTGAAAGTCGATGTCGGCGGGTTCCTCGGCGTGGGCGATAAGGACGTCGCGATGAAAGCCAGCGCTTTCAAATTCGACCCGGATCGCAAGGTTTTGGTCACCACCATGACCAAGGACCAGATCAAGAAATTGCCGGAGATCAAATCGTAACTCGTTGATGCGCTGGGCCGTCACGTTAAAGGGCGGTCCAGCCGCTCTCGCCGGCTCGAATCGCGCGCACGATGGAAATAATTGCGCGAATCGGAGCGATTTTTGCGAGATCCATAGGATGCGAGCGAGCAGACTCACCAAGGATTAACAATTGGTCGCTATGTGGAGCGCTAGCTTTTGCACCACTTGGAGATCAATATGGATTTTGCTTTTCTCACCGCGGTTGGACCCATCCTCGCTTTGACCGTGGGCTCTTTCCTTCTCGCCTTGATTGCGGAATTTTTCACCGATAGCCCGACCCTCAGCGATTTTCTTTTGAAGGACTGACGGCGCAGCACCATCATAGCTTCGCAGGCCGGTATATCTCTCATCTGTGTACGGATTGTTTCCCCTAACGAACAGACCTCGCTCCCATCACATTCGAAGAAGTTCATTCCCGAAACGGCCAAGCGCTCGCGCGCTTGACCGAAGCGGAACGTCCTTGCCGGATAGACGTTTATATTCCGAGACCAACAACGGGAGATTCCCATGTTGCATTGGGCGCTTACGTTCCTGGTCCTCGGTTTGATCGCTGCTCTGTTCGGCTTTACCGGCATAGCTGGCGCATCCATTGGGATTGCGAAGATTCTCTTCTTCGTCTTCCTGGCGATCTTTGCCGTGATGCTCCTCATGGGGGCCACGCGAGGCCGAGGCACCCTTCCCTGATTGAGGCGGTTTAGCGCCGCTTCGAGGGAGCCGCCGCCTTCCTATCCAAAAGGGAGGGCGGCGGTTCTGTTTCTGCTGCTAAGATGACGCTCAATGGCGGCACCGATACTTCTTCTCCAGGATATTCATCTGCATTTCGGCCGCACGACGGTCCTGGATGGGGCTGAGCTGTCTGTGGGCCAGGGCGAACGCCTGTGCCTGGTAGGGCGAAACGGCTCGGGCAAATCCACCCTTCTGAAGATCGCCGCCGGCCTAATGGAAGCCGATGGGGGAACGCGTTTCGCTCAACCCGGTGCAACGATTCGCTATCTGCCCCAGGAACCGACATTGGCAGGCTTTGCGAACACGCTAGCCTATGTCGAAGCAGGTCTTGCTCCCGGCGATGATCCGAATCGGGCCTATTATCTGCTTGGTAAACTCGGCCTCGACGGGACGGAAGCGACCGACCGTTTGTCGGGCGGGGAAGCCCGCCGCGCCGCCCTCGCCCGCGTGCTTGCGCCTTCGCCCGATATCCTGCTGCTGGACGAGCCGACCAATCACCTCGATCTGCCTGCGATCCAATGGCTGGAGGAAGAGCTTCAGTCCCTGAGCTCGGCGCTGGTCTTGATCAGCCATGACCGGCGTTTTCTGGAGAACCTCTCGCGCGCCACGCTGTGGCTCGACCGCGGGTTTACGCGGCGCCTGGATCGGGGCTTCGCTGGTTATGAGGCGTGGCGTGACGAGGTGCTCGCGCAGGAAGAACGCGATGCCCACAAGCTCGATCGCAAGATCGCGATGGAGCTCGATTGGGTGCGCTATGGCGTGACCGCACGGCGCAAACGCAATCAGCGCCGCATGGCCGAACTCGGCGATTTGCGGCGGACGCGCCGCGAGCAGAGACAGGCCGCCGGGAGCGTGAAGTTTTCCGTTGCGGACACCGACTATGCCGGGACGCGCGTCAGCGAAGCGAAAGCCATATCCAAATCCTATGATGGCGTGCCGGTCGTGCGGGATTTCTCGATCCGAATCTTGCGCGGCGATCGGCTCGGCATTGTCGGTCCCAACGGTTCAGGCAAAACGACGCTGTTGAATCTGCTGACCGGCCGGCTAAAACCCGATTCCGGCGAAGTGAAGCTGGGCACCAATTTGCAGATGGCGACGCTCGATCAGAACCGGGCGCTGCTCGATCCGGAGACGACGCTGAGCGCGGTGTTGACCGGCGGGGCTGGCGATACTGTCGAGGTCGGCGGGCGGTCGCGCCATGTGATGAGCTATATGAAGGATTTTCTATTCCTGCCCGAGCAGGCGCGAACGCCGGTACGGGTCCTGTCGGGCGGCGAACGCG
>DATHDZ010000216.1:0-2095 GCA_035318785.1 Micropepsaceae bacterium
GTCTGGCTGAGGGTCATGCATTACGGGCAGGGCCTCGGCGAGATATGGCGAATTCTGGCCTTCTTCTCCGGGTTCCTGCCGCTTCTTTTTGTCATCACCGGATTCCAGATGTGGTGGCTGAAGCGCACCCAACGCCGAGCCCTGCCCGCTGGCCTGCCGCAACCGGCCGAATGACCGCACGATTGTTTCAAAACTTTGATTCTATGAATGAATTGCCACGGAAAATTGTAACGTTTCGTGATTTTTTTCTTGCCATCATCGGGAACGATCAGGCAAGACGGTAAACGACACGCCCAATTCCCTACCCGGGGCCCAAGTTCGAGAGGCATCGACTGCAAGGGAAAGTGATACGGGTTCCCCCCTATGGCGAGGAATGAACCCGCAAATTGGTGTCCCAGACCGAGGATGGGGCACCGGCAGAGTTAACGGTCTGGTAGCGGTAACAGCTTTAACTGTGTTCCGTACAAAGCTGCCGTGGCAGGGGTTTTTCCTGCAAGACTGGGCAATCACTGAAGGGCGGCCGGGGGGCACCTCCGATCCCGCACGTGAAAGACAGGGGATCTGGAGCCTTGCTAGGCAGCTTGCTGACAAGACTATCCGAAATTCACCGTGACCTGTCCCGTTTGGGTACGGCCGCAAACCGCGCACTAAACTCGCCGGACGGCCGTTGGACACTTGTCTCCACAACGATGACCGCGTCGGTCGCGGTAGCCATCACCTGGCTGTCGCTTGCCGCCACGCCCGCTTCCACCTCGCGGGCCTATGAGCCGCGACGCGAACAGGCCGCGCTGCCCTACGATCTCCTGCTGCGCTTGACGGGTCTTCACTCGTTGCCGGCGATCGCCGCCGAGGACCCCGGTCAGCTTTATCGCTCCGCGGGTCTTTTTTCGCCCGGACTCACCGGACCGCTTGATCGAATTCTCGCCGCCGAACGGGCGGCATCGAAGCCGCAAACAGAAACCCGGACGCTGAAAGTGGGCGATGGCGACACCATGGTGCGCATGCTCCAGCAGGCCGGCGTATCGACAGAGGACGCGGCGGCGGTCATCGACGCTATCAAGCCGCTCTACAGCCCAAAGAACATCCGCAGCGGCCAGACCTTTCAGGCGACGTTCGGCGCCACCGAGACACCGCTGGATGCGACCGACGCACAACCTGCGCAGGCATCCCAGGATGACGATTCGGACCGGCGCCTGCTGTCGCTGTCCTTTAACCCCACCATCGATCACCAGATCACAGTGCATCTGACCGTGCCGGACGGTTATTTCGCCGAAGACGTCGAGCGCAAGCTGCAGGCGCATTACCAGCACGTCGGCGCCAAGATCGATTCCAGCCTCTATCTGGCCGCGATGCAGGCCGGCATTCCCGCAAGCGTCGTTGTCGAAATCATTCGCATGTTCTCCTACGAAGTCGACTTCCAACGCGACGTCCATCCGGGCGACGAGTTCGAAGTCTTCTTCAATCGCTTCTTCACGGCCGAGGGCCAGCCGGTGAAGGTGGGCGATATCCTGGCTGCCTCCATGACGCTTTCGGGCAAGAAACATCTGCTCTACCGTTTCGAGCAGGGCGGCGAGGCGGAATATTTCGACGTCGATGGCCAGAGCGCCAAGGCGATGCTGATGAAGACGCCGGTGGACGGCGCGCGCATCTCATCGGGCTTCGGTGCGCGGCACCATCCCATTCTCGGCTACACCCGCATGCATAAGGGGATCGATTTCGCGGTGCCCAGCGGGACGCCCGTCATGGCGGCAGGTGACGGCACCGTCGCGTTCGCCGGTTCGGGTGGCGAGTACGGCAACCTCGTCGTCATCAAGCACGGCAACAACTACGCAACGGCGTATGGTCACCTGTCGCGTTTTGCCTCCGGCGTGCGGACGGGTGCGCGCGTTCATCAGGGCGATGTCGTCGCCTATAGCGGCATGACGGGCCTCGCTACCGGACCGCATCTCCACTACGAAATCCGGATGAACAACGCGCAGGTGAATCCGATGACCGTCAAGGTCGCTTCGGGGCGCAAGCTGGAAGGTGAAGATCTGAAAGCATTCTTCGCCGAACGCGCTCATCTCGAAACGCTCCAGGCGTCATTGCCGATCGA
>DATHDZ010000217.1:0-9907 GCA_035318785.1 Micropepsaceae bacterium
GGCTCCTTGACGCAAATCGCGCGCGCTTCCAGCCATGGCGGCGGCTCATCGCCACTGTCGAACACATAGATGGATTCGATGGGCGCCGTCTGACGCGCCAGATTTTCGACATGGCCGCGTAGAAGCTCGTGCCGACGGGAATCGCCGCTCCACACCGCGCAAATCATGCTGGTGCGGGGAAGCGGTTTCACATCGCGGCGCTTGAAAAAATAATCCTGTTCCAGCTTGGCGAAAAACTCATAGCCCTTCGCCGCCATCAGGTTCGGGATGGCCGCGTCGTCCCAATTGTTCTCTATGGTGAAGATCTTGATGCGAAAGCGCTCCGGATCGAAATCCGAAAGAATCGCGAGCTCCGCGCCTTCGGTGTCGATCGAGCAGTAGTCGATGTCGAAGAGAGAATGTTTGGCGAGCAGGGTGGAAAGCTTTGTCACCTTCACTTTGCGCTTAACGCGAGTCTTGGTCATCGCTTCGATGCGCAGGATATGGCGAGGGTCGAAATTCGCGGTTAGGCCGCTGAACATCTGCTGGTTCGGTCCACCGTGATCATCGGCGTCGATGAATTCGCCTTCGCCTTCGAAATCGCCGACGCACAGGTTTTCGCAAATCGCCTTGCGCGTGGCCCTCAGCTTGGCGAATGCCGAAGGCAGCGGCTCGACGCACAATCCCGTCCAGCCCATGGTCTTCTCGAAGAAGAGGGTGTTGCTGAGCGTTTCACCGTCATAGGCGCCGATGTCGAGGAAAACACCGCCACGCTTGCCGCGGAAGAAATTCTCCAGAAGAAATCGATCCTGCCCAACCTGCGAATAGAATTTCACCGCAAATATCCTGAGATGTCCGCCGCTCGGGGAAACGCGAGACCGTTCGCGCAAAGCTTGCTAGCGAAGGCCCTTTGCGGTCAAGCGATGAGCCGCATCAGGGCTGGGCGTCGGTACCGGTTTCGGCGGCCTCATTGAGAGCTGCGCGGACGGCTTTCTTGCCCCGCCTGGATTCGAGATGAATCAGCGTGTGTTCCGCCTTCTTGCAATATTCCTTGTGCAGTGCGTTCAGCTCCGCCTCGGAAAGATCTTCGGCGGTGGCGAGCGTATTGTGGGCGGCTTTGACCGAGATGATCAGCTCGGCCAATTTGATCTGCACCGCCATGGTGTCGCGGTTCTGGCTTTGCTGGATCAAGAACACCATCAAGAAGGTGACAATGGTGGTTCCGGTGTTGATGACGAGCTGCCAAGTGTCGCTGAAATCAAACAGCGGGCCCGTCACCAGCCAGAGAATAACGACGCTCAGCGCCGCGAAGAACGTCGCCGGCCGGCCGGCCAAGAGTGCGGTGGCGCGCGCGAAACGCTCGAACCGGCCGAGCCTGGGTGGTGGGCCGGCAAAATAGTGGTGAACGCTTCCATCACCCAATGCATGAATGGGCGGCACCGGTCTGACCGGCGTCTTGCCGTTATTGTTTAGCGCGTTGGCCATGTCGAACCAGATTATCCCCGTACCGGAGCGCGCGATACCGAATTTCAGAACCGGGGAAGCGCCCCATTTCCGTCGATAACGCGCAACGGACCGAAACGGCTCGCGCGGATCGAAAAGCGACGATCCGGATACGGAGGTTTAAACCGATTCGACGGCAGACACTTCCGGGATGTAATGGCGCAGCATGTTCTCGATGCCGTTCCTCAAAGTAATGGTCGAGGACGGGCAACCGGCGCAACTTCCCTGAAGATGGAGGAACACCGTCCCCGAACCACCATCGAAGCCCTTGAAAATGATGTCGCCGCCATCGCTCGCGACCGCCGGACGTACCCTTGTCTCGAGAAGCTCCTTGATTTGGGCGACGATGTCCGCCTCTTCGCCCTCATAGGTGGGTTCGGCTTCCGCCGCCGCCTCGCTTTCGAACAGCGGCAGGCCGCGGGTGAAGTGCTCCATGATCGCGCCCAGGATGACCGGCTTCAAATGCCGCCAATCGCCTTCGCGCTTGGTCACCGTCACGAAGTCGGAGCCGAAGAACACCCGTTCCACCTCTGGGACGGCGAAGAGGCGCGTGGCCAAAGGCGAGCGCTTGCCTGCCTCCGCATCGGGAAAATCCACCGTGCCTTGAGCCATGATTTCACGGCCCGGCAGAAATTTCAGCGTGGCGGGATTGGGGGTCGTTTCGGTCTGGATAAACATAGCGCTGATATCGCGCTTAGCAGGCGCAAGCACCAGGGGAACAAACAAAGAACACGCTATTGTGCGGGGATTTCTCCTGGCAGCGCACTAAACCGATCTATCCGGTTTTGCGCTGGCCGACCGAAGCGCCCGCCTGACGTTCTTCGTTGGGATCGACATGAAAATCGATCACGCAGACGCCGCCTTGTTTCAGCACACCCACGCCCTTTTCAAGGGCAGGCGCGACATCCTCAGCGGACATTATCGGCCCAATGCCGACCGCACCTTGGGCGCGGGCGAGCATTGCGATGTCGGGCATCGGGTCTTCCATGCGCAAGCCGATCCAGCGGTTCTTGACCTCCCGCCCACGCGCCTTGGCGACATTTTCCTGATGGAGCTCATCGTTGAAGTAGGAACGGTTGTTGTCGATCAGCACAAGCATCGGGATGCGATGGCGCACGGCCGTCCAGACGGCGGTGGCACCCATGCAGAAATCTCCGTCCCCCAACACGGAAACCGCGTGGCGTCCCATCCCGGCGAGCGCGACCGCCGCGCCGACCGACAGGCCGGGACCCGAGCCAAGCCCGCCCCCGCCATCCTTGCCGAGATAGGCAAGGCCGTTTCGAAACGGCCAGATATCACCCGGCCAGCCGCGATTCAAAAGCGAGAAGGTGACGTTATCGGGATCGTTGAATTCCGAGCGCAAGGCAGAAGCAATGCGTTCGAGGGTAACGGCGTTGCCGTCGGCCTCCTTACGTTTGACGGGCGCCCGTTCCTTCCATGGCGATCTTCGCCCCGGACCCAAGGCCTCCGCCAGCTCCGTCACCAGCGCGTCGGACGTGGTTGCCAGGAACACATCGGCCGGGGGCAGCGCCTGGTATTCCATGCCGGCGCCGCTATGCAGATGAAAATCGAGCGAGGCGCTGACGATCTTCGCCGTAACCTTGCCGACGGCGCCCGCTTGTTTCAGCGCGCCGCCGAGATCGACCCAATCGAGCGAGAGAATCGCGTCGGCCTCGCAGAGCGTTTCGCGCGCAAGTTTGGGCAGCGCATTGAACAGCGGAACGACATGGGCGGGATGATCGGTGGGGAACATGGCGCCCGATTTCAAATCGCTCAACACGCAGGCGCCCAAGCGCTCGGCCAAACGAATGCGCAGCCGCCACGCCACGTCCGTTCGCGCGCCTCGCCCGGCGAGGATCACCGGCCGTTTCGCGCCATCAAGCAGCGCCGCCGCTTTGTCCAAAGCGTCTTTCGCCGGACGCGGCGGTGCGGGTGGCGCAAAGCGCGCCAGATCCGGCCATACGGGCTCGTGCTCGAGCTTGGCTTCCTGAAGCCCGGCATCGAGGCAGACATAGACCGGCGCCGTAGGTTCGGAACGCGTCAGCAGATTGGCGCGCGCAAGCGACTCCACCAAAGATTCGGCGGACGCGGGCTGGTCGTCCCACTTCACGAAAGACCGGATCAGTGCGCCCTGATCGCGCATGGTGTGGATCCAATCGATCCAGGGCCGGCGCTTTTCCGCGGCGACCGGACCGGTGGCCCCAAGCACCAGCATCGGCACACGATCGCACCAGGCGTTGAACATTCCCATCATGCCGTGCAGCAGACCGACATTGGCGTGCAGCACGCAGGCCATCGGCTCGCCCGTCACGCGGGCATAGCCATGCGCGATGGCGACGGAGTGATCTTCGTGCAGGCATAGCAAAATACCCGGACGCTCATTGCCCAGGTGATTGACGAGGGAATCGTGCAGGCCGCGATAGCTCGCGCCGGGATTGAGGCTGATATAGGGGATATTGAAACGGCGCAGCATCTCGGCCGCGATGTCGCTGCCCCAGCCGATCCGTAGGTCGGGTTCGCCTTCCGGCCGATCTAGCTTCATGTGAGCGCGTCGATCTGTTCGTCGGTCAAGCTGCCGGGCACCACCGTCACCGGTATCGGATAGGCGCCGGCCGCGGGACCCGCGATCAACGAGACCAGCGGCCCAGGACCCTCATTGGCCGTACCGGCCGCCAGCACGAGAATGGCGATGGCGCGATCTTCCTTCAGCAGCTCGCGCACCTCATCGAGCGGGCGGCCTTCGCGGGTCACGAGTTCGGGCTTCCCACCAACGATCTCGTTCACCGTCTTGGCCGCTTCGAACAGCGCGCGTTCGGCTTCTTGATAGGCTTCCTCGCGCATGACGCGTTCGACGCCCGCCCATTGTTGGAAATCCGCCGGCGGCACCACATAAAGCAGCGTGACGATGCCGCCCGTATGCTGGGCGCGACGCGCGGCGAAGCGCAAGGCGACGCGGCATTCCGGTGTCTGATCGACAATCACGAGGAACTTGCGCTGACTGGGCGGAAGAATCGGCGGCGCGGGTTCGCTCATTGCGCTCTATCGTGCCCCCTTGCCGGTGCGCTCGCAAGGGCGCGTTAGCTCTCCTGATCCGGCAGCATCCGCCGCAGCGCGTAGATGAGCTCCAACGCCGTTCTGGGGGTGAGGCTATCGGGATCGGCGGCGCGCAGCGCATCCTCGACCGCGCTTTCGCGCGGCTCGACAGTCTTGGCAGCTCGCAATCTTTCGGCGAAGAGAGGCAGATCGTCGATGCGTGCGAGCGGCTTGTGTCCTTCGCGCCCCTCTTCCAGCGCACGCAGCACTTCACCTGCGCGCAGCGTCACGGCGGCGGGGAGCCCCGCCAGTTTCGCGACCTGGATGCCATAGGAACGGTCGGCGGCGCCCGGGGCAACCTCATGCAGGAAGACGACGCTGTCTTTCCATTCCTTGACCCGCATGGTCGCACAAGCAACGTCGTCGAGCCTTTCGCAGAGCGCAACAAGCTCATGGTAATGGGTGGCGAACAGCGCACGGGACTTGTTGACCGCGTTCAGATTCTCCACCACCGCCCAGGCGATGGCGAGCCCGTCGAAGGTGGCCGTCCCGCGGCCGATCTCGTCCAGGATGACCAGCGAGCGTTCGCCGGCCTGATTGAGGATGGCGGCGGTTTCGACCATCTCGACCATGAAAGTGGAGCGCCCGCGTGCGAGATCGTCCGCCGCCCCGACGCGGCTGAACAAGCGGTCCACTGCGCCGATATGCGCAGCTTCGGCGGGGACATAGGAGCCCATTTGAGCGAGGATCGCGATCAACGCATTCTGGCGCAGGAAGGTCGATTTGCCGGCCATATTGGGCCCGGTCATCAGCCAGAGCCGCCCCGGCCCGGAACCCGAGCCCCCCGGCGAAAGATCACAGCCATTGGCCGTGAAGGGCCCGCGATTCTCAGCAAGCAGTGCTGCTTCCACCACGGGGTGGCGTCCGCGGGCAATGCGGAAGATGAGCGAACGATCGACGAGCGGGCGGGAATAGCGGCGCTGATGCGCAAGCTCGGCGAGGGCCGCGGAGACATCCAGGACCGCAAGCGCATCGGCGATGCGCGCCAGCGGGAGATGTGAAGCGCGAACCTCTGCGGCAAGCGTCTCGAAGAGCTCCAATTCGATCGCCAGGGCCTGGTCGCCGGCTTGCGCGATCCGCATCGCCAGCTCGGCAAGCTCGTCGGTGGCAAAGCGCATGGCCGAGGCGACCGTCTGACGATGGCGGAACGCCCCGCCCGAGGATGCGATCAGCCGGTCGGCCTGCGCCGCGGTGACCTCGATGAAATAGCCGAGCACCGAATTGTGCTTGATCTTGAGCGAGCCAACACCCGTCTCGGCGCGATAGCGCGCCTCCAGACCGGCAATCACGCGGCGCGATTCGTCGCGAAGGGCGCGCGATTCATCGAGCGCAGCGTGGGCGCCCGCAACGATGAAGCCACCGTCGCGCGCGAAGAACGGCGGTTCGGCCACAAGCAATCGCTCCAGCCTATCGGAGAGCGGACCCGCGGCGGCAAGCCCCTCGGTCAGCACGGCCAGCGCGCCGAGGAGCTCGCCCGGGGCGGGCTGGAGGACCTCGCGCAGCTCTCCGATGGCGCGGCGCAAAGCCCGGGCGCAGGCAAGGCCACCGCGAAGGGCGCCGAGGTCGCGAGGGCCGCCTCGGCCGAGCGTGAGGCGCGCGCAGGCTCGCGCGATGTCGGGCGCGGATTTCAGGGCGCGGCGAACAGACTCCCGCAGATCGGGCTTAGCGAGAAAGAACCCGATCGCGTCGAGACGCGGTTCTATCGCGGCCGGGTCGGTCAAGGGCGCCGCAAGACGCTGATGCAGATGGCGCGCGCCCGCAGCTGTCACCGTATGGTCGATGACCGAAAGCAAACTGCCATTCCGTTCGCCGGACAGCGTCTCGGTCAGTTCCAGATTGCGGCGCGTTGCTGAATCTATCGCCATCCGGCCGGTTTCGGCCTCGCGCTTGAGCGGCTTGAGGGCAGGCCGCCTGCCCTTCTGCGTGAGGTCCAGATAGAAGACGAGCGCACCGGCCGCCGACAATTCGGCCCGGCTGAAAGCGCCAAACCCATCCAGCACCGCGACGCCGTAGAGGTTCTTCAAAAGCCGCTCGCCGGTTTGGGAATCGAAATTCGCGGCCGGCCTTGGCGTCAGGCGCGAGCCCAATTCTTTCAACACGGGCCCGATTCCCTCATCGGAGAGAAGCGCGTCCGGCACGAGGACTTCGCGGGGGGAAAGCCGC
The DNA here is from genome assembly GCA_035318785.1 of Micropepsaceae bacterium. Lineage (GTDB taxonomy): Bacteria > Pseudomonadota > Alphaproteobacteria > Micropepsales > Micropepsaceae > CAIYRG01. The sequence continues at coordinate 6,739 of DATHDZ010000217.1, forward strand.
GCAAGCGCCTGCGCCACATCGGCGGGCATAACGGATTCCAGAGCGAAGTCGCCCGTCGAGATGTCGGCCCAGGCGAGCGCCAACTCGCCCGCGGCGCGTCCGAGAGCGGCCAGGACCGAGGGCGCACGCGCATCCAGCAGCGTTTCCTCGGTCAAGGTCCCCGGGGTCACCAGCCGGATGACTTCACGCCTGACCGGCGATTTCGCGCCGCGCTTCTTGGCCAGCGCGGGGTCTTCCATCTGCTCGCAGACCGCGACGCGAAAGCCCTTGCGGATGAGCTTTTCGAGATAGGCCTCGGCGGCATGGACTGGCACGCCGCACATCGGGATATCTTCACCCTGATGCTTGCCCCGCTTGGTCAGGGCGATATCGAGGGCGGCAGCGGCTTTGGCGGCATCCTCGAAGAAGAGCTCGTAGAAATCGCCCATGCGGTAGAACAGCAAATACTCTTCATGCGCGGATTTGATGTCGAGATATTGGGCCATCATCGGGGTTGCCATGTCGGGCGCACCCATTTCCCGCCCGCTCATGCGGTTCTCGTCCACATTATCGGGAGCGGAAATCTCGGCCATGGAGCCAAACTAGCAGATCGGCTTGCCGCATGGACGCCGAGGTCAGACGCACCCGCACTTGTCCCCAACCGCGCCCTACGGCCGATTGTGCCGCCCCACCATTGAACGCGAGGCCTCCTCGGACCAAACTCACAGAAAATATGTGGAGAAACGCCCAGACATGCCTTCCGCAGCATCCGACCGTCCGTCTTTCACCGACGAAGAAGCCCTGGCGTTTCACGCCGGGGACAAGCCCGGCAAGCTCGAAATCCGCGCCACCAAGCCAATGGCGACTCAGCGCGACCTTTCGCTGGCCTATTCCCCGGGCGTCGCGGTTCCCGTGCGCGCCATCGCCGCCAATCCCGACCTTGCCTATGACTACACAACGCGGCGCAACCGCGTGGCGGTGATCTCCAATGGCACGGCGATCCTGGGTCTGGGCAATCTTGGCGCATTGGCGTCCAAGCCGGTGATGGAGGGCAAAGCCGTCCTCTTCAAGCGCTTTGCCGATATCGACGCGATCGACCTGGAAATCGACACCGAGGATGTCGAGGCGTTCATTGGCGCGGTGCGATATCTCGGGCCGACCTGTGGGGGCATCAATCTCGAAGACATCAAAGCACCCGATTGTTTCATCATCGAGCAACGCCTGCGCGAACTGATGGACATCCCCGTCTTCCATGACGATCAGCACGGCACGGCAATCATCACCGCGGCCGGATTAATCAATGCGCTGAACCTGACGGGACGAAAAATCCACGACACGAAAGTCGTCGTCAACGGCGCAGGCTCGGCAGGCATCGCCTGCCTCGACCTGATGCTGGCGATGGGCTTGACGCGCAGCAATGTCATTCTCTGCGACACCAAGGGCGTCATCTATCGCGGCCGTACCGAGGGCATGAACCAGTGGAAGGCCGCCTATGCGGCAGAGACCGAAGCGCGCAGCCTGAAAGATGCGCTGGACGGCGCGGACGTCTTCATCGGTCTTTCGGTCAAGGGTGCGGTCACCAAAGACATGGTGATGAAGATGGCGCCAAAACCGTTGATCTTTGCCATGGCCAATCCCGATCCGGAGATTACGCCCGAAGAGGTCCGCGAAGTCCGCCCGGACGCGATCATGGCCACGGGACGTTCGGATTATCCCAATCAGGTCAACAATGTGCTCGGCTTTCCCTATATCTTCCGGGGCGCGCTGGATGTTGCGGCGCGCACCATCAATGAGGAGATGAAGATCGCCGCGGCGCACGCGCTGGCCGAACTGGCGCGTGAGGACGTCCCGGACGAGGTGGCTGCGGCCTATCGCGGTGCGCGCCCGTCCTATGGGCCCAATTATATCATCCCGGTGCCTTTCGATCCCCGCCTGATCTCGCGCGTGTCCTCGGCTGTCGCGGAAGCGGCGATGAAGAGCGGCGTCGCGCGCCGCCCGATCAAGGACATGGAGGCCTATCGCAACCAGCTTTCGGCGCGGCTCGATCCATCGGCGTCCCTGTTCCAGACCATCACCGCAAGCGTGCGTGCCAACCCCAAGCGCGTGGTCTTCGCCGAAGGCGAAGAGGAAGCCGTGATCCGCGCCGCGGCCTCATTCCAGAATTCCGGGCTTGGCCAAGCCATCTTGGTCGGGCGGGAGGAGATCGTCCGTGAACGGATCAAACGGCTAGGCGCGGAAAGCGACCCGCCGCTGCGAGTCCATGTGCCCCATTCCGCCGCGGAAGCCGCGCCCTATATCGATGCGCTTTACAAGCGCCTGCAGCGTCGGGGCGTGCTCTATCGCGATTGCGTACGCATGGTGACCAATGACCGCAACGTCTTCGCCGCCTCGATGCTGGCGGCGGGCGATGCGGATGCGATGGTGACCGGGGTGACGCGGAGCTATGCGGTCACCCTCAACGATGTGCGCCAGGTGCTCGATCCGCGGGCAGGACAATTGCCTGTGGGCGTGACCTTGATCCCCACGAGAGGCCGTTTCCTGCTCGTCGCCGATACCACTGTGCATGAGATGCCCACGGCCAAGGAGCTTGCCGACATCAGCATCCAGATGGCCGGGGTGGCGCGCCGTTTCGGCCTGGAGCCGCGCGTGGCGCTGCTCGCCTTCTCGACCTTTGGCTACCCCCGCGGCGAGCGTTCGGAGCGGATCATCGAAGCGGTGGAAATCCTGGCCAAGCGAAAGGTCGATTTCGAGTATGACGGCGAGATGGCCGCCGATGTCGCGCTCGACCGCGAGAAGATGGCGCTCTATCCGTTTTGCCGCCTCTCCGATGTCGCCAATGTGCTGATCATGCCCGCCATCCACTCGGCATCGATCTCGACCAAGCTGCTGCAGCAGGTGGGCGGCCTCACTTTGGTCGGCCCGCTGCTGGTCGGCCTGGACAAATCGGTGCAGATCGCACCCTTGGGCGCCAAGATGAGCGAGATTTACAACGCTGCGGTGATCGCGGCGTATGATATCAACCGGTAATGGATTTCAACAAAATAACGGCGTTCGTGGACCGCATCTGGGATGACGAGATCGTCCCGGCTCTGACCGACTACATCCGCATTCCCAACAAGAGCCCCGCCTTCGATCCGGATTGGGCCGCGCACGGCCATATGGACAAGGTGGCCGAAATGTTCGCCGCCTG
>DATHDZ010000218.1:0-21130 GCA_035318785.1 Micropepsaceae bacterium
TGGAGGACAAGAACCCGGAGCTGGGTGAGCAGGCCGTGCTGAAGCTGATGGAAGCCGTCGACAGCTACATCCCGCAGCCGGCGCGCGACAAGGACAAGCCGTTCCTGATGCCGGTCGAGGACGTGTTCTCGATCTCGGGCCGTGGCACGGTGGTGACGGGCCGCATCGAGCGCGGGATCGTAAAGGTCGGCGAGGAAGTTGAGATCATCGGCATCCGCCCGATGTCCAAGACGGTGGTGACCGGGGTGGAGATGTTCCGCAAGCTCCTGGACCAGGGGCAGGCGGGAGACAATGTGGGATGCCTGCTTCGCGGCATCGAGCGCGAAGGGGTGGAGCGCGGCCAGGTTCTGGCCAAGCCCGGCAGCGTCACGCCGCACACCAACTTCATGGCGGAAGCCTACATCCTGACCAAGGAAGAGGGTGGCCGTCACACGCCGTTCTTCGCCAATTACCGGCCGCAGTTTTACTTCCGCACGACGGACGTGACGGGGATCGTGAAGCTGCCGGAAGGGACCGAGATGGTGATGCCCGGCGACAATATCACCATCGAGGTGGAGCTGATCGTGCCAATCGCGATGGAAGAGAAGCTGCGCTTCGCCATCCGCGAAGGCGGTAGAACCGTCGGCGCCGGCGTCGTCGCAAGCATTATTAAATAGAAGGCAAGAGCGGCTTTAGCCGTAGGAGAACATCATGCAGGGCCAAAACATTCGCATACGGCTCAAAGCCTTCGACCACCGTATTCTCGACAACTCCACCAAGGAGATCGTGAACACGGCCAAGCGCACAGGCGCGCAGGTGCGCGGACCCATCCCGCTGCCGACGCGGATCGAGCGCTTTACGGTCAACCGTTCGCCGCATGTGGACAAGAAGAGCCGCGAGCAGTTCGAGATCCGCACCCATAAGCGGCTTCTCGACATCATCGATCCGACACCGCAAACCGTGGACGCGCTGATGAAGCTCGACCTCGCGGCGGGCGTCGATGTCGAGATCAAGCTCTAAGGACGTCAAAACAATGCGCACCGGAGTCATCACACAGAAATTGGGCATGACCCGCCTCTTCCTAGAGGATGGGACTCATGTGCCCGTCACGGTTTTGAAGCTCGACAAATGCCAGGTCGTGGCCACCCGCACGCCCGAGAAGGACGGCTACACCGCCGTGCAATTGGGCTCAGGGTTCGTCAAGGCCAAAAGCGTCACCAAGCCCGAACGCGGCCATTTCGCCAAAGCTTCGGTCGAGCCCAAGCGCAAAGTGGCGGAGTTCCGGGTCGACCCGAAAAATCTGCTCGAAGTGGGCGACGAGATTCTCGCTTCCCATTTCATTCCGGGTCAAAAGGTCGACGTCACCGGCATTACCATCGGGCGCGGCTTCACCGGCGCCATGAAGCGCTGGAACTTCCGCGGGCTGGAAGCCTCCCATGGCGTGTCGATCTCGCATCGCTCGCTGGGTGGCACCGGCGGCCGTCAGGATCCCGGCAAGACCTTCAAGAACAAGAAGATGCACGGCCATTACGGCGTCGAGCGCATCACCACGCAAAATGTCGAGGTCGCGAAAGTCGATGTGGAACGCGGCCTCATCATGGTGCGCGGTGCGGTGCCCGGTTCCAAAGGTGGCTGGGTGATGGTGCGCGATGCCGTGAAGCGTCCGCACAAGGACGTTCCGCTGCCAGGCTCGGTGAAGAAGGCCGAGAAAGCGGCTGCGGCGGAGGGCGCGCAATGAAAGCCAAAGTGCTGACGCTCGATTCCAAAGACGCGGGTGAAATCGACCTCAACGACGACATCTTCGGCCTGGAGCCGCGCGCCGATTTGATTCAGCGTGTGATCATCTGGCAGCTCGCCAAGCGGCGTGCCGGAACGCACAAGACCAAGACGCGCGGCGAAGTGAACCGCACCACCAAGAAAGTCTATCGCCAGAAGGGCACGGGTTCGGCACGCCACGGTGCGCGCTCGGCCCCGCTCTTTGTCGGCGGCGGCAAGGCCATGGCTCCGGTGGTGAGAAGCCACGAATTCGATCTTCCGAAAAAGGTTCGCGCCGCTGGCCTGCGCCACGCGCTTTCCTCCAAGGCGAAGGATTCCAAGCTGATCGTTCTGGATGCGGCTTCGGTTGCGGAGATCAAGACGAAGACTCTGGCTCTACGCCTCGGCAAGCTCGGCTCGGGCCATTTGCTGATCGTGGACGGCACCTTCGACGAGAAGTTTCATCGCTCGGCGCGCAATCTCGCCAAGGTTTCGCTTCTCCCGGCGGCCGGCCTCAACGTCTATGACGTGCTCCGCCGCGATACGCTGGTGATGACCAAGGCCGCGATCAAGGCGATCGAAGAGCGGCTGTCCAATGGGGCTTCGGCATGAGCAATTACGACATCATTCTCTCGCCGGTGATCACGGAAAAATCCACCCGGCTTTCGGAAGCCAACCAGGTGATCTTCCGCGTCACGCGCTCGGCCACCAAGCCCGAGATCGCCAAGGCGGTGGAACAGCTCTTCAAGGTGAAGGTGAAGGCCGTCAACACGGTCCGCACCAAGGGCAAGATGAAGGCCTTTCGCGGCAGGCGGTTTCAGAAAAGCGAAGTGAAGAAGGCCATCGTCACCCTTGTCGAGGGTTACCAAATCGACGTGACGACGGGGCTTTAGGGAAACGGCAATGGCACTCAAAACCTACAAACCGGTGACCAACTCGCAGCGCCAATTGGTGCTGGTCGATCGTACCGGGCTGCACAAGGGACCTCCCGTCAAGACCTTGACGAAGGGCCAGAAGCGCCCCGCGGGACGTAACAATCTCGGGCGTATCACCGTGCGCTGGCAAGGTGGCGGCCACAAGCAGAGCTATCGCATCATCGACTTCAAGCGCGGCAAGCACGATCAGCCCGCCACTGTGCAGCATCTGGAATATGATCCCAACCGCACCTCCTTCATCGCGCTGATCAAATATAAGGACGGAGAGCTCGCCTACATCATCGCGCCGCAGCGTCTGGCCGCGGGCGATGTCGTGGTCGCGGGTGACAAGGTCGACGTGAAGCCGGGCAACGCCATGCCGCTTGCGTCCATGCCGGTCGGCACCATCGTCCACAATATCGAAATCAAGCCCGGCAAAGGCGGCCAGATCGCGCGCGCCGCCGGGGGTTACGCGCAATATCTCGGACGCGATGCGGGCTATGCGCTGATGCGGCTCAATTCGGGCGAAGTCCGCCGCGTGCGCCTGGAATGCAAGGCGACGGTCGGGGCGGTCTCCAATCCGGACCACATGAACGAAGTTCTCGCCAAAGCCGGCCGGAGCGTGTGGCGCAATCGCCGTCCATCCGTGCGCGGCACGGCGATGAACCCGATCGATCATCCCCATGGCGGCGGCGAAGGCCGCACCAAAGGCGGCCGCCATCCGGTCACGCCTTGGGGCAAGCCGACCAAGGGCGCCAAGACCCGAAAGAACAAGCGCACGACAAGAGAAATTCTGCGCTCGCGCCACGCCAAGAAGATGCAGGGGTAGGAGATGACTCGTTCGGTTTGGAAAGGCCCATTTGTCGACGGCTTCATCTTGAAGAAGGCGGAAGCTGCGCGCAATTCGGGACGCAAGGACGTGATCAAGATCTGGTCGCGCCGCTCGACCATCCTGCCCCAATTCGTCGGGCTCACCTTCGGTGTCTATAACGGCCTGAAACATATCCCGGTGATCATCAGCGAGGACATGATCGGTCACAAATTCGGCGAGTTCTCCCCGACCCGGACCTTTCATGGTCACTCCGGCGACCGCAAGGCGAAAAAGGAGGTCACCTCCTAATGGGCAAGCCGGCAAGGAAGCGGACGCTCTCGGACGTGCAGGCCAAAGCCGTCGGCCGCAATATCCGCACGAGCCCCCGCAAACTCAATCTGGTGGCGCAGTCGATCCGCGGTCAGCGCGCGGAAACCGCGCTGGCGACGCTCACTTTCTCGCCCAAGCGCGTCGCGCGGCTGGTCAAGAAGGTTTTGGAATCGGCCATTGCCAATGCCGAGAACAATCACGATCTGGACGTCGACGATCTGGTGGTGAGTGAAGCCTCGGTCGGCAAGAACCTCATTATGAAACGCTTCCATGCTCGCGCGCGCGGCCGCGGCGGGCGCATCGAGAAGCCGTTCTCCCAAGTGACCATCGTGGTCGAAGAAAAACGCGAGAAGGTCGAAGAAACCAAGGCGGAAGCGCCGAAGAAAGCGCCTGCGAAGCGCAAGCCGGCGGTCCGCAAAACGAAAAGCAAGGAGCAGGCCTGATGGGTCAGAAGTGCAATCCAATCGGGCTCAGGCTCGGAGTCAATCGAACCTGGGATTCGCGCTGGTACGCGAACAAGAAGGAGTACGGCAAGCTCCTCCAGGAGGACATCAAGATCCGCTATTACCTGCTCGATAAGCTCAAGCAGGCCGGCGTATCGCGCATCTTCATCGAGCGGCCGCACAAGAAGTGCCGCGTGACGATCCATTCGGCGCGTCCGGGCGTCGTGATCGGCAAAAAAGGCGCGGACATCGAGAAGCTCAAGACGGACCTCGGGAAATTCACCGACTCCGAAGTGCATCTCAACATCGTCGAGATCAGGAAGCCGGAAATCGACGCCAAGCTGGTCGCCGACAATATCGGCCAGCAGCTCGAGCGCCGGGTCGCCTTCCGCCGCGCCATGAAGCGCGCCGTGCAATCGGCGATGCGTCTGGGCGCGCAAGGCATCCGGATCAATTGCACCGGACGTCTGGGCGGCGCGGAAATCGCCCGGGTCGAGTGGTATCGCGAGGGCCGCGTGCCGTTGCACACGCTGCGCGCCGACATCGATTACGGCGTCTGCACCGCCAAGACCACCTATGGCACGTGCGGCGTGAAAGTGTGGGTCTTCAAGGGCGAGATCATGGAACATGATCCCATGGCCCAGGATAAGCGCCTCGCCGAAGCCGCGGAGAGCGCCAGCCGCGGCGGCCGTCCGCAGCCGGCGGCATAACGAGAGTCAAGGATCATGCTGCAACCGGCACGCACCAAATTTCGCAAACAGCACAAGGGCCGCATTCATGGCGCCGCGAAGGCTGGATTTTCGCTTGCGTTCGGCTCCTTTGGGCTGAAGGCGGTGGAGCCCGAACGCATCACCGCGCGTCAGATCGAAGCGGCGCGGCGGGCACTCACCCGCCACATGAAACGCGCGGGCCGCGTCTGGATCCGCGTTTTCCCGGACGTGCCCGTGTCGAAGAAGCCCGCGGAAGTGCGCATGGGTTCCGGCAAGGGCGCGCCCGAGTTCTGGGTCTGCAAGATCAAGCCGGGACGCATCCTCTTCGAGGTGGACGGGGTACCGCGCGACGTCGCGGAAGAAGCCATGCGGCTTGCCGCCGGCAAATTGCCGATCGCGACAAGATTTGTCGCGCGGCTGACCGCATAAGGGGAAGAAACGTGACCAAGGTAGCCGAATTTCGGGATCGGTCCGCAGACCAGCTCAGCGATGATCTCGTCAAGCTGAAGAAGGAGCAGTTCAATCTGCGCTTTCAACGGGCAAGCGGGCAATTGGAGAACACTGCGCGGTTTCGCGTGGTGCGGCGCGACATCGCGCGCATCATGACGGTGCTTGGACAAGCCGGCGCGGCGCCCGCAAAGGCTCAGACCCGGACCAAGCCGGCGGAAAAAACCGCCAAAGCGCCGGCCAAGAAAAAAGCCGCTGCAGCGAAGCCCGCGAAGAAGCCGGCCAAGCGCGCTAGCGCGAAGACATAGGAGAGCGCGAGATGCCGAAACGCGTGCTGCAGGGTGTGGTGGTGAGTGACAAGAACGTTCAGACCAAGACCGTCGTGGTCCAGGTCGAGCGCCGCTTCATTCATCCGATGATGGGCAAGACCGTGCGCCGGTCGAAGAAATATCACGCCCATGATGAGGCCAAGGCCCACAAGGTGGGCGACATTGTCCGTATCCGCGAGTGCAAGCCGATCTCCAAGCTGAAACGCTGGGAAGTCATCGGCCGCTCCGGCGAGGCCGAAGGGAAAGCGTAGACCATGATTCAGATGACCACCGAGCTCGACGTCGCCGACAATTCCGGCGCTCGTCGCGTCATGTGCATCAAGGTTCTGGGCGGTTCGCGCCGGCGATATGCCGATGTGGGCGACACCATCGTGGTCTCGGTCAAGGAAGCGATTCCGCGCGGCCGCGTGAAGAAGGGCGAAGTGCTGAAGGCTGTCGTGGTGCGCACCGCTCATGGCGTGCGCCGCCCCGATGGTTCGCTGATCCGCTTCGACGGCAATGCCGCCGTGCTGGTCAACAACCAGAACGAGCCGATCGGCACGCGTATCTTCGGCCCCGTCACGCGCGAGCTGCGTGCCAAGAACCATATGAAGATCATTTCGCTTGCGCCGGAGGTGCTCTGATGGCCGCAAAAGTCAGGAAGGGCGATCGCGTGGTCGTCACCGCGGGGCGCGACAAGGGCAAGTCGGGCGAGGTCCTGCGCGTCTATACCTCTGAGGAACGCGTATTGGTCACGGGCGTGAACGTAGTCAAACGCCACCAGCGCCAGACCGCGAAAGCCCAGGGCGGGATCGTGTCGAAGGAATCGCCGATCCATTTATCAAAGATCTCGCATGTCGATCCGAAGACCGGTTCCCCCACGCGGATCGGATTCAAAGTCTTGGGCGACGGACGCCGCGTCCGCTTCGCCAAGAAGTCCGGAGAAGTTCTCGATGTCTGAAGCTGGAACCCCCAAAGACGCCAAGCAGCCCAGGGCGCCTAAACAGGGCGGCGGTGGCCCCCCAGACAGCAAGGCTGCAAGGAAAAAAGAGGCAGCCCAAGCCAAGGGGCCGCCCGTAGGCGAAACCGAGCGCGATCCCAATTATGTGCCGCGCTACAAGCAGCTCTATCTCGAAACGGTTCGCCCCGAGCTGATGAAGAAGTTCGGCTACACCAATAAGCTGCAGGCGCCGCGGATCGAGAAGATCGTGCTCAACATCGGCGCGGGCGAAGGCGCGGCCGATACCAAGAAGATTCAGAGCGCACAGAACGACCTCACGGCGATTGCCGGTCAGAAGGCGGTCATCACGCGGGCGAAGAAGGCGATCGCGGCATTCAAGATCACGGCGGGCCGCCCGGTGGGCGTCAAGGTCACGCTGCGCAAGGATCGCATGTACGAATTTCTCGATCGCCTGATCACGGTGGCGCTGCCTCGCGTGCGCGACTTCCGCGGCGTATCGGGCAAGAGCTTTGACGGGCGGGGCAATTACGCAATGGGTCTCAAGGAGCACATCGTGTTCGTCGAGATCGATTATGACAGAACCGAAACGGTGTGGGGGATGGACATCATCTTTCAGACCTCGGCGCGGACCGACGATGAAGCCAAAGCGCTTCTCGAAGGCTTCCGCATGCCGTTCATGAACTGAAAGTCGAAGGAGCGAACAGGCCTATGGCCAAGCTGAGCCAGATCAATCGGAACAAGAAACGCGAGAAAATGGTAGCGCAATATGCCGGCAAGCGGGCAGCGCTGAAGGCGAGGGCCGATGACATGTCGGTCGCTCCCGAAGATCGCTTCGCCGCGCGTTTGAAACTCGCCAAGCTGCCGCGCAACTCGTCGCCCACGCGCATCCACAATCGCTGCGAACTTTCGGGACGCGCCCGCGGTTATTATCGCAAGGTAAAACTTTCGCGCATCGCGCTGAGGGAATTCGCCAATTTTGGTCAGGTGCCGGGCATGACCAAGGCGAGCTGGTAGGGGGCGAGGCGATGGCAATCAATGATCCAATCGGCGATCTTCTCGCGCGCATCCGCAACGGTCAGTTGCGCGGGCTCGCCAAAGTGTCGACGCCCGCTTCGAGTTTGCGGGCCCGGCTTTTGGACGTGCTGAAATTCGAAGGCTTTATCCGCGGGTACTCCGAGGTCGAATTGAAAGGCCAACCGAGAGTGTTCGAGATCGAGCTGAAATATCACGAAGGCCGGCCGGTGATCCGCGAATTGAAGCGCATCTCCACGCCCGGCCGCCGCGTCTACAATTCGGTGGGCGAGCTGAAGCCCTATCGTGGGGGCCTGGGTATCTCGATCCTCTCGACGCCTCAGGGTGTGATGTCGGATTCCGACGCCCGCGCCAAGAATGTCGGCGGCGAAGTGCTTTGCCGAGTGTTTTGATGACCTGCGGGTGAAAATCCGCAACTGGAGAAGAGTCCATGTCTCGTATCGGCAAGAAGCCGGTCCCACTGCCCAAAGGCGTCGTCGCGAAGATCGACGACGGTACTGTCTCGGTCAAAGGGCCCAAAGGCGAGCTCAAACTGAGATTGGTGCCTGAAGTGGCGGCTGCCCTTAGCGAAACCAACATCGCGATTACGCCGCGCGAAGACAGCGATCGAGCCCGCGCAATGTGGGGCATGCAGCGCACGCTGGTGAACAATCTGGTGCGCGGCGTGACGGAAGGTTTCAGCGAGAAACTGGAAATCGCGGGCGTCGGCTATCGCGCCGCGGTGCAGGGCAAGAACCTGCAATTGCAGCTGGGGTTTTCGCATGACGTGCTCTATCCGATCCCGGCCGGGATCCAGATCGTGTGCGAAAAACCGACCATGATCACCATCGCCGGGATAGATAAGCAGCTGGTGGGGCAAGTGGCAGCCGAAATTCGCGGCTATCGTCCACCCGAACCTTACAAGGGCAAGGGCGTGAAATATGCGGGCGAGCGTATTCGCCGCAAAGAAGGCAAGAAGAAGTAACGGATATGGCGAACCAGAAAGATCTCTTTAAACGCCGCCAGCGCCGGGTGCGCTATCGCATCGGGCAAGTGAGCAGTGGGCGTCCGCGGCTCTCGGTCTACCGTTCGGGCAAGCATATCTATGCGCAGCTCATCGACGATGGCGGACACCAGACCATCGCTTCGGCGAGTTCCAGCGAAGGCGCGAAAGACGGCGGCGGAGTGAAGACCTACAATGTTGCTGCTGCTGCCGCTGTCGGCAAACTCATTGCTCAGCGCGCCATCGAAAAGGGCGTCAAACAGGTGGTCTTCGATCGTGGCGGCTACATCTATCATGGGCGCGTGAAGGCGCTTGCCGAGGCAGCCCGCGAGGGCGGCCTCGAATTCTAGAAAGGACGATCCGTGGCACGTGAATCTCGCGACCGTGAAGACCGCGACAACGAGTTCATCGACAAGCTCGTGCATATCAACCGCGTCGCCAAGGTGGTGAAGGGCGGTCGGCGCTTCGGCTTCGCAGCGCTTGTCGTGGTCGGCGATCAGCGCGGCCGCGTCGGCTTTGGCCATGGCAAAGCGCGCGAGGTGCCTGAAGCCATCCGCAAGGCGACGGAAGCCGCCAAGCGTTCGATGATCCGGGTACCCCTGAAAGACGGCCGCACCTTGCATCACGAGACCGCCGGCCGGCACGGCGCCGGCAAGGTGATCGTGCGCCCCGCCGAGCAGGGCACCGGCATCATCGCCGGTGGTCCGATGCGTGCTGTGTTCGAAAGCCTGGGTGTCGGCGATGTGGTGGCGAAAAGCCTTGGTTCGTCAAACCCTTACAATATGGTGCGGGCGACCTTCGATGCCTTGAAGCAGCAGCAGTCGCCGCGTCTGATCGCGCAGCGCCGCGGCAAGAGCGTCGCGGAAATCATTCAGCGTCGCGAAGGCAAAGACAAGATCGAAGCCGCGGCAGGGGCATGATCATGGCCAATGACAGGAAAGCCCCCGCGAACAACTCGGCCGGAAAGAAAACCTTGACCGTGCGGCAGATTCGCAGTCACGCGCGCCGGCCTGCGGTGCAGGAAGCGACTTTACGCGGGCTGGGCCTCGGGAAGATCGGTCGCCAGAAGACACTTGAGGACACACCCGCCATTCGCGGCATGATCCGGAAAGTGGCCCATCTCATCAAGGTGGGGGAATAGGAACGCGTCATGAAATTGAACCAATTGCGCGACAATCCTGGCGCGAGAAAGACCCACACGCGCGTCGGCCGCGGTTCGTCCTCGGGCCTCGGCAAGACGTCGGGCCGTGGCGTCAAGGGCGCAAAGGCCCGGGCCGGCGTTTCGATCCACGGTTTCGAAGGCGGCCAGATGCCGCTCTATATGCGTCTGCCCAAACGCGGCTTCCACAATCATTTCGCCAATGATTTCGCGGTCATCAACCTTGGCCGCATCCAGACGGCGATCGATGCCGGCAAGCTTAAGGGCAAGGAAGCGATCACCGAGGCCGATTTGCTCCAGGCAGGGCTCATAAGCCGTGGCCGCAATGGGGTTCGGCTGCTCGCCAAGGGCGAATTCAAGGCGAAGCTCAGCTTCGAAGTTGCGGGCGCGTCGCGCTCGGCCATTGCCGCGGTGGAAAAGCTCGGCGGCTCGGTCAAGACCACATTCAAGAAAATCGTCCACATGAACAAGAAGGGCGAGCCGGGGAAACGTGTCCAAAGACGCAAGGCGGCCGCGGAGAAACGCGGTAAAGCAAGCGCCGGTTAGTCCAGTTCGATAGGTCCCCTAAAAAGGACGGCGGAATTCCCTATATGGGCAGGGGTCCGTCTTTCGCTCAAAGCCCTATATACTCTCTGCCCTCGTCCGGTGCCGGAGTCGACCATGCCCTCAGCAGCCGAACAATTAGCCGCCAATTTCAATTTCTCCGCCTTCTCGAAGGCGACCGAACTCAAGCAGCGTATCCTCTTCACTGCGGTGGCGCTGATCGTAGCGCGGCTCGGCACCTATATTCCCATGCCGGGAATCGATGCCAGTGAGCTTGCACGCCAAATCCAGCAGCAGCAGGGCAGCCTGCTCGACGTGTTCAATCTCCTGGCCGGCGGCGCCATCGGGCGCATGGCGATCTTTGCGCTCGGCATCATGCCCTACATCTCCTCCTCGATCATCATTCAGCTGATGACGACAGTGTCGCCCACCCTCGAACAGCTGAAGAAGGAGGGGGAGTCGGGCCGCAAGCAGATCAACCAATACACCCGCTACGGCACCGTGATGCTGGCCGCCGTGCAGGCCTACGCCATCGCCATGGGTCTGGAGCAATGGGGCACCGTGGTGATCGCGCCCGGCATGGCCTTCCGCATCTCCACCGTGATCACGCTGACCGGCGGCACCATCTTCCTGATGTGGCTGGGCGAGCAGATCACCGCGCGCGGCGTCGGCAACGGCATCTCGTTGATCATCATGGCGGGCATCGTCGCACGTATCCCGACCTTCCTGGTTCAGCTCTTCGAGCAAGCGCGCACCGGGGCGGTCAATCCGGCCCTCATCATTGCGATGTTCGCCCTGTTCGGCGGACTGATCGCCTTCGTAGTGTTCATGGAGCGGGCACAGCGGCGGCTGCTCGTCCAATATCCCAAGCGACAACAAGGTAATCGCATCTTCGGCGGCGAATCCTCGCATCTTCCCTTGAAGATCAACGTCGCGGGCGTGATCCCGCCGATCTTCGCGTCGTCCTTGCTGCTCTTGCCGACGACCGTGGCCAACTTCAATGCCGCCAACATCCCCGCCTGGCTGCAGAACATCGTCGTGCTCCTGGGGCACGGAAAGCCGATGTTCATCCTGCTTTATGCCGCGGGGATCATCTTCTTCTGCTTCTTCTATACGGCGATCGTGTTCAATCCGGAGGAGACGGCGGACAATCTGAAGAAATATGGCGGTTTCATTCCCGGCATCCGCCCCGGAAAGCGCACGGCCGAATACATCGACTACGTGCTGACCCGCATCACGGTCGTGGGATCGCTCTATCTAACGGCGGTTTGTCTGATCCCGGAAATCATCGGCGGCGCCTACAATGTGCAGCAATTCGCCTTTGGCGGCACCTCGCTCCTGATCGTGGTCAGCGTGACCATGGACACCGTGGCGCAAATTCAGAGCCATCTCATCGCCCAGCAATATGAGGGCCTTATCAAGAAGGCGCGACTCAAAGGCGCCCGGACGAAATAAGCCCGCGATGAATCTTATTCTGTTTGGTCCGCCCGGCGCGGGCAAAGGCACACAGGCGAAAATCCTGCAGGAGGATTCGCGACTCCCCCAATTGTCGACGGGGGACATGTTGCGGGCAGCGATCGCGGCCGGGACGGAGCTCGGGAAAAAGTCCAAAGCGATCATGGACCGTGGCGACCTTGTGCCGGACGATGTCGTGATCGGCATTATCGCCGAACGTCTGGACAGGCCCGATTGCGCCAAGGGTGCGGTGTTCGACGGTTTTCCCCGGACGATCGCTCAGGCCGAAGCGCTGGATAAGATGCTCGCCGCCAGGGGCGGCAAGATCGACGCGGTGATCGAGCTTAGGGTCGATGATGACGCCATGGTCGGCCGGATGGAGCACCGGGTGAAGGAAAATCCAGCTTCAGCCCGTCCCGACGACAATCCGGAGACCCTGAAGAACCGCCTCGGCGTCTACCGGAAGAATACCGCCCCGCTGCTCGATTTCTATCGGGGCCAAGGCAAGCTCAAGGTGGTCGATGGGATGGCGCCGATCCCGCAGGTGGCCGCCGCGATCCGCTCGATTTTGGCCGGTCTAGAAACCGGGAAGTCCGGATGAACCGGCTCGGGAAAGTGCTTTTGGCGACAAGAGTTAAAGTGTTGACTAACGGTTACCCATACCTATAATCCGCGCCCTCGCGGCGGGATTCATTTCCGGCGCAACCGTCCGCGCGGCCGCGGGCTAATGAAAACAGGAGATCAAACGTGGCGCGCATTGCCGGCGTCAATATTCCGACCAACAAGCGCGTAGAGATCGCGCTCCGCTACATCCATGGCATCGGTCCTGCCCATGCCAAGGATATTTGCGAGAAGGTCGGTATTGCTTCCAATCGGCGGGTGAGCGATCTCACCGAGACCGAGATCATTCAGATTCGCGAGACGATCGACCGCGACTATCTTGTCGAAGGCGATCTCAGACGCGAGGTCGCGATGAACATCAAACGGCTGATGGATCTGGGCTGCTATCGCGGCCTGCGTCATCGCCGCGGACTTCCGGTGCGCGGTCAGCGCACTCACACCAACGCACGCACCCGCAAGGGGCCCGCGCGCGCCATTGCCGGCAAAAAGAAGGTCACCAAATAATGGCGAAAACCGCCGCACGCGCGCGCAAGAAGGAAAAGAAGAACGTCGTCACGGGGGTCGCCCATGTGAACGCGACGTTCAACAACACAATCGTGACGATCACCGACGGGCAGGGCAATGCGATCTCGTGGTCCTCGGCCGGCTCGCTCGGCTTCAAGGGTTCGCGGAAATCGACGCCTTACGCGGCTCAGGTTGCCGCCGAGGACGCCGCCAAGAAAGCCGTAGAGCACGGCATGCGCACTCTGGAGGTCGAGGTCAGTGGCCCGGGTGCCGGGCGCGAGTCCGCGCTGCGTGCGCTGCAGTCGGTCGGTTTGAACGTCACGGCGATCCGCGATGTTACGCCGATCCCGCACAATGGCTGCCGGGCGCCAAAACGCCGGCGCGTCTAAGCGAGATTACTTCCGCGTAAACACGCGTTTTGCCATCGAACGTATAGGGCAGAGCTTTTTGCGTCTGTCCGGGAAACGATGAGGAAAGACAGTGTTCCAGAAAAATTGGCAAGAATTGATCAAACCGCAGAAGCTCAAAGTCGATGCGGGTCATGAACAGGCGCGTTCCGCCACGATCGTCGCCGAACCGCTGGAGCGCGGTTTCGGACTGACTCTGGGCAATGCGCTGCGACGCGTGCTGCTCTCCTCGCTTCAGGGCGCGGCGGTGACCGCGATCCAGATCGAGGGCGTGCTGCACGAATTCTCGTCCATTCCGGGCGTGCGCGAAGACGTCACCGACATCGTGCTGAACGTCAAGCAGATCGCGCTTCGTCTGCATGCGGAGGGTCCCAAGCGCCTGACGCTGCGCGCCGACGGTCCCGGTGAAGTCACGGCCGGCCAGATCACGGCGATGTCGGATCTGGAGATTCTCAATCCCGATCTCGTGCTTTGCACCCTGGACGAAGGCATCGCGTTGCGCATGGAACTGACGGTCGCGACCGGCAAGGGCTATGTCCCCGCCGACCGCAACCGCCCCGAGGATGCGCCGATTGGCCTGATCCCGGTGGATTCGCTGTTCAGCCCGGTGAAGAAGGTTTCGTACAAGGTCGAGAATACCCGTGAAGGGCAGATCCTCGATTACGACAAGCTGACCATGACGGTGGAAACCAATGGCGCGGTAAGCCCGGACAACGCGGTCGCCTATGCCGCGCGCATCCTGCAGGATCAGCTTCAGGTCTTCATCAATTTCGAAGAGCCCAAAGAGCGCGTCACCGACGAGACCAAGCCGGACCTCGCCTTCAATCCCGTGCTGCTGAAGAAGGTCGACGAGCTTGAGCTTTCCGTCCGTTCGGCCAATTGCCTGAAGAACGACAACATCGTCTATATCGGCGATCTCATTCAGAAGACGGAAGCCGAAATGCTCCGCACGCCGAATTTCGGGCGCAAATCGCTGAACGAGATCAAAGCCGTGCTGGCGGAGATGGGACTCCATCTCGGCATGGAGGTGCCGGGCTGGCCGCCGGAGAACATCGAGGAATTGGCGAAGCGCTACGAGGATCAGTACTGATCCGCGCGTTTGAGGGGATTGTATCATGCGTCACTTGAAGTCCGGCCGCAGGCTCAACCGCACCACGGCACATCGCACGTCGATGTTCGCCAACATGGCCTGCGCGCTGATCAAGCATGAGCAGATCACCACCACGCTGCCCAAGGCGAAGGAGCTTCGCCCTGTCATCGAAAAGCTCGTGACGTCGGCGCGGAACGGCAAGGGCAGCCTGCATGCGCGCCGCCTCGCTTTGTCGCGCATCAAAGATGCGGCGATGGTGTCCAAGCTCTTTGACGTGCTGGGCCCGCGCTATGCGGCGCGTCCTGGTGGCTATACCCGCGTGCTGAAAGCCGGTTTCCGTTATGGGGACAACGCGGCCATGGCCGTGATCGAATTCATCGATCGCGATCCGGACGCCAAGGGCAAGGATTCCGGGCCCGTCGAAAGCGCCGAAGAAGCCGCCGAAGCGTAGACCTCGTCCTTTCCCACGGTGTCATGCCCGCGAACGCGCGCACCCAGCCGGCGCGCGCCTGCGCGACGAATGGTTGTTGCGAAATCTATCCTCGCCCGATCAGAGACAGCAGCGCCCGCGTGAGCGCGTCGGCAGGCCCCAGTACCAGCCAGCCGAAAATGTCGAAACGGATTCCAGCGCGCGCCGCGAGCAGCGGGACGACAAACACCAGCAAAAGCAGCACGGTCATGCCGTAGCGGCCGAAGCGCAGATAGGGCCGCATCAAGGATTCCGGTAGGAACGCGGCGATGACCTTGCTGCCGTCGAGCGGCGGCAGCGGCAGCATGTTGAAGATCGCCAATATCGCATTGAGCTCGATCGACAACAGGAGCGCATTGCCGACGAGCGCGGCGTTCTCACCATCCAGCACGCCGATCCCGGTGAGCAGAATCGCAGAGGCGATCGCCAGCGCCACGTTCATCGCTGGCCCCGCAGCCGCCACCCAGATCATGTCCCAGCGGGGATTCTTCAGGGCCGAAAAATTCACCGGCACCGGCTTGGCGTAACCGAAGATGAAACCCGCCGTGACGAAAAGCAGGACGGGAAGGATGATCGTCCCGAAGAGGTCGATGTGCTTGATCGGGTTCAGGGTCACGCGCCCGGCGTTCTTCGCCGTCGAGTCGCCAAAATAGAGCGCCACAAACCCATGGGCGGCCTCGTGGAAGGTGATGGCTAGAATCGCACAAAGCGCGAAAATGGCGATCTCGGTGGGAGAATTAAGGCTCATGCGATAGGCTTCTTTCGGTGGTCTTTCACTCTGGCGGGGCCGGCACTATATGCGTTCCGGCATTTAATCCGGCAGAATTCTGCCGTTTTTATCGCGCCCAATCGGGGCGAGGGAGAACAGCCATGCGTGTTCTGGTTGCGGCGGCCGCGTTCCTGGCCGCATTGGCCGGTGGGGCGGAGGCCCAGACGCAAGAGCGGACCGTTCCGCAGTCTCCGGCGCAGGTTCAACTTTCGTTCGCGCCGGTCGTCTCGAAAGTCGCCCCTGCCGTCGTCAATGTCTATGCCCGCCGCGTGGTACGTCAGGCGGTCAATCCGTTCTTCCAGCAGTTCTTCGGCGCGAGCCCCAACCGCTCCCGGGTCGAGCAATCCTTAGGATCGGGCGTCATTGTGCGCGCCGATGGAATCATCGTCACCAACAACCACGTGATCGAAGGCGGCCAGGATATCCAAGTCTCGCTTCCCGACCGGCGCGAATTCGAAGCCAAGGTGGTCCTCGCCGATCCGCGTACCGACCTTGCGGTGCTGCGCATCGACACCAAGGGAGAGAAGCTTCCGGCGCTGCAATTCGGCGATAGCGACAAGTTGCAGGTGGGTGATCTTGTCCTTGCCATCGGCGATCCGTTCGGCGTCGGGCAGACCGTGACAAGCGGCATTGTGTCGGCGCTGGCGCGCTCGAATGGCGGCGCCTCCGACTATCAATTCTTCATCCAGACGGATGCGGCAATCAATCCGGGGAATTCCGGCGGCGCCTTGGTGACGATGGATGGAAGGCTCATCGGCATCAACAGTTCGATCTATTCCTCGTCCGGCGGCAATATCGGCATTGGCTTTGCCATTCCCTCCAACATGACGCGAGTCGTGGTGGATGGTGCTCTCGGCGGCGGCATCAAGCGGCCCTGGCTTGGCGCCGATGGCCAGGCGGTCACTGCGGAGATCGCGCGGGGTCTTGGACTAGCGCGCCCCGAAGGCGTGCTGATCTCACAGGTCTATCCGGGAAGTCCGGCGGCGCAGGCCGGCCTTACGAAGGGCGACGTGTTGCTGTCCGTGGATGGATTTGCCATCGGGGATTCCAATGCGCTGCGCTATCGCGTCGTGACGCACCGGCCCGGCGACAGCGCGAGCATCCGCTATTTGCGCTCGGGTGCGACGCATGACGCGAGCGTGCGCATCGCGCTGCCGCCCGATGCCGGGCGCGAGGAAGGCGTCGTCGCCAGCCAGAATCCCATGCAGGGCGCGCGCATCGCCAACATCACGCCGGCCCTCGCCGATGAGATGCAGATGGACATGATGGCCAAAGGCGTCGTGGTGACGGCCGTCGCCGGCGCGTCGCAGGCGGCGCGTTTCGGATTCCACCAAGGCGACATCATCCGTCAGGTGAATGGCGAACGTATCGCGAGCGTCGAGCAGCTGCGTCGCGTGCTGGGCGAGGCGGACCAATGGAGCATGGCCATTCAGCGCGGCGACCGCGTGATGCAGCTGGCCGTGCAGTGAGTTACCCCTCCTGGTGGGGGATACTGCCTAGCAACTCAGTCGTACTGTGAGCACCCTCTCAAGGGAAACGAGGAGTTGAAAATCAATTGATCAGGATATTCGGGTTCGCGTCTGCGTTCAGCGCGCCGGTAGCAACGGACGAGGGAGGCCTGCCAAAGACAAGCTGACGGTCGCCGCTCCGGCGATCTCGCTTCTCGACACACCGAAGTCAAGAACGCACGCGCATGTGAGAGCAATTGGCGCTAAACTCCATTCCCCCCGGACCTTAGTTTCCGGCTCTGCTACCGCAGGTTCCGGGTCAGGGCGAGGTATGGGAGAGTAAGCGATGAAAATCACATCATTCATTCACACAGCTTTCGCGGTCGCTTTGCTCTTGCTGGCGCTTCCAGGCGCCCCTGCGGCATCGGCCGCATCTCCAGCGGTAACGTCCGATGTGCCGCCGCCGCCTGCGGATTCACAAACGACTCCGCCCGATAGTGCGCCACCGCGTAGCGAAGACGAGACCTACAGCGCCGATGAGATCGTCCAGAAGGCAGCCGGCTTCTTCGGCGCTACGACGGAAGCTGTCGCCAAGGCAGTGGAACGAATCTTCAGCCGCTACGGACGGCCCAACGCCTACATCGCTGGCGGAGAAGGCTCGGGCGCATTCTTCGTCGGCTTGCGCTATGGCGAGGGCGATCTCTACATGAAGAGCAACAACGACCGCCCGGTGAAAGTCTATTGGCAAGGGCCTTCGATCGGTTTCGATTTCGGCGCCAATGCCTCGAAGACCTTCACGCTAGTTTACAATTTGCCCAGCCCAGAAGCGATCTATGAGCGCTTTCCCGGGATCGAGGGCAGCGCTTACTTCGTCGCCGGAATCGGCGTGAATTACCAGCAGTCCGGACGCGTCGTCCTTGCGCCGATGCGAACCGGCGTCGGTCTGCGCGCGGGCGTCAACGGGGGCTATCTTTCCTACGCCAAGCAACGCAACTGGATTCCGTTCTGAACCGGCTCGGCTCGGCTAAGCATCCCCTGGCGGGGTGGGGGATGCCGAACGCGGTCCTTCCCAGTAGACTTTCCGAATGACCGATCTTTTTGGCGCCGCAGGACTGGAGAAGGACGCCCCGCGCCCCCTGGCCGACCGGCTGCGCCCCACCACTCTTGGCGAAGTCGTAGGACAGGATCATCTCCTTTCGCCCGAAGGCCCGCTTGGCCGTATGATCGCCGCCGGCCGTCCCGCCTCCATGATCCTCTGGGGCCCGCCGGGCACCGGCAAGACCACCATCGCGCGGCTGCTCTCCACCGTCTTCAAGCTGCATTTCGAACAGCTCTCGGCGGTCTTCACCGGCGTCGCTGACTTGAAGAAAACCTTCGAGGCGGCGCGTGGCCGCCGTCGCGTCGGGCAAGGCACATTGCTCTTCATCGATGAGATCCATCGCTTCAATCGCAGCCAGCAGGATTCCTTCCTTCCCGTGATGGAAGACGGCACCATCGTCCTGGTCGGCGCCACCACCGAGAATCCCTCTTTCGAACTCAACGGCGCGCTTTTGTCGCGCGCGCAGGTGCTGGTGCTGCGCCGGCTTGACGATGGCGATCTGGAAAAATTGCTTCGTCGGGCGGAAACCTATTACGGGCGCTCGCTGCCGCTCGATGCGCAAGCCCGCGCAAGCCTTCGCGCCATGGCGGATGGCGACGGCCGCTATATTCTGAATCTCGCCGAAGAACTTGCGGATCTGAAATCGGATGCGCTGCTCGATACGGCGGCGCTCGTCTCCGCAGTGCAAAAACGCGCGCCGATCTACGACAAGAGCCGCGAGGAGCATTACAATCTGATCTCCGCGCTGCACAAATCCATTCGTGGCTCAGATCCCAATGCGGCGCTCTATTGGCTTGCGCGCATGCTCGCGGGCGGCGAGAACCCGCTTTACATCGCCCGACGGCTGGTGCGCGCAGCGGTGGAAGACATCGGTCTCGCCGATCCGCAGGCGGTGCAACAAGCCCTCGCGGCCAAGGACGTTTATGATTTCCTGGGCTCACCTGAGGGCGAATTGGCGCTCGCCCAGGCGGTGATCTATCTGGCGACTGCGCCCAAATCGAATGCCGTCTACGCCGCCTTTGGTGCTGCGCGCAGCGCCGCCGACAAGCATGGGTCGCTGACGCCGCCCGCGCATATCTTGAACGCGCCCACCAAGCTGATGCGCGATCTCGGCTATGGCGCGGGCTACGAATACGACCATGCGACGGATGAGGCCTTCTCCGGCCAGAACTATTTCCCGGACGGCATGGCGCGGGAGGATTTCTATCGCGCTTCGGAGCGGGGTTTTGAAAAGGAGATCGCCAAGCGCCTCGCCTATTGGGACAGACTGCGCGCCGGGAAGTAATGGTGCTGGCCTAATTCGGCCACTCGCGGTTCAAAGGAGGCACCCAAGAAAGGAAATTGGGCAACCCATCTTAATGCCCGCCGCCGCCGTCGCCGCAATCAGCGCCGCCATGACCGCCTGAATCGCAACCATGGTGGCCTGACCCGTTTCCGTCAGGCCCGGATGACGTATCGCTGTTTTCTCCAAATCTTTTAGCCGACCGAACGCGGAATAGACCAAATGCGAAGAAGAGGACCATACTAAGAGCCATCCCAAGAACAAGTGCGGGAAATAGCGAATTCGAATCCATTATTTGGCTCCGCCGTCGATTACCATGAATCGCCCCACTTTACGCTCAACTAGAGTTGGCACAACGCCCTCAAGCGCGGCGTCTACCAGCTCAAACCGGCCAGTACCCAGGTGATTCCTCCCATTGGCGCGCCTCGGGCGAAGACGCTAAGCTTGATGCATAGGCCAACAATGGGAGGGAACAATGGCCAACAAATTATGGCTTTCCATGGCATTCGTGGCGCTTTGCGCGATGCCGGTGGCGGCGCAAAACAACGCGCCGAACGCGAGAACGGTGCTCCAGGCGGCCGATGCCGCGATGGGCGTCAGCAAGGTCAACTCGCTCCAATATTCGGCGACCGGCTATGTGACGGCGCTCGGCCAGAATTACAGCGCCGCGCTGGACGAGACCTGGCCGCGCTTCGAGCTCAAGAGCTTCGTGCGCACGATCGACTACGGCTCCAATTCCATGCGCGAAGATCAGGTGCGCGTGCAAGGCGCCTGGTCGGCGACGCGCGGCGGCGGCCAGCGGCCGATCATCGGCGAACGCAAGCAGATGCAGCTCGTCAGCGGGAATTACGCCTGGAACGTGAACGATCAGAATCAGCCCAACCCGCAAGTCGGTCAGGCCGAGCTGCGCCAGCTCGAGCTCATCATGACGCCGCATGGATTCATCAAAGCCGCGATGGCGGCCCCCGATGCCAAAGCCATGGTCTATGCGGAGAGCTCGCGAAGCACCAAGAAAGTGACGGTCGTCCAGTTCAAGGCGCTAGGGAAATATCCCACCAATGGCTGGATCAATGATCAGAACATGGTCACCAAGGTGCAGACCTGGCTGCCGAACCCGATCCTGGGCGACATGTTTGTCGAGACCCGCGTCCAGGGCGGCTACAAGGATTACAACGGCGTCAAGTTCCCCGTCGGCTTCCATCAAAGCATCGGCAATCCGCCCCATCCGAGTTACGACATCCAGATCAGCGATGTGAAGGTGAATGTCCCCGGCGCTGCTCTGCAGGTGCCCGACATGGTCCGGCAAGCAACCGCGCAACCCAACCGCGTCGCGACGCGTCAAATGGCGCCCGGCGTCTGGTTGCTCGGCGGGCCCTATAACAGCATGGCGGTGGAATTTCGTGATTATGCGGTCATCGTCGAAGGCCCGATGGATCAGGAGCGCGGCGAGGCGGTGATCGCCGAAACGCGGCGGCTCATTCCCAACAAGCCGATCCGGTTTGTCGTCAACACGCACCACCATTTCGACCATTCCGGCGGCCTGCGTCCGTTCGGTGCCGAAGACATCGTCGTCGTCACGCATGAATCCAATTTCAATTATTACGAAGGCATC
>DATHDZ010000219.1:0-2999 GCA_035318785.1 Micropepsaceae bacterium
TCAAATCCGGCACGCGCACCAAGAACAGCCGGGGCGAAGAAGCCATATCCGGCACCATTACCAATGGCGGCACTACGATCAGCGGCTTGCTCATCGTCGAAGGCTCGCGCGCGGGCCAATTCCTCGACCCGA
This sequence comes from Micropepsaceae bacterium, assembly GCA_035318785.1. GTDB lineage: Bacteria > Pseudomonadota > Alphaproteobacteria > Micropepsales > Micropepsaceae > CAIYRG01. Next base: position 133 of record DATHDZ010000219.1, read on the forward strand.
TGTCGCTTCAGGCCTTGATGCTGTTCGACCCGCAGGGCGACAAGCTCAGCATTTCCTCCATCGGGGGCGTCGCCACGGGCTGGCCGGATGTGACGCTCGACCTCTGTCCGGGAAGCCGTGGTTAGACGAAGAGGCGAGCCCTGAGGCGCCGCGCGGCGCGGCAGGGCTCGACATCCCGTTAGCCTGCGCAGGTATAGGCATCTCTTCTAGATTTCGAATGCGTTCACTCACCTCATCGTTTTGCGATAATCCAATTCGGGGCTTTGCGAGATGACGATGAGCCGCATCATTGCCGTGCTGAGCCTCGGGTTGAGTCTGCTCGCGTCGAGTTATGTTAGCGCGGCGGAGCCCTATGGCATCGGGCTGGAGGGCTTTGCCTATCCTTACCCGGTCGCCATGCTCGCCGTGCCGGGCGAGGGCGAAGCGCTGCGTCTGGCCTATATGGATGTGAAGCCGACCGGCCTCGCGAATGGCCGCAGCATTGTCTTGCTCCATGGACGCAATTTCCCATCCAGCTATTGGGAGCCGACGATCAAAGCGCTCGCCGGGGCCGGCTATCGCATCGTCGTGCCCGACCAGGTGGGTTTCGGAAAGTCCTCCAAACCGACGGCTCCGTTGAGCTTCGATCTGCTGGCGCGCCACACGCTCGCGCTCATCGATTCCCTGGGGCTTGGCAAGGTCGACATCGTCGCCCATTCCATGGGCGGTATGCTCGCGGTGCGTTTCGCGCGCGCCTATCCGGATCGGTTGAACCGGCTGGTCATGGCCGCGCCCATCGGATTGGAGGATTACCGCAATTTCGTGCCGCCCGTGGAGACCGAGCGATTGCTTGCGGACGAGGACAGGCTCACGCCCGACGCTTACCGCCGTCAGTTGGTGACGAATTATTCTTTGACGCTGCCGCCCGAGGACATCACGCCCTTTATCGAGGCACGCATGCGGATCAAGGACAGTGCGGAATATCCGCGCTGGCTGCGCGCCTTTGTCAATTCCTATCAGATGATCTACAGCCAGCCCGTGGTGTACGAGATTCCGCTTTTGCCGCAGCCGGTGCTTTTCATCATGGGAGCCAATGACCACAACGCGCCGGGACGCGCCTATGCGCCCGAAGCATTGCGCCCGCGCATGGGCGACAATGTAAAGCTCGCACGTGAGCTCGCAGCGCGGATGAAGAACGCAAGAGTCGAAGTGTTCGACGGCATCGGCCATCTGGTGCAGCTTGAAGCGAAAGACCGTTTCAATGCCTCCGTTCTCGCATTCCTGAACGCGCCATGACGGCAGACACCACGGATTTCGCTGTTAGGCGCCGCCGCCCGATCTATCGCGACCTTTCGGTTCAGATCCTCATCGCCATGGCGTTGGGAATCCTTGTCGGCGCCGTGTGGCCTTCGAGCGCCGATGCTTTGAAACCGCTGGGCGACCTTTTCATCAAGCTGGTGCGGATGCTGGTGGCGCCGATCATCTTTTGCACGGTGGTCCACGGCATCGCCAGCGTGCGCGAAGCAAAGCGCGTAGGACGCGTCGCCCTCAAAGCGCTGATCTATTTCGAGATCGTCACCTCGCTGGCGCTGGTCATTGCCCTTGTTCTGGTCAATCTCTGGGCGCCAGGCGCGAACATGCATGTCGACCCGGCAACTCTGTCGGACAAAAGCGTGGCGTCCGTCGAGGCCTCGGCGCAGCATGCCAATTTCGGCGAATTCCTGCTCGACATCGTGCCGTCCAGCGCCGTCGGCGCATTCGCGGATGGCGACGTTCTGCCGGTGCTGTTCATCTCGATCCTTTTTGCTTTCGCACTTTCGGCCATTGGGCCAAAGGCGACGCCCGTCGTCGAGGCGATCGGAACCGCGTCGCAGATTATCTTCAAGATGATCGGCTATGTGATGGTCGTCGCGCCGATCGGCGCATTCGGCGCTATTGCATTTACGGTGGGCAAGTTCGGTCCTTCGACGCTTTTTGCATTGGGCGAGTTGGTTGCGGAGTTCTATGTCTGCTGCGTGCTCTTTGTCGTGCTCGTGCTGTGGCCGATCGCGCAATGGACGGGCGTGAGCTTCATCAGGCTGATCCGCTATTTCGCCGCCGAGCTGCTGATCGTGGTCGGCACGAGCTCCGGCGAGACCGTATTTCCGCGTGTGAACACAAAGCTTCGCGCGCTTGGTTGCGACGAAGCCGTGGTCGCGCTGGTGCTGCCCACGGGCTATGCCTTCAACCATGACGGCACGTGTCTTTATTTCGCAACTGTCTCGATCTTCCTCGCGCAAGCCGTCGGCATCGACCTGACGCTGAGCCAACAATTGGGCTTGCTGGCGATCATGCTCATCACCTCCAAAGGCGGAGCGGGAGTCGCCGGCTCTGCGATCGTGATGTTGGCGTCCACTCTTGCCGCGACAGGCACGATTCCGGTGGCGGCGGTGGGGCTGGTTCTCGGCGTGCACCGGCTGCTCTCGTCCGCCTTCGTTCCGGTCAATGTCCTGGGCAACGCGCTTGCCACCATTGTCGTTGCGCGCCTTGAGGGCGCGGTGAACCTTGCCGCTCTCAACGCCGAATTGCGCCGCGAGGTGATTGCTTAGCCGCCTAAGAATCGCCTGCGAGCACTGGCAGAGCTGGCCCGGACGGGGCACAATACGCAGCCGCTAGAGGGCAGCATGGCAGAAAACCACCCACGCGAGATCGATGTCGGCGAGCTTCTGGAGAACCGCCCGCTGGGGCGTTTCCAATGGCTCACGCTCATCCTCGGATGCCTGATCCTGTTCGTCGATGGGCTTGATTTCAGCGCCGCCAATGTGGGCGCGCCGGCGATCCTGCGCGCGTTCGGCGCCGAGAAGAGCGCGATGGGGATTGTGTTCAGCGCCGGCTTTGTCGGCATCCTG
>DATHDZ010000220.1:0-2665 GCA_035318785.1 Micropepsaceae bacterium
TCATCCTAACGGATGACGATTTCCATCAACTCAATACCATTTGCGTAGACGGACATCGCTCGCATTGCCGACGAGCGTCTTGAACTTGTTCACGTCGCTTTCGCCGTAATGATACGGGTAGACGATCTTCGGCTTGAAATCCTTCACCCAGGTCGCCGCCGCTTCGGGGGTCATCGTGTAGGGCAGGTTCATGGGAATGAAGGCGACGTCGATATTGGCGAGGACCTTCAGTTCCGGCGTCTCTTCCGTGTCGCCGGCGAGGTAGACCCGCTTGCCGCCCATGGTCAGCACATAACCGTTGTCGCGGCCTTTGGGATGGAACATCAGCCGGTCGGGCGTGACATTGTATTCGACCACGGCTTCCACCGGCACGCCGGCAAAGGTGCCCTTGTCGCCGTTCTTCATCACTTTGGTCTTCGCCTGCAGGGCGGCCGGCAGCATGCCGAAGACGCTCTGCGGCGCGACGATCACGGTGTTCGGACCGGCCAGCTCGGTGAGCGTCGGGACGCTGAAATGATCGCCATGCTCATGGGTGATGAGGATCAGATCGGGCGCGGCGGCACCTTTGAAATCGGCCGCGCCGCTGTTCGGGCCGGGCGGGAAGGTGGTGGGATCGGCGACGATGCGCTTGCCGTTCCAGGTCAGAACGACGCCCGCGTGATGGACCGGGTGGATGACGAGATTGCCGTTGGTGGTGGCGATCTGGTCGTCCTGGGCGGCTTGTGCGACGGCCGGGGTCGACACCGACACCGAGACGGCGCCCGACGCCAGCGCCAATATGGCAAACGCTGCGGCAGCGTCGAAAATGCGAGTGGTTTTCACGAGTCTTCTCCTAATGTTGAATGCAAAGAGGGCCTGGGCCTGACGGTCGGGGGACGAAGCAGGCGCCGGACGCGGAATATAAGCGGCGAGGCTTGGTCTGGCTATGGGCCGATGCACGAATTCGTGAACGGCTCCGGAAGGGTTCGCTCGGGGAACCGGGCGATCGTGACGTACTCACGGGGTGCCTGGCTCGGCGGCATTCGCGTCAGTGCCGGTATCGGCGCTTCATTGTCACCCGAAGCCGTCGCGCGATTCGATTTGGCGCATAGGGAACTGCTTGAACGGAGCTTTCCCGACGATCCTCTCAAAATTCCCCATCGCATCTTCGTTGTGTTTGGCCGCGTACCGGGCTAGCACCGCCAATCAATCATCCAGGACCCAGCAATGAAGCTCAAACTTTGGCAGGTCGATGCATTTGCCGAGCGGCCGTTCGGCGGCAACCCCGCCGCGGTCGTGCCGCTCGAATCCTGGCTCGACGATGGATTGCTGCAGGCAATTGCAAATGAGAACAATCTCGCCGAGACCGCTTTCCTCGTGCGGCGCGAGTTGGGCGTTTATGATTTGCGCTGGTTCACGCCGGCGGTGGAAGTGCCGCTCTGCGGCCATGCAACCCTGGCTTCCGCGTGGGTGATCTTTGCAGAGCTGGCGCCGAGCATCCCACTGGTGCGCTTTGCAACCCAAAGCGGCATATTGGCGGTCGAGAGAAGCGCGGATGGACGCCACGCCATGGCGCTGCCTGCCGGAAGGGTGGAGTCGCTCCCGGCGCCCGAAGGGTTTGGCCGCGCGCTCGGCGATGCTCTGCGCGTTGGGCCTCCTTTGGAGATCCATTTCGCGCCGACGGGCGCCGGCGGCACGCCCGCCCCCATCGCGGTTTGGCCCGAAGCGGCCATCCGCGCGATGCGGTACTCCGGCGCTCTTGCCGATGTGCTCTCGCAGGCGGGCGCGGGTGCCTTGCTTGCGACCGCGCAGGGCAATGGCGCGCCTTACGATTTCGTGTCGCGTTTCTTCGCGCCCGGCGTCGGCGTGGCGGAGGACCCGGTGACGGGATCGATGCACGCGACATTGACACCGTTCTGGGCGAAGCGGCTGGGTAAGAAAAGGCTGCGCGCCTATCAGGCGTCTCCGCGCGGCGGCGATATTCTGTGTACGGATCAGGGAGACCGCGTGATCCTGTCCGGCCCCTGCGCCCTCTATATGCGCGGCGAAATCGAAGTCTAGGCGCTGTAGGTCTCGCTGCGCTGTTTGTGGGCCGCGAGCTTCTCGCAAGCGGCGTCGAGCGCGGCCGTCAATCCGGCGAGCGGCACCGCATCGTCGAAATGACAATTGCCTGCGGCGGCGTGGATGCCGACGAGCCCCATCTCGTTGATCGGATCGATCCAGACATGCCCGGTCGATTCATGGCGCGATCCCATCCAGACATAGACGGTGACCGAGCGCACCACATTCTGGCGATGGCCCATATAGACATGCAGGCCGCGCTTCTCGGCCCATGGCAAGAGAACGGCATCGATGTCGGCATAACCCGTCATGGGCTGGGCGCGAGTCCCAGCGCGGCGCGCAGTTCCGCTTTGGCGGATGCGAAATCGCTTTTGAACGCAGCGTTCTGCATCATCACCGCCACCATGGCGGTGGCCGAGATGCGCCCCGATTCGATGTCCGAGGGGAAATGAACCCCGGCCACCAGGCGGTTCTCGCCATATTCCCAGCCGCGCGCGAAAATCTCGGCGCGCTTCTCCGGCACCATGGCGGCGAGAAGGATCGCGGTGGTGGTCCCGAAATTCGCGTTGCCGCTCGGATAGGAATAGCTGAAGGCCGGCGTTTCGACTGGCCGGCAAGGCGAGGA
>DATHDZ010000221.1:0-18463 GCA_035318785.1 Micropepsaceae bacterium
GCCGAAGTCCTGCGCCTGCTGCGCAGCAAGCATAAGGATGTGCTGGATACGATCCGAAACTCAAAGCAATTGGCGCCCGAGACGGATGCCAAACTCAAAGCCATCCTCGACGACTTCGCGAAGGCCTTTGCCTGATGCCGAGCCTGAAGGCATTTCGCAACCGTATCGCGAGCGTCAAGGCGACGCGCAAGATCACGCGCGCGATGCAAATGGTCGCCGCGTCCAAATTGAAGCGCGCGCAAGATGCGGCGCAGGCGGCGCGGCCCTATGCGGAACGGATGGCGGCGGTGATCTCATCGCTTGCGGGTTCCATGACCGGGAACCCCGGCGCGCCCCTGCTGTTGACGGGCACCGGTTCGGATCGGGTGCATCTGGTGATCGTTGCGACCGCCGATCGCGGGCTGTGCGGCGGCTTCAACACCAACATCGTGCGACGCGCACGCATATTGATCGATGCCCTCCTGCAAGACGGCAAGGAAGTGAAGATCTTTTGTGTCGGCCGCAAAGGGCGCGATCAGCTTCGCCGCCTTTACAGCCGCCATATCATCGAGACCGTCGAATTGACGGCCGTGAAGCGGATCGGCTTCTCGAATGCTTTGGGAATAGCGCGCCGCGTGCTTGATATGTACGCCGAAGGCCAGTTCGACGTGGCGACCATCGTTTACGCGCGCTTCAAATCGGTGATGTCGCAGGAGCCGACGGCCCAGCGGCTGATCCCGGCGCCGGTCGAAATTGCCCTGCAGGCTGCCCCGTTGGCTGGAGGCGCCGTCTACGACTATGAGCCCGACGAGGCCGAAATCCTCGCCGACCTGCTGCCGCGCAACGTGTCGGTGCAGATCTTCCGCGCGCTTCTGGAAAATGCGGCATCCGAGCAGGGCGCACGCATGAGCGCGATGGATTCTGCGACGCGCAATGCCGGCGAGGTGATCGACCGGTTGACGTTGCAATATAATCGCAGCCGTCAGGCGATGATCACCAAGGAACTTATCGAGATTATTTCCGGAGCGGAGGCGATCTGATGGCTTACACGACAAAGGCAACCTGCAAGGGCGGTCGCGACGGACGGGCAATGCTCGAAAATGGGGTGCTGGCGCTGTCCATGACGTTTCCCAAGGAATTGGGTGGATCCGGCGAGGGCCACAATCCCGAACAACTCTTCGCGCTGGGCTATTCTTCCTGCTTCAATCAAGCGGTGATCGCGCTGTCCAAAAAGCACGGCGTGGATGGCCAGGCGGCCAAGATCACTTGCGCGGTAACTCTCGACAAGGGTGAAGCGGGTTTCTTTCTGAAGGCCGATTTGACTCTCGCAATTCCCGGCGTCGCGAAAGAAAAGCTTCAGGCCCTCATCGAAGAGGCCCATACCATCTGTCCCTACTCCAAAGCGACACGCGGCAATATCGAAGTCACCCTGTCCGTCGCTTGAACCCCTATTCCGTTCGAAGGAAAGTGCCATGAACGCCCCACTGAAAACCGCCAGCAACAAGATCGGCCGCGTTACCCAAATCATGGGCGCCGTGATCGATGTGCAGTTCGATGGGCCGCTTCCCGAAATCCTGAACGCCCTTGAAACCGACAACAACGGCAACCGCCTGATCCTTGAGGTGGCGCAGCATCTGGGCGAATCGACGGTGCGCACTGTCGCGATGGATTCCACCGAAGGTCTGGTGCGCGGCAATCCGGTGCACGACACCGGTCAGGCGATCGCGGTGCCGGTCGGTGACGGCACGCTTGGCCGCATCATGAACGTGATCGGTGAGCCCGTGGACGAAGCCGGCCCGATCAACTTCGCGAGCAAGCGCGCCATCCATCAGCCGGCCCCCTCTTTCGTCGAGCAATCGACCGAATCGCAGATTCTCGTCACCGGCATCAAGGTCATCGACCTCCTCGCCCCCTACGCAAAGGGCGGCAAGGTCGGTCTGTTCGGGGGCGCGGGCGTGGGCAAGACCGTGCTGATCCAAGAACTCATCAACAACGTCGCCAAGAAACACGGTGGTTATTCCGTCTTCGCCGGCGTCGGCGAGCGCACCCGCGAGGGCAACGACCTTTATCACGAGATGATCGAATCGGGCGTCAACAAGGATCCGAGGAAGGGCTCGACGGAAGGCTCCAAATGCGCCCTCGTCTTCGGCCAAATGAACGAGCCACCGGGCGCACGCGCGCGGGTCGGTCTTTCCGGCCTGACCGTCGCCGAATATTTCCGCGATCAGGGGCAGGACGTGCTGTTCTTCGTCGACAACATCTTCCGCTTCACCCAGGCGGGTTCGGAAGTCTCGGCACTCCTCGGCCGCATTCCTTCGGCGGTGGGTTATCAGCCGACGCTTGCCACCGACATGGGCGCTCTCCAGGAGCGCATCACCTCGACGAACAAGGGCTCTATCACAAGCGTGCAGGCGATCTACGTCCCGGCGGACGACCTCACCGATCCCGCGCCGGCAACATCCTTCGCGCATTTGGACGCGACCACCGTTCTGTCGCGGCAGATCGCCGAGCTTGGCATCTATCCCGCGGTCGATCCGCTCGACTCGACCTCGCGCATTCTCGACCCGCGCGTGGTGGGTGAAGAACACTATCGGGTCGCGCGTCAGGTGCAGTCGATCCTGCAGCGCTACAAGAGCCTGCAGGACATCATTGCCATTCTCGGCATGGACGAGCTTTCCGAAGAGGACAAGCTGATCGTTACGCGGGCGCGCAAGATCCAGCGCTTCCTGTCGCAACCCTTCCATGTCGCGGAGGTCTTCACCGGCTTCCCCGGTCTGTTCGTCGACATGGCCGACACGGTCAAGGGATTTGCCGCGGTGGCGAACGGCGAATACGACCACCTGCCGGAATCCGCGTTCTATATGGTGGGTACCATCGAGGATGCTCTGAAGAAGGCGCAAAAAATGGCCGCGGACGCGGCATAGAGCCAAGGGAATTGAATGGCTGAAAAAATTCACTTCGATCTCGTCTCCCCGGAGCGGATGCTGCTCTCCGAGGATGTGGACATGGTCACGCTTCCGGGTACCGAGGGCTATTTCGGCGTCCTGGCCGGGCACGCCCCTGTGATCTCATCGCTTCGTCCAGGGGTGATCGAAGTAACCGGTGGGACGACCCCGAATCTCCGGCTCTTCGTGCGCGGCGGCTTTGCTGAGGTCGATGCCAAAAAGGTCATCGTTCTCGCCGAGGAAGCCATCCCCATGACGGATTTCGACGTTGCGGCCCTCGATCGGCGCCTGGCCGACGCGGAAGAAGACCTCGCCATAGCCAAGACGGATGCCGAGCGTGCCCGGGTGGCTGAACAGCTTGACCATCTGCGCCAGCTCCGAGCTGTCCTCTGAGGGGCAGGCCGAGGCGTCCCGTTAAAAACCCTGGCCTTGGGCGCGTTTTTTCGTGAAAATCCAGCCTATGCCCGCGCCCCGATCCGGGGAGAGCCGATTTTGCCGGATCATGGGTTCGAGGTAGCTTTGCAAGCCGTTAAGATGAACGGCCAACATCGGTGGGATTGGAAATGACCGATGGCGTGATCTACGAGGCAGGCTGGACGCTCGACGATGTCCAGTGGGCGCAGTTCGACGCTTCCAAAGTGCATCCGGCGCTGCTTGCCGCGGTGAAGGCCGCGTCACTCGTCGAATATAACGCACATGATTATGTCACATATTTGAAGCGCGTTTATCGCGGTGCTCCGGAATCCACGATCAGCGGCATCGAGCATTGGGGCGAGGAGGAAATTCAGCACGGCCTGGCGCTGGGACGTTGGGCCGAACTGGCCGATCCGAGTTTCAGTTTCAAGAATGCGTTCGCCCGCTTCCGCGCGCTTTACCGCCCGTCACATTTCGAGAGCGGGGACGCCTCGGTGCGCGGCTCCAGGCGGGGCGAGATGATCGCGCGCTGCGTGGTGGAAAGCGGCACCTCGTCCCTCTACAGCGCCATTCGCGATGCCAGCGAGGAACCGGTGCTGAAAGAGGTTGCGGGACGGATCGCTGCCGACGAATTCCGGCACTACAAACTCTTCTATGAAATCCTCCAGGCGGAGAGCGAGCCCGAGCTGCCCATCTGGCGCAAACTTTGGATCGCCTTCACCCGGGTGAATGAATCGGACGATGACGAACTGGCCTGCGCTTATTATTGCGCCAATGTCCCCGCCGGACAGGCGGCGTCCCATCCTTACCGGCGTCGATATTATGCGCGCGCGTACCAGAGCAAGGTCATGATGTTCTATCGCCGTCATCACATCGACAAGCTGGTAAAGATGGTGGTGAAGCCTGCTGGTCTGAACCCTTCCGGCCGCCTCAGCCAATGCGCAAGCGCCGTGCTGTGGCGCGTTCTCACAATGCGCGCCGGCGCCGGCAAGAGGCCGCTCAAGGCTGCTTGAAGGGCCAGATATGGCTGGTGGTCAGATCCATTCTGAGACACATTCCGCGACATGTCCGATACTCTGCTGCAAGACGCACAAATCGCCCTTCAGGCCGGTAAGGTCGCCGAAGCTGCCCGCCTTTATCATGACCTGTTGCGCACCGATCCCCGGCATTTCGATGCGCTTTCGGGCCTGGGTCTCCTCTATTTCCACACCGGCCAGTTCGAGCAGGCGCAATATCTGATCGGCGAAGCGCTGAAGCTCGATCCGCTGTATATCGATGGGCTCTGTGTGCGCGGCGTGGCTCTGGCCAACATGAAGCGCTATCCCGACGCGCTGGTCTGTTTCGAGCGGGCGATGGCGATGAAGCCCGACTTCGTGGAAGCGCTCTCCAATCACGCGACCACACTCCTTGAAATGGGCCATCCCGACGAAGCACTTGGCGGATTCGACCGCGCGCTCGCGATCGATCCCATGCACGCGATCAGCTGGAACAATCGCGGCAACGCCCTCGTCGAGATGACGCGCTATCCCGAAGCGGTGCACAGCTACGAACGCGCGCTCGCGATCAATCCGGAATTTCCCGATGCGCGACGCAACCGGTTATATGCGCTTGGCGAGCTCAACAGAGGTGGGCCGCTCTTCCCGGAAATCCTTTGCGCGCAAGCCTTCGAGATGATGCAGCAGCAGCGCTGGGGCGAGGCGTTGAATCGCTTCAACGACGCGCTGGCCGCAAGGGCGGATTTCGTTGACGCGCACGCCGGACGCGGCACGGTATTGCTTGAGATGAAACAGCTGGAGGCCGCACTCGCGAGCTTCGATGCCGCACTCGCGTTCGATCCCAGTCATGCCGTCAGCTGGAACAACCGCGGAAACGCGCTCGTCGCCATGAAACGATTCGAGGACGCGGCGGAGAGTTATCAAAAAGCCCTGGCCATTGATCCCGGCCTCTTGCAGGCGGCGGAAAACCGCGACAATGCGCTTTTTGAACTCAGACGCGGCACAAGATGCCCGCCGGCTTACATGCGCGGGCTGTTCGACGATTTCGCGTCCCATTACGACGAAACCATGCTCGAGAAGCTCGGCTATCGCGCCCATCTTCACTTGCGCACTTTGGCCAATCGCGTGCTGCCGCGCCTCACCCCGCCTTGGCGCGTACTCGATCTGGGCAGCGGTACGGGCCTTGTCGGAGATGCCTTCAAGGATTTGGTAGGCGGCGGAAGACTGGATGGCATCGACATCGCGCCCCGCATGATCGAGATGGCGCGCCGTCGCGGCATCTACGACAATCTCATCCTGGGCGACATCGAGACGGCACTTGCCGAACCCGGTCTCAATTATGATCTCATCCTCGCGGCCGACACCATGATCTACATCGGCGATCTTTCTGCCGTTTTCACCGGGGTCTCGAAGCGGCTGGACCAGGGCGGCTTCTATCTCTTCGCCGTCGAGGGCATGGACCAGGGGGGCTGGGAGCAAACCCCGATGAATCGTTTCCGCCACAGCGAATCCTACTTGCGCGAGCACGCGGAACGCACCGGCCTCGATTTTGTCGAGCTGATGGAATGCACGCTGCGCCGCGAGAGTTCCGAGCCTGTCAAGGGTTTCGCCGTCGCGCTGCGGAAGCCCTTCCTGCAATGATGCGCCCATGAACGAAGCATTGATGCGTCAGGCGGCCAGCCTGCAGCAGGTGGGCCGTTTTGCGGAAGCCGCCCAATGCTACCAGCAGATACTGCGCGCCAATCCGCGCCATTTCGAGGCGCTGTTCTCGCTCGGCATGATTTGCGTCCAAACCGAACAATTCGAAGAAGCTCAGCGTATTCTCGGCGAAGCCCTGAAGCTCAATCCCCGCTTTGGCGAAGGATGGTGCGCGCGCGGCATTGTTCTGCTCCAGCTCAGACGGCGCGAGGAAGCGCTAGCCTGTTTCGACCAGTCCTTGGCATTGGTGCCCAACCTCCTGGAATCCCTCTCCAGTCGCGCGACCGCGCTTCTGGAAATGGGCCGCCATGACGAAGCGCTCACCGCGTTTGACCGCGTGCTGGCCCTGCGGCCCGATCACGCCATCAGTTGGAACAATCGCGGCAACACGTTCGTCGCCATGCGCCGTCTGGAGGAAGCGGTGGCGAGTTTCGACCGCGCTTTGGCGTTGGCGCCGGATCTGGAAACGGCCAAGAACAACCGCAATCTCGCGCTTCTTGAGTTGAAGCGGATCAGCCGAATTCCTGCCATGGCCGTGCGGGCGCTCTTCGACGATTACTCGTCCTATTACGACTCGGCCATGGTGGACAGCCTTGACTACCGGGCGCCATCCCATTTGCGAGCCTTAGCGACCCGCGTGATGCCGAACGCGGCACCTCCCATGCGGGTGCTCGATCTTGGCTGCGGCACAGGCCTATCTGGCGAAGCGTTCAAGGATCTGGCGGTAGGTGGCCGGCTCGACGGTATCGATCTGTCCCCCGGCATGATTGAGGAGGCACGGCGCCGCAATATCTATTCCGATCTCATGGTCGAGGATTTTGAAACGGCTCTCGCGGTCCCTGGTCTTTCATACGATCTCATCATCGCGGGCGACGCGCTGATCTACCACGGTGATCTTCTGCCGGTGCTTTCGGGGTCGGCGCGGCGGCTCGACCCCGGCGGCTTCTGCCTTTTCACGGTTGAAAAGATGGCGGGCGAAGGTTGGGAGCAGACGCCGGCCAATCGTTTTCGTCATAGCGAAGCCTATCTACGCAGATGCGCCGAACAGTCAGGGTTTGCCGTGAGCGAAATCGTGGAGTGCGCGTTGCGCAGTGAATCCAACGCACCGGTCGAAGGTTTCGCGGTCGCGCTAAGGAAAGCGGCCTAAGCCGTCCGCTTCACCATCATCTGCTTGATTTCGGCGATGGCTTTGGACGGGTTCAAACCCTTCGGACAAACCGTCGCACAATTCATGATGGTGTGGCAGCGGTAAAGCCGGAACGGATCCTCGAGATAATCCAGGCGTTCGCCGGTTGCTTCGTCGCGCGAATCGGCGATCCAACGATAGGCCTGCAACAATGCCGCTGGGCCCAAGAACCGTTCGGGATTCCACCAATAGGACGGACAGGATGTCGAACAGCAGGCGCACAGGATGCACTCATACAGCCCGTCGAGTTTCTCGCGCTCCTCCGGGGATTGCAGCCATTCTCCGGCGGGCGGCGGCGATTTCGTTTTGAGGGATGGCCCGATCGAAGCGTATTGCGCATAAAACTGCGTCAGGTCCGCCACCAAATCCTTTACCACCGGCATATGGGGCAGCGGATAGATGTTGATCGAGCCTGAGATGTCGGACATCGCTTTGGTACAGGCGAGCGTGTTCGAACCGGCAATATTCATCGCGCAGGATCCACACACGCCCTCGCGGCACGACCGGCGGAACGTCAGTGTGGGATCGACCTCGTTCTTGATCTTGATCAGCGCGTCCAGAACCATCGGCCCGCAATCCTCGGTGTCGACGGAGTAGGCGTCGAGGCGCGGATTCTCTTTGCCCTCGGGATCGTAGCGGTAGACGCGGATTCGCTTGGGTCGCTTGGCCGGCTTTCCATCCGCGCGTTTGGGCGACGACCACGTCTTGCCGGGTTTGACCCGGCTTTCTTTCGGCAACCTGATTTGCACCATCAACCGTTCTCGCAAATAGCTAATTGTTCCGAGCAATAGCAAGCGTGTCGGGAGCTTACAATGTTCAGGGCGGCCGGCGCGCGATGAACACCTTCTCGCCGCGCTGAAGGGCATAGGTCAGCACATCCTCGCCCTCGGCGGTAAACTCCTCGAGCTGGAACCCGGCAGCCCGAATGCGCCCTCGCACATCCGCGCCGTAGTAGCGCACATGATCCGCCTGTCCGTAATGGCGTTTGCGCTCTTCCGGCGTCCCGACCTTCCGGTTCTCGTAGGTCGTGGCCCAACCTTCGATGACCGGCAGCATGATCAGCGCGACGCCCCCCGGTTTCAGCGCGCGGTAGATCTCCGCAAGCGCTTTCTGGTCGTCCACATGTTCGAGAACATGCGAGCAGACGATACCGTCATAGCTTTGATCGGGCACGTCTATCGCTTCGATATTGAGCACCAGATCGGCGCGGCCTGGGGCGATGTCGGCGGACTGGTATCGCCCGACGCGCATCTTCAGCAAAGAGGCCAAGCCGGCCTCCGGGGCGAAATGGAGCACATGCGCCTCACGCAGGAAAGCGCCGTGCCGGTCCAGCCAAAGAGCCAGCAGGCGATAGCGCTCGGCCGAGCCGCATTTGGGGCAGCGCGCATCGATGCGCCGCGGCCTCCCTGCAGATTGGAACCGGCCGCGATAGCCGCAGATATTGCATGTTCTCGCAAATGAAGCGCCCTTCGATCCGGAGACACCGAAGGCGCGGCGCAAAAATTCGGGGATCATGGGGCGCAAGCCTATGCGGATCCCACTTGCTCAAACAGCCAGGCGCATTCGACGACTTCGCCGCGCAATTCGCCGCTAACAACCAATTGCTCCGCGCGCCGCGCCGAACCGCTGCCAAGATAAATGCTTTCCTCGATGGCAAGCGCCCCACCGCAGCGGAAACGCCATCCTTCACCATTGGGCAGCTTCAGGATCACCGAGATGCCGCCCTGGGCGAGCGACAGGCGCACATCGGGGTGAACGTGAAAACGAACGGCAAATGGCAGCGGCCGCACGCGCCCTCTCTGCCTTCCAGCCTCCGTTCCCACCGGGATCACGCGGTCAATGCCGGTCAATTTGAGCCCCCGCGGACTGAGCGTCATGCAGCGCTGATGACGGAATCCGAAGCGGGAGAGGTAACCGTCGTGGCTGGCCTCGGCCACCAGACCTTGTGCGTTTTCGTTGCGCCGCGTTTCGATTCCGTCGGGCCCGCCGATCAGAAGGGGCCCGAGAAGTTTTGCCAGCACGCCATCTTTCAAGATTGTGGCCGAGGAACCATCGTCGATCGACAAAGTCGAATGTGCGGGTGTCGATCGCAGCGCACCCACCCAGGGAGCCGTATCGGCGATCGCCGCGCCGCAATTGACGATCATACGGTGCTCGCCGGCGCTCATCTCGAACGCGAGGCAGCCGGCATGCGCTGCGGTCGAGAATGGGGCTCGCGGCGCGCCTCCGACGTCGAACAGGATCAGCGTGCGCCCGGCGGCCAGCCTTTGAAAACCGGAGTGTGGCGCATGGCCCAGAGGCCGGCCGGCGGCTTCGTCGCCTTCGAGCGCTGCGGCAACGGTCGGCTCATTCGTTTCTCCGCCGCCATGGAATACGCCGAGGGCGCCGTCGCCCAAACGGAAAAACCGCAGCATCGGCGCCATACGGTCCAGCGCGCCCCGCAAAGCCGGCTGGACTTCGCGATTCGCGCTGTCCAAAGTCTGCTGCACCATGCCCAGTACCCGAAAAGCTTCGAGCAGGACTTCGGGCGAACGGCTGACATGACCACCATCGGCAAGGATCTGACGCTCGATCTCGTAAGCGAGGCGCTTCAATCCGACCGCGGCGCTGCGCGCGTCCGAAAGACAGAGCCCGGCAAGGGCAAGCGCTGCCGCCGATTTCAAGCGCGGAAGACCGTCCGGCGTTTCGGAAATCGTGCGTTCCAGCAGGCGCATCTGGTCGCGCAGCGAAACAAACAGGCGGGACCGCCAGGCAAGGTCGGCATCGTCCAGGAAGAATCGGGCATGGGCGAAGAGATTGAGCAAACGCTCGGCGATGATCTCAGGTTGCCAAGGTAGCCGCGCAAAGCGGCCATACCGCTTCACCCATTGCTGCGTCACTTTGAGGGCGAACTGCCGCGCGAGATCGCCGCCCGCCAGTTCGAGATGCCGCAACCAGTCGAAGCCGTGCAGCGCAGCGGCGAAGGATTCGCTGGGCGGAGGCTGATCGAAAATCGATCCCTCTCGGACTTCCAGGACCTGCCCGGCGAATCGGAAGCGCCCGCGCATGAAGGCGTCGGCATCATCCAACCGTCGCGTGCGCGGATCGTCCGGGTAAAAATTAATGCGGTCAGGCACCGGGCCGTAGAGAGTTTGCCGGTATAGCCAGCCGCCGCGTAGCCAAACGACCACAGGCCCAAATGCGCGCCGTAATGCCGTGCGCGCGGCGTCCGGCCACAGGACGGCTCGCGACGGCGTGTGGCCGGGGTCGAGCCCCGGCAGGGGCAGTGCCTCATCGTCCACGATTTGGCGATTATCCGCGGAGGCGAGCGATGTTGCCGGCATAATCGCCAGGTCCTTTGCCGCTTGAATTCTGGAAAACGGCCGTGCCCGCAACCAGCACATCGGCACCGGCCGCAATCGCCTCCTTGGCCGTCTCGGGATTGATGCCTCCGTCGACCTCCAGCATCACATCGCGTCCCCAGGACATGATGCGCTCCCGTGCAGCCTTTATCTTGGCCAATTGGCTGGAGAGGAATGCCTGCCCGCCAAACCCCGGATTGACCGTCATGATCAGGATCAAGTCGACCATGTCGAAGACGGGGTCCACGACTTCGATCGGCGTGCCTGGGTTGAGCACATAGCCCGCCTTCTTCCCGAGCGAGCGGATGTATTGCAGCGTCCGGTGCGGATGGGGCCCCGCTTCCGGATGGATGCTGATGATGTCGGCGCCGGCCTCGGCGAAGGCGGCGATATAAGGGTCGGCGGGAGCGATCATCAGATGACAGTCGAAGGGCTTTTTGGTGTGGGGGCGCAGCGCCCTCACCACCAGCGGCCCGATCGTGATATTGGGGACGAAATGTCCATCCATCACGTCGATATGGATGAAATCCGCGCCGGCCCTTTCGACCGCTTCCACCTCCGCTCCCAGGCGGGCGAAATCCGCCGAGAGAATCGAGGGCGCGATGCGGACCGGTCTTACCATGGAGCGACACTACTGCGCGATTCTGGCCATGCTCACAAGCCTTTAGTATTTCGCAAAGACGCCCAAGATAAAAGCGTGCGGCGCTTTGGGTACTGGCCCGTTTTGCCGCTTGGTGGCCTGTTATGGCTTCTGCCGAAGAAGATCAGGAACACGGCAATGACGACGAACCCACGCAGCTTTTACCGGGCAAATCCATTCCAGAGTGGTCATGACAACGCGAAAGTCGTCCGACAAATCGCGTTTGATCAACGGCTCATGGTGCCAGATTCGATTTCGCAGGTAAGCGATCTTCCCGGCTTCCTGCGCTAAACTCTTTCGACCGCGCCCCTGCGGCAAATCAGGAAAGCACTTTCGTAACTGCGCGCCCCATATTGGTGGGTTATATTTGGCCTGAAGCATTCCCACCCAAAACCCGAACGATAGACCGGCGACGACCTGACCGTTACAAAGCTTCAAGTTGCGGTTGGTAATGCGGGCCAGAACTAACGCGATATCTTTTTTACGTTCCTCATCGGCCACCGCATTGAATTTCTCGCAGAGCCACCAATACTCACTAAACTTGGCCCGGAGCGCACGGTCGATCCTGTTACGAAGCGCAACCTCGACGCTTTGAATCGGAATGTGGAACGCCTCGCCCACTTGGGCGTTCCACATGTACAGCGCTAAGGCCCTTTCGGGCTCATGTCCGCTTCGAGCAAGGTAGGTCCTTAGACGGTCAGGAGATATAGTGGCGAATAAAGCTTCGCAGTCTCTAGCCCTAGAGGAGCCCACTTTAACAGATTCTTGATCTTCTAAGACCATAGCTGTATACAGTTTCGGTGAGCCGAAATTCGTCACTGCTTGCAAACGGTTTCGGACAGATTAGAGCCCCCGGACAGCCCCTAAAAAGGCCCTCCGGGGGTTTCGCTTTTCGGGGCTAATTTGTGGTGCTCTCCTCACCCCCAACAACTTTTTCGGCCACTGCACGCTTGATTTTACGCAAAATGATTTGAGCCCATGCGGCCAAATCTTCGTAGCTCTCAGCTGATAGGCGCTCCGGCCACTGGAGCACCACATCGCCCTCTTTGAGCGAGAAAACATCCTCTTTCATGCCCGGCTTTCGTTCTGATCGGTTGACCCGCTGCTGCTGCTGGGCTGCGGTAGGGGCCGGAGTATGCTCTCGCCCTGGCAATTTTTCAATCGGCTTTGTCTCGCTTTCTTCTCCATCCTTGGCAAACAGTCCTTGAGGTATGCCATCCTTGTCGATATTTGCGAATGAAAGCGTGGACTTATATTGAGCTAGCAGCGAGGCTGCGGCTTCTGCTCCGAAGGGTGCTTCATTCGCATCAACGCGGTCAAACATCAGATAGTTGCGGATAACTAATTCAGACATCCCAGCTGTCGTGAACCGTCCCCAGAGTTCTTGGTGAAGTTTAGGGGTTAGTGCGGCTCGTTTAAGCAACAGCTTGCGCTTGTCAGAGTCGGGGTCATCATCTTGGACTATTCGGATAGCTTCTTTGGTCAGTTGAAACTTTCGCCTGTCGCCTGCGCCATCATCTACGAGTAGCCCGAACTGGATAAGCGCCGATGCAGTTTGCACCAGGCCACTGCTCTTTTGCCCATAACCCCACGCGTCGGCCAGCACACTAATTCCGACCTGATGGTGCAAGGCCTTCGGGTATAGCTGCTTAGCACGCTCAACGGCCTTCCCAAGCGCAATGAAGGGATAAGGCGGGCTGCGAGGCTGCCTAGGTGCAAATGCTTCGTCGGTTGCCATATGAGTCTCCTCGGTCGCCATCATATAACGCCATGTCGCCGCGCGTGTCAAGGTATGACATTCTACTATACCTCATTTATACCTTGAATTATGCGACGGCTGATGTGTATTCGGGGCGAGAACTGAAAGAGAATAATCATGGGCGGGAGAGACGCAAGCCCCGGTGAATTCGGCCTCGAAGCGTGGAGCTACATCGGCAAGAAGCAAGCGCGTCTCACCTCGGAAGACAGCTCCGAGAAGGGGACTGCTTCATTTTCTTTGGCCGGACTGGCGAAGGCAATCCTTAGCTATCGCGTAGGCAAGGGAACCAGGAAACCACATCGGCCTTCGTGCAAGTTTTGCGCGACCGCGTGCTGGGCAAGCCAGAAATCTCATCCGATCGCTGGGGAGCTTACCCCGAGGCGATTGAGGATGCGTTTGGTCTGGATGTGACCTACGGCGAGATCGAGAAACACTGCGGGGTACAGGGAAGCCGCGCCGTAGAAGCAGCGCGACGGTACTCCCTGGCTCAGGTAGTAGGAGTAAGCAAACGCCGTGTAATCGGCTACCCGAAGCAAATCAGCACGTCCTACATCGAACGCCAGAACCTAGCCTTGCGGATGCAGCAACGCCGCTTCACGCGCCTCACCAACGCATTCAGCAAGAAACGGGAAAACCATGAAGCTGCGGTCGCGCTCTATGTGTGCTGGTTCAATCTCTGCCGAGTCCACGAAACCTTGCGCGTCACTCCCGCGATGCAATTGGGCGTGGCGGATCACATTTGGAGCATCGGCGAGCTGGTCGATGCGGCGCTGAATTGCGTGACGCTAGAGCCTGCAGGCCGCAAGGTAGGAAGTTTTCGCGTAATCGATGGTGGAAGGGATTGACCAGGCACCACCGAATCAGATTCGTTCAGCGATTGACTGCCAGCGAAAAGGGCGGCTTCACGGGCCGCCCTTTCCTGGTTCCACACAGCGGAAGCGCCGCCGTGGAGCACCAGTTACCAGGGGATTTTAGAATCTGAATCGCCCCAGTGTGTCAAGCGGCGCTCCTACATTTGAACTGGAGAATTGCCGCTATGGCAAACAACTTGCACGTCTCATACGACCTCAACAATCCCGGCCAGAACTATGACAAGGTGATCGCCGCAGTAAAGGCGCTCGGCGACTGGGCCAAGATTCACAAATCATATTGGTACGTGAAGAGCGGCCTTACCGCTTCGCAAGCTGCGGAGTCTGTGTGGGCAGTCATGGATAGTAACGACACTGTCTATGTTGTCGACGCCACGAACAATACCGCCGCATGGCAGAACGTTTCACCTGACGCCGCTCAGTACATCAAAGACAACTGGAGTCGGTAGTTCCGCTTACCCCAGGGGCGCGCTTCGGGCGCGCTCCAAAGGGAAGCCCCTCAATCCAGAAAGTGATACCAAAAATGCGGGCCAGTAGTGCCAAGGCGCGGACGCGATAATTGCCCATAATTTCCTCCAGCGGCCGATTTTGAGAATCGAGTGGCCGAATTAGGCCAGCACCACGCTTTGGCCGAGGTTGACTTACCCCCTTCCCTCCCTACACTCCGGGCCGCACGAAACTTGCGATTCATCCAAGGAAATTTGATGGCCGATGCCCCCAACAGCCCAGGGCCCAGCCCGCGGCCCTTTGGGCGTCCCTTGTCGCCGCATCTTCAGATCTACCGCTGGCCGATCACCATGGTGGCCTCCATCGCCCATCGCGCGACGGGCCTGGCGCTTGCCGCCGGCACGCTCCTGCTTTCGTGGTGGCTGATCGCGGCTGCCGCGGGCCCCGACGCCTATGCAATATTCGCCCGCGTGGCGGCAAATCCGGTGGGCGAAATCATCCTGTTTGGTTTCCTCTGGTCGCTGGCTTTCCATCTCTTGAACGGCATCCGCCATCTCGCGTGGGACGTCGGCTACGGATTTCATGTGCCGACGGCGAAGCTGACGGCAGCGCTGGTTTTCGTGGGTTCGCTGTTGCTTGCGGTGGGGGCTTTCGTCGTCGCTTTCGTGGTCAGGGCGGGGTTCGGCGTATGACCGCGCGTGATTTCCGCACGCCGCTCGCGCAAGTCGAAGGTCTCGGCACAGCCAGATCGGGCACGACCCATTTCTGGCATCAGCGCATGACGGCGGTTGCGCTCATTCCGCTCTCTCTCTGGTTCGTCGCCTCGGCGCTCGCTTACGTCGGCGCGGAACAAGGCGCGGTTGCCGCCTATTTCGCCGAACCTCTCAACGCGGTCCTGATGTTCCTCTTTGTCCTGGCGAGCACCTATCATATGTCGCTCGGCGTTCAGATCATCATCGAGGATTATTTCCACCACGAGGGCCAGAAGATCGCAGCTCTGATGCTCAACCGATTTGCCGCTTTTGCGATCGGCGCGGCGTCCGCATTCGCGCTCGTCAGGATGTCGCTCGCAGGACATTGATATGACCGCTTATCCCATCACCGATCACAATTTCGACGTCGTCGTCGTCGGGGCGGGTGGCGCAGGACTCCGCGCCACCTTGGAAGCGGCAAAGCAAGGTCTCAAGGTCGCCTGCATCACCAAAGTCTTCCCCACTCGCAGCCATACCGTGGCGGCGCAAGGCGGCATCTCGGCCGCGCTTGGCAATATGAGCGAGGACGATTGGCGCTGGCACATGTACGACACGGTGAAGGGCTCCGATTGGCTCGGGGATCAGGACGCCATCGAATATCTCTGCCGCCGCGCGCCAGAAGCCGTCTACGAGTTGGAACATTTCGGCGTGCCCTTTTCCCGCATGGAAGACGGGCGCCTCTTTCAACGCGCCTTCGGCGGCATGACGCTGCATTACGGCAAACAACAGGCGCTGCGCACCTGTGCTGCGGCCGACCGCACGGGTCACGCGATCCTGCACACCCTCTACGGACAGTCGCTGCGCTACGATGTGAATTTCTTTATCGAGTTTTTTGCGCTCGACCTCATCATGGAGGATGGCGGCTGTCGGGGCGTGATGGCTTGGAAGCTCGACGACGGCACCATCCACCGCTTCCGCGCCCATCGCACGATTCTCGCCACCGGCGGTTATGGCCGGGCCTATTTCTCCTGCACCTCGGCGCACACCTGCACCGGCGACGGCAACGCCATGGTGTTGCGCGCCGGACTGCCGCTTGAGGACATGGAGTTCGTTCAATTCCATCCGACGGGCGTCTACGGCGCCGGCGTCTTGATCACCGAAGGCTCACGCGGCGAAGGCGGCTATCTCACCAACTCGGCGGGCGAGCGTTTCATGGAACGCTACGCGCCCAATGCCAAGGACCTTGCCTCGCGCGATGTGGTGTCCCGCGCGATGACCATCGAAATTCGCGAGGGTCGCGGCGTTGGACCGCTCAAGGATCATATCTATCTGCATCTCTCTCATCTCGATCCGAAGCTCTTGCACGAGCGCCTGCCCGGCATCACAGAATCTGCGCGCATATTCGCCGGCGTGGACATCACCAAGCAGCCGATCCCGGTCCTGCCGACGGTCCATTACAATATGGGTGGGATCCCCGCGAACTATCTCGGCGAAGTGCGGACGTTGAGGAAGGACGATCCCGACGCCATCGTGCCGGGCCTCTTCGCGATCGGCGAAGCGGCCTGCGTTTCGGTCCATGGCGCGAATCGACTCGGCTCGAATTCGCTGTGCGATCTGGTCGTTTTCGGCAAGGCTGCCGGCGCGCGAGCCGCCGAAGGCATTCGCCCGGGCGAAATGCATGCAGACCTGCCGAAGAATGCCGGCGACGATGCCTTGGCGCGGCTCGACAACTTTCGTTACGCCAAAGGAAAGACGCCGACCGCCGTGCTGCGTCTCGCCATGCAGCGTGTCATGCAGGAAGACGCCGCCGTCTTTCGCACCGCCGAGACGCTGCAGAATGGCCAAAGGCGCGTTCGCGAAGTGTTTCGCGGCATTGCGGACCTCGGGGTTTCCGATCGCGGCATGATCTGGAACACGGATCTCGTGGAAACGCTCGAATTCGACAATCTGATCGGGCAGGCGATCGTTACCATCGACGCCGCGACCACCCGCACGGAATCCCGCGGCGCGCATGCGCGTGAGGATTATCCCGATCGCGACGACAACAATTGGTTGAAGCACACGCTCATCTGGCTCGACGAAAGAACGGCGGAGACGCGCATCGAATTCCGCCCGGTTCACCTGTACACGCTGACCAACGACATGGAACCGATCCCGCCCAAGCCGCGGACGTATTGACGCACAAATCCGTCTCGGCAATGCGTTTCTCGGGTACGTTGTCGGCCTCGGGAATGCGGCGTAGGATCATGATGGGTGGGCTCCAAAGGAGTTTCCGATGCCCGCACAGGAACATCCATCACGCCGCCTGATTCTGAAACGGGCTCTTGCTGTCGGCGGGCTCGGCCTCGGCGTACCTCATACAACGACAATGTTCGCGCAAACCATTGCCGCACCAACGCCGGAATGCCGCGACGGCGACGATCCGACCGAGCCGCAAATCGAAGGTCCTTTCTTCAAGCCGCGCTCGCCCGAACGCGCCGATCTGGTCGAGCCCGGAACCCGCGGAAGACTCTACCAACTCGAAGGCTTGGTGCTGACGCGCTCTTGTCGTCCTGTCGCGGGCGCGCTTCTCGATCTGTGGCACGCGAACGAGAACGGCGACTACGACGATTCCGGCTTCCGCTATCGCGGCCATCTGTTTTCCGACTCCGCAGGGCGCTATCGATTCCGTACCATTCTTCCGGGGCTCTATCCCGGACGAACACGCCATTACCACCTGAAAGTGCAAGCACCCCGGCAGCGCATTCTCACGACCCAGCTTTATTTTCCGAACGAGCCGCGAAACGGCCACGATGATTTTTTCTCACCTCAACTCTTGATGCGCGTCTCACAAGCCTCTCCCCTCTCGTCGGCGCACTTCGATTTCATTCTCAATATGTGAGTCCGAACCAGCGAAGCGACGCGGGCCTGAACGCAACTTCCTTTAAATAGGCGGTTTTTCCCCTATTCGAGTTGATCTGCCGGTGGAACCTTAACCCCACGGGGTTCGTTTTCTGTTCAGTTCAGGTTCGGGCTGCGCGCCTCAAATTGAGCGCGCTTGAGTTCGGGAAGGCGCCACGGTACCGCGCCTCAGGGAAAGGAAAAGACCATGTGGAAGAAAAAAGCGTTGGGCATCTTGACCGCGGCGGCAATGGCGGGAAGCGCCATTCAGCCCGTGATGGCGCAGAATTACGGCGGCAATTACGGCAATGGCTATAACAATGACTACAACGGCAACAACAACACCCCCTACGACAACAACGCCTACTCCAACGACAACAACAACTATAACAGCGATCGCGATCGCTATGAGCAGCAGCGCCAGCAATATGAGCGCGACCGCAACAATTACGACCGCACTTACGGCAATCGCGCAGCGCGGTTCGACCGCATGGCGTATTTGCGCGAATGCGAACGGCAAAAGTCCGGCAACACGGCCGGCGGTGCGATTGTCGGCGCGCTAGCCGGTGGTCTGCTCGGCAATACCATCTCACGAGGCCCGCAGCGCGGCACCGGGAC
>DATHDZ010000222.1:0-2501 GCA_035318785.1 Micropepsaceae bacterium
GACGGCTTCCGAGTCCTTGAACTTCTCGAAGGCGAAACGCGGGATCTTGGTGACGACATAATCGATCGTCGGCTCGAAAGAGGCCGGGGTGACGCCGGTAATGTCGTTCTGGATCTCGTCCAGCGTGTAGCCGACCGCGAGCTTGGCCGCGACCTTGGCGATCGGAAAGCCGGTGGCCTTGGAGGCCAGCGCGGAGGAGCGCGACACCCGCGGATTCATTTCGATCACGACCATGCGGCCGTCGGCGGGATTGACCCCGAACTGCACGTTCGATCCGCCGGTCTCGACGCCGATCTCGCGCAGCACCGCCAGCGAGGCGTCGCGCATGATCTGGTATTCCTTGTCGGTCAGCGTCAGGGCAGGCGCGACCGTGATGGAATCGCCGGTATGCACGCCCATCGGATCGAGGTTCTCGATCGAGCAGATGATGATGCAATTGTCTTTCTTGTCGCGCACCACCTCCATCTCGAACTCTTTCCAGCCGAGCACGGATTCCTCGATCAGGACTTCGTCGGTGGGCGAGGCGTCGATGCCGCGCTCGACGATTTCGATGAATTCGGCCTTGGTGTAGGCGATGCCGCCGCCGGTACCGCCCATGGTGAAGGAGGGGCGGATGATCGCGGGCAGGCCGATGTCGTCGAGCGCGCGCAGCGCGTCGGGCAGGTTCTTGGTCTGGATCGAACGCGGCGTTTCCAGCCCGATCTTGGTCATGGCCTCGCGGAAACGGCCGCGGTCCTCGGCCTTGTCGATGGCGTCAGCAGTGGCGCCGATCATCTCGACGTCGAATTTGGCGAGCGTGCCCTGCTTGCGCAGCGACAGCGCGCAGTTCAGCGCGGTCTGTCCGCCCATGGTCGGCAGCAGCGCGAATCCGCCGGGAACGACGTGGCGCTCCTTCTCGATGATCTTGGCGACGATTTCCGGCGTGATCGGCTCGATATAGGTGGCGTCAGCCAATTCCGGGTCGGTCATGATCGTGGCCGGATTGGAATTGACCAGGACGATCCGGTAGCCCTCCTCCTTCAGCGTCTTGACCGCCTGGGTGCCGGAATAATCGAATTCGCAGGCCTGGCCGATCACGATGGGGCCGGCGCCGATGATCAGGATGGTGGAAATGTCGGTTCTTTTGGGCATTGCGGCTCAATAGTGGTTCGGACAAGGATTTGCGACAGCAAACGGAATTTGCGGTCCTGAAGCCCTCTCCCCGTTGGGGAGAGGGTTGGGTGAGGGGGCTCTGCTGTGAATAAACAAGCGCGCGCTCTGCGGCGTCAGACGACCGAAGCCGAGAAGGTGATGTGGAGCAAGCTGCGTGATCGGCGGCTCGATGGCGTCAAGTTCAAACGGCAGAAGCCGATCGCGGGCTATATCGTCGATTTTGTTGCCTTGGATTTGAAACTCGTCGTCGAAATCGACGGCGGGCAACACGCAGAAAGGGCCATGCAGGATGCAGCGCGGACCAAGGTACTCGAGGAATCCGGATATCACGTCGTAAGATTCTGGAATCATGACGTTTTGGGAAACATCGAAGGCGTTCTCGAGGCGCTTATTCAAGAGCTAAACATCTCCCGCTGATCCCCCTCACCCCAACCCTCTCCCCGCCGGGGAGAGGGGGCAGGCTGCGTTCTGCTGCTAGCAAGGCACAAAAAAAGGGCGCGCATGGCGCGCGTCCCTTGAGCCAAGAGCGCGATCAGCAAAAGCGGAAACCGGTTTGGCCGGACAAACGTCTTCGTTGGTCCTGAGATCGCGCTCTCAATTCATATATGAGCGCATGATCGTTTCGCCAAACCGCCTGCACCTTGGCGGATCATGCGCCGGCGCAAGGTTGCCCTCGCGCGCGGGTGGTCTTTAGACCAGATTCCGCAACCGCGAAAGGGTCTTAGAGGCTCCATCAACCGGCATTTTGGGCCGTTTGAGCGCCTGGAGGCAACTGAGGGGGCGACGGATCAGAGCGCGTGCCGGGCGACAAAGGTCATCCGCCACGGATTGTGCCCGATATTGAGACGCGCGCGCGAGGCAGCAAATCCGGCTGACGCGAGCTTTGCGATCATGTCGGCTTCGCTGTAACGCTGCAGGCCGACGCGCGAGCGCAGTTGCCGGTAGTCCGATAGCGCGGTGCTGATCAGCCCGATCAGCGCGTCTTTCAAAAAGCCGTGGGTCAGTGCGAAGCGCAATAGCGCGATCACGTCCCTGATCATGCCGACCTCTGGGCGCAGAATATCGCCCACAACCAGGCGGCCGCCCGGCTTCAAAAGCCGCCCGACCACCGCCAAGGCGGAATCGAGTTCGCCCGGCGTCATGTATTGGACCACCGAATTCATCACCACGAGGTCGACCGACTTCTCCTCCATTTTCCGCAAATCATCCAGCGAACGCACCCTGATCCTGGTGTTCGGGGCGAAACGCGCGATCAACCGGCCGCGGACGCCCGGCGCCGGCTCCGCCAGATAAAGCTTGCCGCAGGCCTCCGCGACCCGCGCCGCGGACAATGCTTCGCCGCAGGCATA
>DATHDZ010000223.1:0-2176 GCA_035318785.1 Micropepsaceae bacterium
ACCACGATCTGCGGCGGCACGCCAAACTGCTGCTCGATCCGCGCCAGCAGCGCGGCATGACGCTGCAGCATCTGCCGTCCCATGTTGATCCGCCCGGGGCCTACCCTGGTCGAGACATATTGCTCGAAGGTCTTCTTGAAGGTGCCGCGCTGACGGCGGTCGAAATTCAGCACCGCCGGATCCTGGGTCACGCCGGAGAGCGCCTGCGAAATCACCGCCGGCGAAACCCCCGCCGCCTGCGCCTCCCCCGACATCGCCGCCACGAAGCTGTTGAAATCGCCGCCGCAGCGGGCGGCGTAAGAGGGGGTGGCGATGACGGTGCCGAACAAAATTGCCAAACAAAACTTGCGCATGCGAATCCCTTGTAATTTCCGAATTGTCCCGATCATGCCATGAGAAAACGGCGGGCGGCAGAAGTATTCACCGGTCTCGACAACAACTCGTCGTCCCGGACAAGCGAGCAACGCGAGCGCCGATCCGGGACCCCAGCGTGAGCGCAATTGCGCTCATCGCGGCGCCGCGGCCGATGTTGTCTAGGCGGAACGGTTGACGACTTCACTTCAACAATTGCCGCCTGTGATTATGGGTCCCGGCTCAAGGCCGGGACGACGGCAGCATTGGCTTCATGTCCGCCGCAGGCCCTCATTCGCCGCCGTCGATCTGACGGCCCATCAGCGCGATGGCCTTCTGATAGACGCCCGCGGCATTCCACGCCTGGATGGCCGCGAAGTTGGGCTCTCCCGGCTGGTATCCAGCGCCTGCGCGCCAGCCGTGCGCCTTGAGAAAATTCGCGGTCGAGTTCAGCGCGTTCGCCGCGTTATCGAGATTGCCGGTGCCGTAGGCCAGGATGTTCTTCGGCATGAACTGGGTCTGGCCGACTTCGCCATGCATGGAGCCGCGCGTGGCCGGCGAGAGCGCCCCGCGATCGATCAGTTGCAACGCTGCGTAAAGGTGCTCGGTGAAATAGGCCGACCGCCGGCAGTCATAGGCCAGCGTCGCGATCGACGAGAGCATGTTCTGATTGCCGCGCTGGCTGCCAAAGCCCGTCTCCATTCCCCAGATGGCGATGAGCGGGCCCGGCGGCACGCCGTAGCGCTGCTGGATGGAAGCAAACAGCGCTCCTTGCGATTGCTTCAGCGAACGTCCGCGCGCGACGATGGCCGCCCCACCCCGCTTGGCGAGAAACTGATCGAGCGAGAGGGAAAAACTTCGCTGGCCGCGATCGGCGGCGATGGTCGCGCCGGCGTAGTTCGTCGCCATCAGGGCCGAGACGGTCGAGGCGCTGATGCCCTTGGCCCTCGCCTCCCCGGCGAACTCGCTCTTCCAGGCGCTAAAACCGGCGGACGTGCTGCCGCATTGCGCCGCGTCGGCCTGTGAGTTCAGACATGCGAGCAACGCCAAGGTTGAAAAGCTGACGGTCGTAAGTTTCTTGCTCTTCATCATCCGGAAATTCCTTGGCTTGCGGCATTTTTGGGCCGGACGAGCTTAGCGCAACGTTGGCGCCCGGTTCAGGGCATTCGGAACGTTCGTAGTATCGCAACTTCCTCTTGTTGCAAGCAGCACGTGGAAACCTCGCGAGAAAAATGCACAACCGGCGGCGTCCCCGGATTGCCGAACAGTGACGCCAGCTTGCCTCACCCGGCGTCAGCCGCCGCATCGCGATCCCGACATCAGCGACAACGACTAGACTCCTGATCCGCGGATAGCTCACAGTCCGCTTTGAGCCAGCTTTCGTAAAGCCTCTGCTTGAATCTTTCGAACACGGGTCAATTTTAGTGAAAGCTGTTCGCAAATTTCTTCTTCCGTGGAAGCCGCGGCCACACCGATACCAAAACGCAATCGGAGCACCCGCTCCTCCAATGGACTAAGAACAACATGCTGCGCAAGATTGCTCCGCAGCTTTGCGCGAAACTCCCTTTCGTTTTCAACTGCATCATCTAGATCTTTCGATCCAATCGCCTTTTCTATCTTCTGATGCAACTGCAACGCCTTGCGTCGATGCGCGCCTAATCGCGGCACAAGGACTGTTAGCGCACCTAGAGCGGTTTCCACTTGATATGGGTCACTACGCGTATCCGGCATGTCGAAAGTAGTTCGCGCATTGCTCGGGTGCAAATGTCTTGATGAGCTTGCCGATCAGCTTCATCAGCGTTGTCACGGTGCGAGCGGCACCCTT
>DATHDZ010000224.1:0-2744 GCA_035318785.1 Micropepsaceae bacterium
TACCGAAGGAGAAACGATGCCTTTGCGCTGCGAAAGGCTGGAGCCCTCCATTTCTCAGATGGGTCAAACCTGGGCTTGGCTGCAGTCCTTTGCGATGTCCGGTTCAACCCGATGAACCGACATCCCCGAGCGCCAACGTCACTTCCGAAAAGTGCCAACAAGAGACTCATGCATTGCAGCAAAAAGCTTCCTATTCGATCACCTCGTCGGCGCGGACGAGTAACGATGGCGGCACAGTGAGGCCGAGCCCTCTGGCCGTCTTCAGATTGATCACGAGTTCGAATTTGGTCGGCTGCTCAACCGGCAGATCGGCAGGTTTGGTGCCGTTGAGAATTTTATCAACGTAGCCGCCTGCACGGCGGAGCAGATCGGCTATATCGGGGCCGTAGACGATCAATCCGCCATTGGCGAATTGTCGGAAAAGGTAGATCGCGGGCAGATGATGATTTGCCGCGAGAGCGGTAACGCGCGGGGCCTCTTGATTGGTTAGATAATCGCCATAAACAATCATTGCATCGGCGTGCTGGGCGGCGGCCGACGCAAAGGCCGTATCGAGTTCATCAGCCGTGGTTGCCTCGACTATCGGCAGAGCCACGCCTAGCTTTCGGGCTGTGTCGGGCACCTCCTCAGCTAGGCTCAGCTTGTGTAATGGATTGCCCGGATTGACTAAGAGCGCAATGTTCGAGGCGCCGGGAACCAGTTCCCGGAGGATTTCTATTCGTTTTGCAACCCAATCTCCCGGGACGTAGGTCGCAAGACCCGTCACGTTGCCACCCGGACGCGATAGGCTTTGGACGAGACCGATCGCCACCGGATCGAATACAGCCACGAATACAATCGGAATGGTAGCCGTTGCCGATTTCAGAGCTAGGGCTACCTGCGGGCCGCCGCCAACGAGCAGATCGGGCTTGAGGGTGACGAGCTCGGCCGCTAGAGCCGATAGGCGCTCGGTACGCCCCTCGGCCGATCGGTAGTCAACGATCAGGTTCTTCCCTTCGATCCAGCCGCGATCGCGCAAGCTGTCCTGCCACACTTTGAAGAGTGCCACATTTTTAAACGCGCCATCAAGATAGCCGACCCGGCGAGGCGGCCCTCCTGCCCGCAAAGGCCGTGGCGAAACGAGCACCGCCGCAGTAGCCGCTATGAAGTCCCGCCGCTTCATTCGATCCTCCTCGCAGCGTGAGGACGACGGAACGCAGAGTATCACGTCTCAATGGAGGTCGCACTCACTGCGGGGACAAATGCTGCGTCGCAAATGCGGCGCGCGGCACAAGACGGCTATGGGTCATCAACGGTCCTCGGGCGGCATCCGAGCTAGGTCCGCTTATCCTCGGACAACGGACACGCAGCGACTACTTCAGCATGTCGGTTTCGTGCCAATTTCAGACTCGTGCACGCAACGAAGAGCCCTATTCGATCACCCGGTCCGCGCGCGCGACAAGGACGGGTGGAAGATCGAGGCCAATCGCTTTCGCGGTTTTCAGGCTGACGATCAGTTCAAATCGGCGAGGCCGCTGGATCGGCAGGTCGCCCGGACTAGACCCCCGCAAAATTTTGTCGCCCGAAGCGACCGCATTCTGCACAAGCTCTCGATTTATGGGTCCGTAAAACAGAAGGGGATAGAGTGGCGCGGCGATGCGGGTCCAAACATCAACATCGACGATAGTGGGCAGGCCTTTGCCCACGGCGAACTGCATCACGACCGACCTCGCCTTCTCGGAAAAAAAAGAGGTCAGCAGTAGGCCGCCTGGTTTCCATTCGTCGATCTCGGCGAGCGCAGCCTCTGGCTGATCGGAGTTCGCGACCTCGACGATGCGAAGCTCCAGGTTAAGCGAGCGTGCGGCGCTATTGAGCTCAGCGTAGGCTGGCTCGATCTCCTCTTTAGGAAACGCGGGTATGACGTAACTCCACAAGACGGCGACTCGTTCGATGTCCGGCTTGGCCTCGCGGAGCAGTTGCAACATCTTGCCCCAGACCCCCGTCTCCGTATAGATCGCGTTGCCTGTGACATTCCGTCCGGGCTTGGCGAGGCTGTCAGCCACGCCAGCCTCGACCGGGTATCCAGAAGCCAGCATCACGATAGGAATTGACCCCGTTGCGCGTTGCAGAGCGAGCGCATAGGCCGTTGTATAAGTGAAAATGAGGTCAGGCTTGTTCGCCACCACGCGCTGTGCGGCTTCATCTAATGAGCCGCGGCTTCCCAGCTGTTTCCCTGACTGCATGATGACGAAGTCCTGCCCCTCGATCCAGCCGAGGACGCGCATTTCTGCCCGCCAGGCTTCGAGCGTTGCCGGGTGCAGATCGGGCAAGAAGGCGATCCGTCTGGGAGCTTTGTTGGTATTCTGCGCCCGCGCGGCAAGCGGCCACGTCGCTGCCGTGCCACCGAAAAGCGTGATGAACTCGCGCCGTTGCATGTGTCCCCCTGAGGGAAAAAATCATCAACGCCTCAAGCCTAACACTTTGGGACGGGGCGGCGGGTGAGAAAGGGCAGTCAATTGACCCTAGACGCTGCGACCCAATGTCCGTTCAGGGTCAAAACCGGAAGTCGCGGGCCGAATGCGGCATGTCTGCTTTACCCCAATGAGCAGACATCGCTGCGCGAGGGTGTCAGGTCCGAAAAGTGCCATGTGTGGACGGCTCCGAGTTGGCAAGGACTTTCTTCACGTAGCCGGCTTGGTCGGTGCAGCCATGTGTTCGGCCTGTTAAGTGCGGTTCACATGACCGCTGGCCATAATGCCCTCCGC
>DATHDZ010000225.1:0-2843 GCA_035318785.1 Micropepsaceae bacterium
GCCGCGCCGTTCAACGTCAGTCTTCCCTTCGCGGCGTCCCATTCGGCGAGCAGGCCGCGCGGCTCCATGGGAACGGCGGCGTGGCGATGGACCGAGAAATGATCTTTGCGAGTGTAGGGCGCGTGTTTGAAGGCCGCGACCACATCGCCGAGGAAGGCGGTGTACCGAATCGCGAGGTTGGAGCCATGGGCTTCAAAGAGAAGGGCTTCGTCCGCGCAAGATGCGTAGCGGTCGATGACGACCGGCAGAAGCTCGATGTCCAACTCGATGGCGCCGGCCGCATCCTCGGCAAGGGCCGGGCTCGTCGCCAGCACCACCGCAACGGGTTCTCCGACATAGCGGACCTTGTCATGCGCGAGGACTGGCTGATGGAATGGCACCAGCGAGGGAAGCGGCTGGAGTCGGATGTTGACGGTCGGTATCGGCCGCGGCAGGTCTGCCGCTGTGATCACGGTGTACACACCCGGCAGATTGCGTGCCATTCTTGTATCGATGGCTTTGATGCGGCCATGAGCGACTGGGCTGCGCAGAATGAAGGCGTGAAGCTGGCCTTCGCGCGTAATGTCGTCGATGTATTCGCCGCGCCCGCGCAGGAAGCGCAAATCTTCTACCCGCGCAATGGGGCTGCCGATGAGGCGGTTGGTTGTTCTCAATAGCGCTCCTCCCGGCCGGGCAGCTAGACCTTGCTGACCTCGATTACCGAATGGGGAAATAACTCGTCGATGGCAAGCTTGCGCGTCACCAAGCCCTGCTCATAGGCGTAGCGGGTGAGCGCATCGATCTCCTTGGCATTCTCATTCACGCCGTAGCGCCAGAAATCCGGACCCATCAGTTGCGCCGTCTCCTCCGCCTCGGCCACCAGCCACGGTAGAGTGACGGCCAACGCATTGACGTCGTGCACTTCGCGCATCGCGAACGTCTTGGCTTGGACGAAGGCCTTGTAGAGGCTCGCGGGCAACCAAGGATGCCGCTCCACGAGTTCGCGCTTCACCCCGACAAGGTGCATCATCGGGAACATTTGGGTCTTCTTGTAATAGGCTTTCTCCACCTCACGGTAATTCGGGAACAGCCGTCCCACATTGGGCGCGCCGCGGGTGAAACAGCTCGGCGCGCGGGCGCTGAACATCGCATCGAGCTCGCCGCTCTCCAGCATGCCGGAGAGAGTCTTGTCGGGCGGTATCGGTTTCAGCTCCAGGCCAGGTATCGGTTTCAGCGGTGTGCGCTCGCTGCGTCCCGGTTGTTCTATGCCGCCCTGACGCCATCTGATGTCCGTGGGGCGCACGCCATATTCGTCCTGCATGAGACCGCGCAGCCAGACCACCGCGGTGATCTGGTATTCGGGCAAGCCGATGAGCTTGCCCTTTAGATCGGCGGGCTCGCGGATGCCACGGTCGGCGCGGATATAAATGCCGGAGTGCCGGAACAGGCGAGAGACAAAAGCCGGAATGCCGACATAGGGCGAGGTGCCCGCATCGACGGTGCGCAAATAGGAGCTGAAAGACAGCTCGCAGACGTCGAATTCCTGATGCTTGAAGGCGCGGTGGAACACCTCCTCCGGCTCCATCGGCAGATAGGTGACGGCGCAGCCCTCCACCGGGACGCGGCCGTCCTTGATGGCTCGCGTCCTGTCATAGTCGCCGCATGCCAGCGTAATCGGAATCTGAACCAGCATTTCCCCCTCACCCTCCATCGCGGTTGACAGTCTATAGCGCGCCGGACAGCCTCACATAGAAAATCGGTGAGGGAAATCATGTCCAATCTGCGTCTCACGCTAGCCTGCGGACCGTATGACCGCACGCAGGCGTTGCGCGACGGCACCATCACGCCCGAGGGCATCGAGCTCAATTACATCACGCTGCAGCCGGCAGAAATCTTCTGGCGCATGCTGCAATATCGGGAGTTCGACGTCTCGGAGATGTCACTGTCGAACTACACCAGCCTGGTGAGCGGCGGCAATGCGCCCTTCATCGCCATCCCGGTCTTTCCCTCGCGGGTCTTCCGGCACGGCTATTTCTTCATCAACACAAGTGCGGGCATCGAGAAACCTGCCGATCTCGCGGGCAAGCGGGGCGGCGTTCCTGAATACAGCATGACGGCTGCGGTCTATATGCGCGGCCTGCTGCAGCACGAATTTGGCGTCAAGCCGAACCAGGTGGAGTGGATCCAGGGGCGTGCAGACCGCTTAGGACGCACATTGCCATCGGACATCAAGCTGACCCAGGCGCCGGCCGGAACAGAGCTGGGCGATCTCCTCGACAAAGGCGAGATCGATTTCCTGATGACGGCAAACAATCCGCTGTCCTTCCGGCGCGGCTCGCCCAATGTGAAACGGCTATTCCCCAATTACATGGAACTAGAGAAGGATTATTACCGGCGCACCAAAATCTATCCGATCATGCACACGGTGGTCATCCGGCGCGAGATCTACGACCGCGATCCTTGGGTTGCGCTGAGTCTCTACAAAGCTTTCGCGCGCGCCAAGGAATATTCCTTCCGGCTGCTGCTGGAGACGGGGGTCACCCAAGGCCTCATTCGCCTGGCTGCAGCCCATGATCGAGCAGGAACAGGCGATCATCGGCAAGGATTGGTATCCCTATGGCATCGACGCGAACCGACCGACCATCGAGGCCATGCTGCAATACACGGTGGAGCACGGCCTGTCGGACCGCCGGCTTGCGGTCGAAGAATTGTTCGCGCCGAGTACGCTGCGCGATATTCCGCTGAGCGAAGGCCAGCACGTGTAGCGCCAGAAGCCGCAAGCACCTGGATTGCACCGTGACGGAACGGAGGTTGGCCGCTCGACCTGGTGTCACTCGTCGTTTGAGTCTAACGGGGGATTGGCC
>DATHDZ010000226.1:0-10013 GCA_035318785.1 Micropepsaceae bacterium
CGGACCCGTGGTGCAGGACCCCGCGCTCCCTTACGTTTCGAATGACGAATTCCGCGTGACCGGCAGGCAGCCGACCCAGCGTGTCGCCGATCTCAACAATCCCATCCTCCAGCCCTGGGCGAGGGACGTTCTCCACAAGCACAACGAGATTGCCCTTTCCGGAAAACGCATTCCCTCCCCGACAGCGAGTTGTTGGCCCAAGGGCCCGACCTATTTTCTGCTCTCACCCATGACCCAGCCGATGTATTTCGTTCAAGGGCCGAAGGAAGTGGTGATGATATTGACAAGCTTCAATGACGTTCGCCGCGTCCACCTGACGGACAAGCATTCCCAGAACGTCAAGCCGTCCTGGTATGGCGAATCTATCGGCCGCTACGAAGGCGATACGCTGGTCGTCGACACGATCGGAATCGACGAAAGAACCTGGGTGGACGGATTCGGCACGCCGCACACCAAGCAGCTTCATGTCGTCGAGCGCTTCCACGTAATCGAAAACGGTGCCGTGCTGGAAGCGAACGTTCACATAGAGGACCCCGGCGCCTTCACGACGCCCTGGAACGCCATCCAGCGGTTTCGGCAATATGAGGCGGCCGTGCGCCAGGTTCCCATCGAGCGCCTGGCGCAATTGGCGAGCGCAGAGGAAGGCCCACTGATAGAGCGTACCTGCGCGGAGAATCCGAATTCCTTTTTCCCCGGCGAGGATGTCCTGCCCATACCGCAGGCTGCCACACCCGATTTCTGATGCCTGCGATGGAAGAACCAAATCGTCTTTGATTGAGCCTCTGTCGAACGGCAGGTTTCGGTGGATCTTGCGCGTTGGCGGAGACTTGCCCGCACGAGTATGCTTGCCGCGCGGCCGCGGAGGAAACGATGCGCAAATCTCAACGGAAACGGCAGATGCTCTTGCTGGGGCTCTTGGCAAGCCTCGCCGGGACGGCGGAAGTACAACAGTCTATGGCGGCGAGCGCGCCGCCCGATTTTTCACCCACCGCCCAGACGGCCTGGGTCGGTATCGGGATCGGGGCACTTCTTCCGGTTCCGGGTTCACCAAAGCCGACCATGCAGGATCCGGCCTATCGCTACGTGCCCAACGGCACCCCCGGACAACAGCCGACCCAACGCATCAGCGACATCAGCAACCCCAATCTGAAGCAATGGGCGAAAGACGTGATGAAGAAAGACAACGAGGAAGTGCTCGCCGGCAAGTTCGCCTTCACGGCGCGGTCCTCCTGCACGCCTGGCGGCGTACCGGGCTTCGACGTGCTGCTCGGGGGTGCTTTGTTCATCCTGCAATCGCCTCGGGAGGTCACGATGATGTTCGATGGGAACGCCGAGACGCGGCATATCCGGCTGGATGTTTCTCATTCCGCCAATCCGAAATCCTCCTGGTACGGAGAATCGGTCGGCCATTACGAGGGCGATACGCTCGTCGTCGATACCATCGGCCTCAATAACAAGACTTTCCTCGACAATTACCGCACGCCGCATTCCGAAAAGCTGCACGTCACGGAACGCTGGCGGCTGATCGAGAACGGCGCCAAGCTGGAAATCCTGATGACAATCGACGACCCGGACACGTTCAACGAGCCCTGGCAGGCGCTCAGGCAGTATGATCGTGTGAACCGGACCTTCGCAGAGAATCCCTGCTCCGAGAACAATTTGAGTCCGTTCGGCATCGACTACGGCACGCCGATAGCGGAGAAGCCGGATTTTTGAGGCATGCGCACTTATGTCCGTCTATGGCGAATGTCAGTCGTACCGACAGCCCCTTTCGAATTGAGGAGCAAAGATGATGTTGCATGAGAGCATCCGGCGAATCCTTTGCACGATCATGGTGTGCATGATCCTTCCCTTGTTGCCGACCGGCGTCTCCGCGCAGGTGTCAGGTGCCCCTCCCCCAGCTACTCCGGGGCTGCATCATCTGAAGTTCCAGCGCACAGACGGCCCGCCGATCGGCTACGCGCTCTCCATTCCAGCCAACTATTCTGCTTCCAAGCCCGTCCCGCTCATTCTTGCATTGCACTTCGGGGTTGGAGGTGGAGACGCGGTCGGCGCCGGAGGAGACATGGTGGAAATCCTCATTGGTCCGGCGCTTGCCCAACTCGGGGCCATCATCGTCGCGCCGGATTCGGTGCGAGGCAATTGGAGCACCCCCGAAAACGAGAAGGCGGTGAACGCATTGCTCGACATGGTGCTCGCCCGTTACGCGATCGATAAGAAGAAAATTGCCGTCACCGGTTACAGTATGGGTGGTACAGGGTCCTGGCATTTCGCGGAGAAATTCCCGCAACGTTTCAGCGCGGCAATTCCCATCGCCGGCACGCCATCGGAATCGGCCGCCGGGTGGCGGCTTCCGGTTCTCGCGATTCATTCTCGCGACGATCAGGTCGCGCCTTTTGGCCCAACGGAAGTGCGAATTGCACAACTTCAGAAAGCCGGTGTGAACGCCAAACTGATCCTGCTCACCGGCATCACGCATTATGAAACGGACCGCTTTCAAGGCGCGTTGCAGCAGGCGGTCCCATGGCTGCGGGAAATTTGGAAGTAGGAACCATGAGTCCCGATCCGTCGCACCGCATCAAATGATTCGTTCTACGCGCGTCTCGCGCGCGTGCGAATCACGCCTGCGCTGCCGCCTGCCCCATTTTTACCGCGGCGCCGCTCTGACTCGCAGGAAAATACTGCCATCGGTGAATTCACCTGTGCAGAAACCAAGCTGCAGCTTGCATTTCATTATGCGAGTGATCCGCGCTTCGTTATATGTCGGCTATCCCAGGCCGCACAGAAAGGGGTTGCCATGAGCAAAGCAGATTTCATCCAAGCCGTCGCAAAAGAGGGCAAGGTCAGCAAAGCGGACGCCAAGCGTTCCGTGGAATTGGTGTTTGAGGCCATCGCAACGAGTCTCAAAGGCGTCAAGGGTGGCGGCAGGCTCCAGATCGGAACCTTCGGCACCTTCGTCACGTCCAAGCGCGCCGCGCGCATGGGGCGCAATCCGCGCACCGGCGAGGCGATCAAGATCAAGGCTTCCAAGAGCTTACGTTTCAAGCCGTCCGCCCAGCTCAAGAAAGCGGCGGGCTGCTGAGACTTTCGGCTGCGCCGAAATAAAGGCCCGTGGGCTTACCCCGCGGGCCTTTTCGTTTGCCTTACGAAGGTGTAGCTCGCGGCGATGTCTTTCGCATCCGCCAAACCGCCGGCTCTGGTAGCCCCGTTCGATCCCGAACGCGCCGCGCGCACGCTCGCCGACCTTGAAGCCCTCGCGCCCGATGTGCTCGGCACGGGCGCCATCCGCGGGCTGATCGGCTCTGCTGCAGGCAATAGCCCCTATCTTTCGCGCCTGATGCTGAAGGATCGGGATTATCTTTCTCGTCTCCTGATCGATGGGCCAGAGGCCGCTCTCGCCGCTCTCGATGCCGAGGCGCTGGCGATCGGCGGCGAAAGCGATGTCGCTCTCGCGATGCGACGGTTGCGAATCGCCAAGAGCCGCGCCGCGCTCGCCATCGCGCTGGCCGATATTGCCGGGATGTTCGATCTCGAAGCGGTGACAGGCGCACTGACGCGCTTTGCCGATGGCGCCGTGAAGGGCGCGCTGCGCTTTCTTCTCGCGGCGGCCGCAAAACAGGCGGGTGGCGCCGACGCCGCGCCTGGGACGCTGGAGGAGACCACCGGACTGATCATCCTTGCCATGGGCAAGATGGGCGCCTTCGAGCTCAATTATTCCAGCGACATCGACCTGATCGTCTTCTACGACGAGGACCGCTTTCCCTTTGAGCGGGGAGGCGAAAAGCGCATCGCCGCCGTCGATCTGGCGAAGGGTCTCCTCAAGCTTCTCGCCGAGCCCACCGCGGATGGGTACGTCTTTCGCGTCGATCTGCGCCTGCGGCCCGATGCGGGCGCAACCCAGATCGCGATTCCGACAGTGGCGGCCGAGCTTTACTACGAAAGCATGGGCCAGAATTGGGAACGCGCTGCTTGGATCAAGGCGCGCCAATGCGCGGGCGATGCCGCGGCCGGCACGGCGTTTCTGAAGAACATGGAACCCTTCATCTGGCGCAAGAATCTCGACTACGCGGCCATCCAGGACATCCATTCGATCAAGCGCCAGATTCACAGCCATGGCGGGCATTCGCGCGTCGCCGTTGCCGGGCACAATATCAAACTCGGACGAGGCGGTATCCGCGAGATCGAATTCTTCGCCCAGACGCAGCAGCTGATCCTCGGTGGCCGCGATGCGAAATTGCGTGATCCCACCACCCTCGGCGCGCTCGCCGCGCTTCAGGCTCGCGGCCACATCTCCAGCGAAGCGCAGCGCGACATGACCGATGCGTACCGTTTCCTTCGCACCGTCGAGCACCGTTTGCAGATGATCGACGACCAGCAGACCCATACCCTGCCCAAGACGCAAGACGGTCTGGATCATGTCGCGCGCTTCGCCGGCTTTCCGGACACGCGTGCGTTTGCAGAGGCGTTGCGCGCGAAGCTGGTCATGGTCCAAAGCCATTACGCGCGGCTGTTCGAGAGCGAGGCGCCGCTCGCCGCCCGGACGGGGAGCCTTGTCTTCACCGGGGTCGAGGAAGACCCCGAAACCATCGCAACGCTGGAGCGCATGGGATTCGAGCGCCCGGCCGACATCTCGGCGATCATCCGCGGCTGGCATCACGGCCGCATTCGCGCCACGCGCAGCGCGCGTGCCCGCGAGCTGCTGACCAAGCTCATGCCGGCGCTCCTGGAAGCGCTCGCCAAGACCGCCGATCCGCTCTCGGCCTTCACCCATTTCGACCGCTTCCTCTCCGGGCTCCCGTCCGGGGTGCAGGTTTTCTCGATGTTGCTGGCCAATCCCAGGCTGCTCGATCTCATCGCGGTGATCGTCGGCTCGGCGCCCAAGCTCGCCGATTATCTGGGACGCCATGCCGCCGTGTTGGATGCGCTAACCGATCCCGGATTCCTGACCGATGTTCCGTCCCGGGCGGAGCTGGAAGCCCGCTTTACCGCGGAGCTCGCACGCGTTTCGGGCTATGAAGCCGCGCTCGATGCCGCGCGGCGCTTCGCCAAGGAGGAAAGTTTCCGCATCGGCGTGCAAATTATCGAGGGGGTCGGCGATGCCATCGAGGCAGGCCCCGCCTATGCGGCGGTTGCGGAAACCGTCATCGCCGGATTACAGGATGCCGTGGAGCGCGAGATGGTCTCCCTGCACGGGCGCGTGGCGGGTGGCGCCTTTGCCGTGGTGGCGCAGGGCAAGCTCGGCGGACGCGAGATGACGGCGGCGTCCGACCTCGACCTCGTATTCATCTACGCCCACGACTCCGACGCGGCGCTGTCCGACGGTGCCAAACCGCTTTCGCCGTCGGTCTATTTCGCGCGGCTGGCGCAGCGCTTCATTTCCGCGCTGACCGCCATGACCGCCGAGGGCCGCTTGTATGAGGTGGATATGCGCCTGCGCCCGTCCGGCAATCAGGGCCCGGTGGCGGTCCGGCTCGACACGTTCGTCCATTATCACCGCGAGCGGTCCTGGACATGGGAGCGCATGGCGCTGACGCGGGCGCGCGTGCTGTCCGGTCCCCAAACTTTGCGCCGGAACGTAGAGGCGGCGATACGCGCCTCCCTGACGCGCCCCTCCGATCCGAAGGCGATTTTCGAGGACGCAAGAACCATGCGCGAAAAATTGGCTGCGCAGTTTCCCGGATCCGACATCTGGGACATCAAATTCGCGCCGGGCGGATTGGTGGACATCGAATTCATCGCCCAGGCCTTGCAGCTTCGCGAGGGAGCCAGGAATCCCGACGTACTCGATCAGAACACCATCGCCGCGGTGGAAAAGCTCATGCAGTCCGGCGCACTGGAAATCGCCGATGCGCAGATATTGATCTCCGCCGCGCGGCTGGAACACGGATTGACGCAGGTTCTTCGCATCGCGCTCGACGGGCCGTTCAAGCCCGAGGTGGCGACGAGGGGCCCCAAGGCCCTTCTTGCGCGCGCCGGCGATGCGCCGGATTTCGCGGCGCTCGAGGCCCATTTGGCGCAAACCGAAACCCGCGTGCGGGAGGTTTTCACGCGGCTGATGGACCACGGCGGCTGAATTCCGGAAACGGCATGACCGCATCCGCTGGCCAGGCGAGGTGCACGACCTCGCCAATGTGGAACCATCTCGACGCGCCCGGAAGGGCGGCGTGGATCATGCGCGAAAGCTGTAATCGCGAACCGTGTCGCAGACTGTGATGCGATACTCCGAGAAAAAACGCTCGCGACCGGCCGCTTGAGCAGCCAGATGTTCGGGATGTTCGCGCCATGCCGCCAGCGCATCATGCGTTTCAAATTCGACGATAGCGACGCCGCCACCGTCAGCGGCAGCATAGTCCTGGTATGAAATAAAGCCTGGCATGGCGCTGGCGAGCCCATACATGCGGGCGCCCAGTTCTCCGATTTCGCTCTCTAGGCCAGGTTTCAGACGAGAACGAAAAACGATAACCACCATCTAGATTCTCCTCATCTGCCTGGAGCGTTAGGTTCCATCATAAAATCGATTCCGATTTATCTACCACCAACTGGTATATCTGCTGTTGCGACCAGGCCGGGGTTCCGGGAACAAGAAACGACGATTTTTGGATGAGCACCAGCTTGCCAAGTTTGCGCTCGAGGTATTCCTGCTTTCGCTCAAGCGCATCGACGTTGTAGGCGACGGCGTCCTTGCTTGCGAAATTGGTATGCTCCCAGACGAAATAGACGTCTTGCAGTGAGGGCGGTCGGCCCCGCAACAAAGACTCGGGCGCCACGCAGCGCCATAGATATCCGGAATAAATTTCGGTTCTCTGCGGCAGCGGCGCAATTCCGTGGCTTGGGTCGCTCTCGTCGATCCAAAGGCAATAGTCGAGAAGACCGCCGAATAGGTCGATTGCCGCGGGATCCAGGCACTTATCGAAATGACGGCGATGACCCAACACGCCCCTAATCTCGGCCTGAATTCCGCCCCATCGGCCTTTTGCGTCGATGTATTCCTGCAGCCTCTGCGCCTTCTCCTTGGGGATCAGAACCGGCAGTGAATTCGCCTCGTCTCCGTCGCCAAGCTGGGCGATGAAATAGGGTCGCTGCTTGCTGCTCTCCCAATTTTCGAAGTCCCAGCTGAAATCCCATGACGGTCCCCACAGATCAAATCCCTGGAACAGCCATTGCTGAACCTCGTCCCGCCACTCGACATTTTCGACGGCCGATTTGGAATTCTTCTCCCACCAGCCGCTGGACAGAAGCGCGCACGGGAAAAGGCTGCCGGTGACTTTGATGGGCTGCGGCTTCTCCAACTGCGTACGGTTGATGATGAGCTTGACCCGCAGGTCTTCTACCGTTTCGCGCCCGAGGATCTCCGGATCCCAGGAGCCGCCGGGGCCATTGAAGAACGCTTTCTGTACGGCGGGCCCCCGCTCGATCATATAGGCGTAGCTGTTGGCTTCGATGTTGACCTTTAAGTCTCGGCCCGCGGTGTTGCCCTCTAGACCCAATAATTGTTTGAGCGCGGCGGCGGTAGCGGACGGCGAGTCCGCTACCGCCGAGTAGGGTTTCCCGCACGCACACCCCGGATGTTCACATCCTTTGCCGCTTTCACCCCGCGTATCGAAACCTGACCCTCTGCGATCACATCGTCGATGTTGGCGTCGGCGCCCGCTACGATATCGGAGATATCGATGTTGGCCGCCTGGGCGGCATCGGGATCGTGATCGGCTATCGCTTTGAGGAGCGCTTTTGCCTGCTCGAGAAGGTCACGGTCGTCGATGCCGACCGCCTTTTGCAGGTCTTGCTTCAGTATCTGCTGACGCGGTTCGGAAGCGGGATCGCGCTCCAGAACAGCGACATCAACATGTGCCCATTTCTGTTTGATCAGCGCCTTCAGCGCCTCGTAGCCGTCAACAACCACCTTCCCGGCGGTCGGCTTCAGCGCGGCCGCCGCTCCGCTGACAACCGCGGTGAAAAGGAGCGATATTGGATCCATATGCTCGTCCTCCTCTGAGTTCGACATCACGCTCAACATAGCGGCACAAAGCGCTGCTGCTTTGTCCGATGGCGGAATGGAGTCGATATTACCAGGATGACCAAGGCCCGACACCAACCCTAACATCTTACCGGATTACCCGGAAGCGGCCTCGCACCGAGTGCGCCCCCAATGTGCTATATTGGTCGAACTCCCGCCG
This sequence comes from Micropepsaceae bacterium, assembly GCA_035318785.1. Classification (GTDB taxonomy): domain Bacteria; phylum Pseudomonadota; class Alphaproteobacteria; order Micropepsales; family Micropepsaceae; genus CAIYRG01. Next base: position 8,175 of record DATHDZ010000226.1, read on the forward strand.
CCATGAGTTCTTCGGGCTTCATGACAACGCTGAGATAGAGGGGGCTGAAATGACCACGCATGCCGAATCCGAACACATCGAAGAGGGCCTGAGCCGTCGTGGTTTGGTGCAAGCCTTGGCCGTAGGCGCGGCGACGGCGAGCATCGCTACGCCGACGATGGCGCAGTCGGCGGCGGTCATCACCGAAGCAACGCCCGCCGATTATGTGCGCGATCCGACGCGCTGGGGCACAGCCGAAGTCGCGGGTTTGTTCCCGGGGTTCAAGCATCTCGACATCCGCACCAAAGGCGCCATCATTCGCTTGCGCCATGGCGGTTCGGGTCCGCCGCTGCTGCTGCTTCATGGCTATCCTAACAATCACGTGCTTTGGCACGCGGTCGCCGCAAAGCTGGCGCAGCGTTATCATGTGGTGTGCCCCGATCTGCGCGGCTATGGCGATTCCTCGCTGCCAGAGCCCGGCGAGAAGCTGATCAATTACAGCCATCGCGTGATGGCCGAAGACATGATCGAAGTGATGGAACAGCTCGGCCATCAGCGGTTCTATCTGATCGGCCACGACCGTGGCGCGCGCGTTTCCCATCGTATGTGCCTCGATCATCCCGAGCGCGTGATGAAGCTCTGCCTCCTGGACATGCTGCCGACCTATTATGTCTGGACCACCACGACGAGGGAGTGGGCGCTCGGCACCTGGCATTGGGCGTTCCTCGCGCAGCCGGAGCCGTTCCCCCAGACCATGATCAATGCCGTAACGCCCGAGTGGTTTCTCACCAACCGCGGCGGCATCCCGCGGCAGCGACCCAAAAATGTGATGGACGAATTCATACGCTGCTTCACGCCGAAAACCGTCAGCGGTGCCTGCCGCGACTATCGCGCGGGCGCGACCATCAACTTTGAAATGGACGCGGACGACAAAGACAAGAAGATCACGACGCCCCTCTTGGTCCTCTGGGGTACAAGAGGCGCGACGCCGACAGACGAATATCCGACAGTGTGGCGCAAATTCGCCAGCAACCTCGTGGCCATAGAGCCGCTCGCCACCGGGCACTACATACAGGAGGAAATGCCCGAGCAGTGCCTCGACCGTTTCGTCAAATTCTTCACGGCGTGAACGTCAGAAGTCAGGCACGACCGTCGATATTGCCGCCAAGATTCGTGGGTATCTTCCGACGGACGATACAGCCCACTTTCAGCTACGCGTCAGCGTCCATTCAGCTTGGCGTGGGATGGTCCTCGCTGACGGCCTCTCTTTTCCGCGAATGAGGTCAAAAAGACCATTGGAGACGGAGGCTGTATGCCGCGCAGCGTTTCGGCAAAAACGATTGCTCGTTTCTTAGCCGTCGTCATCACCACTATACCAGTGCTTACGGCCCCGGCGCGGGCTGCGGAAAGCAACACATCAATTCCCGATTTGGCGGGATTGTGGGCGCGAAATTCCTTTGCCTATGAAACACCGAGTGCCGGGCTTGGGCCGGTTGAGAATGCTTCGCGTCTCCCTTCGGGTGCCCGCGACCGCACCATGCTGGTGGGCGATACCACCAATCCGATTCTGACTCCGGGCGCCGCGCAAGTCGTCAAGCGGTTCGGCGAGATTTCACGCAGCGGCAAAGGCTTTCCCGACCCGAACAATCAATGCTGGCCCGAAGGACCTCCCTACATTTACCGCGTCCTGGAAACACAGATCGTACAGCAGCGCGATCGGATCCTGATTTTCTACACCTTCGATCACCAGGTTCGACGCATCCGTTTGAATGACGCCCATCCGTTGCGCGTCACGCCATCCTGGTACGGCGATTCCGTCGGCCATTTTGAAGGCGACACCCTCGTGGTCGACACGGTCGG
>DATHDZ010000227.1:0-3208 GCA_035318785.1 Micropepsaceae bacterium
CATGGCCCGAAGCCTCAAGCTGCGGGTCGTTGCGGAAGGGGTCGAAACGCTGGAACAGGTGGCATTTCTTCAGGCCCACCAATGTGACGAGGCGCAAGGCTACTATTTCAGCCGGCCGGTGGTCCCGCAGCAGTTCGCGAAATTGCTCGGGACCGGCGTACATCGTCCTTCACCGGTCGCCGTGCTGTCGTAGCCGTGGCCATGGCCGACGGCCACGGCACTGCTTGAGCGAGGCGCTTGCCACTTCGATCGTCAGGAAGCGCCTCGGCTCGGAGCCCCGCTGCACGAATCCTGAGTCTGACCATATTCGAACGATCCGCGCTCGATCAGCTACTTACATTCGCACCGCACGAGCAGAATTTCGCGCGAGCTGACTCTTGACCGGACAGGTGTGAAGAAAAGTCTATAGTTAGCCTACGCTTCCGACATGGATGAATGGAATGGCGGCGCACGAGAAAGAGGCGCATGTCCGGAACCTATGACTATTGGCTGGTGCTTCTCTCGGTCATAGTCTCGATCACCGCATCTTTTGTCGCGCTCAATCTGGCATCGCGCGTCGTGGCGTCCCCTGGGCGCATGGGCCGACGGTATTGGCTGGCCGGCGGCGCGCTCTCCATGGGAATCGGCATCTGGTCGATGCATTTCATCGGCATGCTGGCTTTCCGCTTGCCCATTCCGATGTCGTATGACCTCTGGATCACATTGTTCTCGCTGCTTATCGCCGTGGTGAGCTCGTGGTTTGCGCTTTACCTCGCAAGCCGCGGCACGTTGAGCCTGCGCAGACTGGTAAGCGGCGGTGCTCTGTTGGGCATCGGCATCGTCTCAATGCACTACATCGGCATGGCGGCAATGCAAATGATCCCGCCGATACGCTATGAGCCGTGGCTGTACGGACTGTCGATGCTGATCGCCGTGTTTGCCTCGATAGTGGCTTTGTGGAGCGTATTCAGGCTCCGCCTGGAGACAATTTGGTCGGCGTTCTGGAAAAAGGCCGGCAGCGCGTTGGCCATGGGTGGCGCGATCTGTGGCATGCACTACACCGGCATGGCTGCAGCAATCTTCGCGCCGGACAGCATCTGTGCAGCGAGCCCCCAGGATATCAATCACGGCTGGCTGGCCGTTGCGCTCGGCGGATTTATCCTGGGGTTCCTGACTATAAGCCTGTTGGTCTCGGTGTTCGATGCCTACCTTGCCGAGCATGCGGCGAAATTCGCCGAGCACGAGCGGCTCTCCCGGGATCTTCACGATCACGTTCTGCAGGCGATTTACGCCATAGGCATGCGGCTGGAGGAAACCCAGCGGCGTAGTCCTCCGGATTCGGCTGCGCAGCTCGGAGACATCGTCGCAGGCCTGAACACGGTGATCCGGGACATACGGAGATACATTTCCGGTTCGCCGCAGCAGATCCAGAGCTACCCGCAGTTCAGGGCCGAGCTCGAAAAACTGATCGAGATTGCGGAAGGGACTGCGGGTCCGCACTTCGAACTCGATGCGGATCCGTCTGCGTTCGCGCGGCTCACCTCAGGTGAAGCGGAGCAGATGCTGCACATTGCGCGCGAGGCAGTCAGCAATTCGATGCGGCATTCCCGGGCAGTGCACGGCAAGCTCGCGCTGCTTGCGGCGAACGGCGGCATAATGCTCGAAATCGCGGATGACGGCATTGGATTCGACCGCAATGCGCACAGCGGCAGCGGTCTGCGCAATATCAGGGCGCGCGCGCGCCAGATCGGCGCGCGGCTCGACATTTCATCCACTCCGGGGGGCGGCACTCGCATTGCGATTGTCCTCCCGAAACGAAAGACCGCGGCCAACTGATCATGCGTCCAGATCCTCAGGCCATCAGGCTACTGCTCGTAGATGATCATGCGATCGTGCGGCTGGGTCTACGTACGGTTTTCGAGCGCACTGAAGATATCCGGGTCATTGGCGAGGCTGGCAGCGTCAAGGAAGCCGTCGACGCCGCGTCCAGCCTTGCGCCCGACGTTGTTCTCATGGACATGCGCATGCCGGATGGCACCGGTGTCGATGCATGCCGCGAAATCCTTGCCGTGCGGCCTGAAACGCGAGTCCTGTTCCTCACTTCGTACCACGATGAGGAAGCGCTCTTTTCTGCGGTGTTCGCGGGCGCGCGCGGATTTCTGGTGAAAGAGATTGGCGGCGATGCGCTCCTGGCCGCCGTGCGCGCCGTAGCGGCGGGCCAGTCTATCCTCGACCCCTCCGCCGCCCGCGCAGTAGCAGAAAAGATGAAGGGCCTCGCCGGTTCCGACGCGAAAGAGCGCGCGCCCGAGTCGCTTTCTTCCCAGGAAAAACGCGTGCTCGCGCTCGTCGCGGAAGGCAAGACCAACAAGGAAATAGCCGCCGCGCTCGGATTGAGCGACAAGACGGTGAAGAACTATCTGAGCCGCATTTTCGAGAAGCTGCAGGTCGGCCGCCGGGCCCATGCGGCGGCGATTTACCGCCAGAGCAATCCGGAATAGGGCCGTTCGGCCCTATCAGCGTCAGGGCCACGCGCCCCTACCGCGCGCGCGATTCTCCGTATAAATTAGCCCGTCGCCCGCTTGACCGCATTTTCACGCGCGATTCGCGCCTTTTTTTCAGCTGTGCGAGATCCACAACCCGCGCCTTTACCACCATGCCAGGCGCCTAATTGGTTGTCGGGCCAGGTACACGTATCAATGACCATCGACTTCGAGAAGCATCTCCGCGAGACGCAACGCCTGACCCATATCGGGAGCTGGGAATGGGACATTGCGAGCGATACCCTCACCTGGACCGAAGAGCACTATCGAATCTTTGGTCTGGCGCCGGAACAATTCACGCCCACTTTTCGAAATGCAATCAGGTATGTTCATGCCGATGACGTATCACGCATAGAAGAAGCGGTCGCGCGATGCGTCTCCAGCGGCGTCGCGTTCAGCTGCGAGTATCGCGTGCTGCGCGCCGATGGAACCGTGCGAACCGTCTTTGCGCGGGGAACCCGGACGGAAGACGCCGGTGGCGTCTCCACGCTTTATGGAACCGTCCAGGACATCACGGAACGCAAACGGGCGGAAGACGAATCGGTCGCTCTCGACCTCTCCCCGCAGGAGCGGCGCGCGCTCGCTCTCGTCGCGCAAGGCAAGACCAACAAGGAAATCGCGGCCGCGATGAAGCTCTCGCCGAAAACGGTCAAGAACTACCTGAGCCGTGTTTTCGAGAAGCTGCAGGT
>DATHDZ010000228.1:0-2926 GCA_035318785.1 Micropepsaceae bacterium
GCGCGGCGCGACGATCCCGATTCCGGACTCGCCTATTATCGCGGGTTGTTCGCGCAATGCAGCCATCTGATGCAGACCATTATGCGCCATCCCAAACCGGTCATCGCGCAGGTCCATGCGGTGGCGACCGCGGCGGGGTGTCAGTTGGTGGCCTCCTGCGATCTGGCGGTGGCTTCATCCGAGGCGCGCTTCGCGACGCCTGGCGTCAACATCGGCCTTTTCTGTTCGACCCCCATGGTGGCCCTGTCGCGCGCCGTGCCGCGCAAAGCCGCGATGGAGATGCTGCTGACGGGCGAGGCGGTTTCCGCCGAGGAGGCGCGGCGATTGGGTCTGGTCAATCGCGTGGTCGCGCCGACAGAGCTGGAGAACGAGACCAGGCTTCTCGCCCGCTTCATCGCCTCCAAGCCGACAAAAACGCTCAGGACCGGAAAACAAGCTTTCCAGCATCAGCTCGAATTGGGGCTTTCCAATGCCTATGATTATGTCGGCGAAGTGATGGTGCAAAATATGCTGCATGGCGAAGCGATCGAAGGCATTGGCGCGTTTCTGGACAAGCGCCCTCCGAAATGGCCGGACCAATGAAGCTCTATCCCGATTATCCCGACGCACAGATCGCGCGCATCCTGCGCAGCGTGAAGACCATCGCCATGGTGGGGGCATCGCCCAACGAGGTGCGGCCATCCTATTTCGCGATGAAATACCTGCTGGATAAGGGCTTCAAGATCATCCCGGTGAATCCGGGTCAGGCCGGCAAAGATATCCTGGGCCAGAAGGTCTATGCGAGCGTCTCGGATCTTCCACCGCCCCTCGACATGGTCGACATCTTCCGCAATTCGGACGCGGCGGGGCCCATCACCGACGAGGTCATCGCCAACAAGGACCGGCTGGGCGTCAGGATTTTGTGGATGCAACTGGGCGTCATCAATGAAGCGGCCGCAAAGCGCGCCGAAGCCGCCGGGCTCACGGTGATCATGAACCGCTGTCCGAAGATCGAATATGGCCGGCTGTCCGGCGAGATCGGCTGGTACGGCGTCAACCGGCGCACCATCGACAATCGCAAGCCTGCCGCCTTCAGCGCCGGTGGCGCGTTGAGGCGCGGGTAACCCGCGCTTTTCTTAGGAGACCTGCATGGCCGAATATGGCTTCGACACGCTCGCGGTGCATGCCGGCGCGCAGCCCGACCCCGCGACGGGCGCGCGCATCACGCCGATCTATCAGACTTCGGCCTATGTGTTCGAAGATGCCGATCAGGCGGCCTCGCTGTTCAATCTGCAGGCCTTCGGCAATATCTATTCGCGCATCATGAATCCGACCGTCGCGGTGATGGAAGAGCGCATCGCCGCGCTCGAAGGCGGCACCGCGGGTTTGGCGGCGGCCTCCGGCCACGCGGCGCAGCATTTGATCTTTCACACCATCATGGAGCCGGGCGCCGAGTTCATTTCCGCGCGCCAGCTTTACGGAGGTTCGGTCAATCAGTTCGGCCAGGCCTTCAAGAAATATGACTGGCATGTGCGCTGGGCGGATTCTACCGATCCCGACAGTTTCAAGCGCGCCGTCACGGATAAGACACGCGCCATCTTCTGCGAAAGCATCGCCAACCCCGGCGGCGTGATCAGCGATCTGGAAGGCATCGCGCGGGTCGCGGCGGATGCGGGAGTCCCCTTCATCGTCGACAACACGCTGGCAACGCCCTATCTGCTGCGCCCCTTCGAATGGGGCGCGCATATCGTCGTGCATTCTGCGACGAAATTCCTCGGCGGGCACGGCAATTCGCTGGCGGGCGCCATCGTCGAAGCGGGCACCTTCGACTGGGCCAAGAGCGGCAACTACAAAACCCTGACGGAGGAAAACCCGTCCTATCACGGCATCCGCTTCTACGAGACGTTTGGCGATTTCGCCTTCTGCATCGCCGCGCGCGCTCTCTCGTTGCGCGATTTAGGGCCGTGCCTGTCGCCGATGAATGCGTTCCTGGTGCTGACCGGCATGGAGACGCTGCCTTTGCGGATGCGGCGTCATTGCGACAATGCGTTGGCAATCGCGCATTGGCTGGAAGCAGACCGGCGAGTCGAATGGGTGAATTATGCGGGGCTGGAGAAGCACAAATTGCATGCCGCCCAGCGCAAATATTGTCCCAAGGGCGCGGGCTCGGTGTTCACCTTCGGCCTCAAAGGCGGCTATGAGGCCGGCGTGAAACTGGTCAATGGCGTGCGCATCTTCAGCCATCTGGCCAATATCGGCGACACGCGGAGCTTGATCATCCACCCCGCCTCCACCACCCACCGCCAGCTTTCCGACGAGGACCGCATCAAGGCCGGAGCCGGCCCGGAAGTGGTCCGGCTGTCGGTCGGCATCGAGGACCCCAAGGACCTGATCGCCGATCTGGATCAGGCGATGAAGGCGTAATGCCGAACGATGACGAATTAGACCTAAACGATCCCGCGACACTGATCGGTCGCACGATCATCATCGGTATGACCTATGTCGATCTGAAGGGCGACGTTGTGCGACAAGAGCAGCACCACGGCACCATCATCGATTTTGTCAATTGGAACCTGATTGTTGAACGCGCCGGGCAGGAAAATTTCTACATCCCGTATGATCTTCGGGCGATAAGCATCGCTCCCAAGGGCACCTATCGGCTTCGGGAAAGCGGCAAAGAAATCGAAAATCCCGACCTCCTTTCCTCCTGGATTGTCGAACCGCCGGGAACCCCACCTGAAATTCAATGAGCCCGTAGCGGTGCGATGGCGGCCTAGAAGCGCTCACTCGCCGCCCTGTTGGAACTAACGAGAACCGGAGCTACAGTCCTTTATCTGGTGGGGGCACCAATGATTTTCCGAACCAGCATATCGGCTGTATTTGCTTTATTGATTGCGGGAAATCTGTGCGACGCGGATGCAGACACATCAACTACTTCGATAATTTC
>DATHDZ010000229.1:0-2145 GCA_035318785.1 Micropepsaceae bacterium
GATGTTCCAATGTTCCCGTTCGCGACGTTTTCAGCGCCGGCAGGAACAACCTCGTGAGCTACCGGTTAGCGCGGATCAGCAATCGAACATATCGGCGTGCCGGCCAGGGAACAGGCCGCGCTGCTGTGTTCCCAAAAAGGAAGCTAGCAATGGGACTCTTTACCAAAGACATCAAAACCATGAACGACCTGTTCGTGCACCAGTTGCAGGACATTTATTATGCCGAGAAGCAGCTCGTGAAGGCGCTTCCGAAAATGGCCGAGAAGGCGACCGACAAGCAGCTCAAGCAGGGCTTTCTGACCCACCTCGATGAAACCAAGAGCCAGGTCCAGCGCCTCGAACAGGTGTTCCAGATGCTGGGCGCCGAGGTGAAGGCGGTCGACTGCCCGGCGATCGACGGCATCATCGAGGAGGCGGACGAGGTTGCCGGCGAAGTCGCGGATAAATCAGTGCTGGATGCGGCATTGATCAACGCTGCCCAGGCCGCCGAGCATTACGAGATCGCGCGTTACGGCAGCCTGATCGCGTGGGCGAAGCAGCTTGGCCGCAATGACGTTGCCAGTGTCTTGCAGAAGACGCTCGATGAGGAAAAGGCAACCGACAAGAAGCTGACCTCGCTGGCCGAGAGCAAGGTCAACCTTCGCGCCGCGAGCTGATCGCAAGCGTTTTCCAGAGAAAGCAGGATTGAGACAAAGCGTCGCGCGGAGAGCCTCCGCGCGGCGCTTTGCGTCAGTCGAATCGCGCTGGCCGCCATGGCCGGCGGTCGAACGAAAGAGAACGCTGCCCCCGCTTCGCAAATCACTCGATGACCCTGTCGGCGCGGAGTACCAGCCCGGCCGGAATCTCGAGGCCAATTGCTTTCGCTGTCCTGAGGTTGATGACGAGTTCAAAATTCGACGGCTGTTCCACGGGGACTTCGGTCGGTTTGGCGCCCCGCAGCATCTTGGCGACCTGCCGCGCCCGCTGACGGTACATTTGCGCGAATGGCGGACCGTAGCCTATCAGGCCGCCTAGCTCCGGCGTCTCCGGCCATTGATAGATCGCCGGCAAGCCTATCCTCGACATATGATCGAGGATGAGGTCGCGGCTAATGATCTGGTGGGGCGTTGCCAGAAAATTAATCGCTTGGGCTCCGCGCGCCTTCGCCTCGTCGAGTGCGGGCGCAATCTCTGAAGCCTTGGCAAAAGGGAAGACCGACAGCTCGACGCCGCGCGAACGTGCCAGCTCCCGCTGTTGCTCCAAATGCTGCTTCGTCGCGATGGAATGGCCGAGCGCAGCCATCCGGCGCAGACCGGGCACGGCTTCGATCAAGATTTCCAGTCGCTTGCTGTCAAGCTCAGGCGAAAGCAAGCTGATCCCGGTGACGTTGCCGCCGGGCTTTGCGAGCGAAGCGGCAAAGCCTTCGCCGACCAGATCCTCACTCATACTATCGATCGGTATTGTACGCGTCGCAGTCTGAAGCACACGCAAATAAGTCTCGGGACCGCTGAGGATCACCTCGGGCTCGTCTTTCACAAGGGCTGCCACACGGTCGGCAATTTGCTCCGCAGGGACGCTGTAGTGGCCGGTTACGACAAGGTTTTGACCTTCGACAAAGCCGTTGATGCGGAGCTCATCGAAAAAGGGCGCGATAGACACCCGCGTGGCGGGAATGAGCAAGCCGAGGCGATAGATGCGGCCGGCTTCCTGCGCGTGCGCCGTGATTGGCAACAGCGCAACGCTGCCGAAGCAGGCAATGAATTCGCGTCGATTCATGTTCCCTCAATCTGCCGCTATCGGACGATCGAATGTCTATGCCTTGCGCAGCGCAAAATGCGCGCCGCAAAACGCCATCACTGCGCCAAGGCACAGCGCCGCCAAACCCGCTAGCACGCCCGATATCGTCGGGATCGGACTTGGGGCGGAAGCCGCCTGACCCGCACCGGCCAGCACCAGTACGCCGACCGCGATCAGGAACTGCCGCATCCGCTGCGGAATTTGCCCCGAAACCGCGCTGTCCATCAGGGTTGCGGTGAAATAGCCCCCGCAGAAACCGACTGCCGCAATCAGCCACCACGCAACCGCCGCTCCTGCCGGCACGAATTCGCGCGTATCGGATCGCCACAGGCGGCCCAAATCGAGCCCGAACCGCGCGCCCAGCATGTG
>DATHDZ010000230.1:0-18448 GCA_035318785.1 Micropepsaceae bacterium
TTTCAAATTGTCCGGCGAACGCGTCACCGTGACGGGCGCCGGCCGCACCGATGCCGGCGTGCATGCGCGGGGCCAAGTCGTGCATTTCGATCTCGCGAAAGAATTCCCGGCCGACACGGTGCGCGACGCGCTGAATGCGCATCTTCGCCCCGCCCCAATTGTGGTGCTGGAGGCTGCCGTCGCCGCGGATGATTTCCACGCGCGTTTCTCGGCCGTCGCGCGTCATTACGAATATCGCATCCTGTGCCGGCGCGCGCCGCCGGCCATTGAGCGCGGCCATGTGTGGCATGTCGCGCGCGAACTTAGACTGTCCGCGATGCAGGCGGGAGCGCAAGCCCTGATCGGTCAGCATGATTTCACGACGTTTCGCGCCGCCGAATGCCAGGCGAAATCTCCCGTCAAAACGCTCGATCGGTTCGACGTGATGGCGCGCGGCGATGAGATCGCCTTCCTCGCCAGCGCGCGGTCCTTCCTGCATCACCAGGTGCGCTCCATGGTGGGAACATTGAAGCTGGTGGGCGAAGGGAAATGGCGCGCCGGCGATGTCGCGCGCGCTCTCGAAGCGAAGGATCGAACCCGGTGCGGACCGGTCGCGCCTCCCGATGGGCTGACGCTTCTGCGCGTGGATTATCCGGCAATCCCCCCACTGCCCGTTTCACGGGCACCTCCCCCGTAAACGGGGGAGGAAAATCGACGCTGCTCGGCGCTTAGCCGCGCGTAGAGCCCAACTGCTGCAGGTCCACCAGGTCGACCGCGTCAGATGGGATCTTCTGTCCCAGAAAGATTTCGCCGACACGGGCGAAGCGTTCGGGCGCGTCGGTCGCCAGGAATCGTGGCGGCGCGGCGGAGCTCTTCTCGCGTGCGAGGCCTTGCTCCGAAAGCAAGCGTTCGACTGCGGCGGCCGTCGTTGCCGCGCTGTCCACCAAGGCGATGTCCGCGCCAGCCACCTGCGCGATCACGTCTTTCAACGCCGGGAAATGGGTGCAGCCGAGCACCAGACATTCCGGCCGCGCGGCGGAATTTTCCAGCAAGGGATCGAGATAGCGTCGCGCTACCAGTTCTGCGATGGGCCCGTGGGTTAGTCCTTCCTCGGCAAGCGCGACAAAGAGTGGGCAAGCTTGCTGGGTCACCGCGGCGCGCGGATTGCGCGCATGGATGGCGCGCATATAAGCGCCGCCCTTCACCGTGCCTTCGGTCGCGATCACCGCAATCCGGCCTTTCGGCGCCGCCGCGATGGCGGCTTCCGCGCCGGGCTCGATCACACCGATGACCGGAATTGGCGTCAGCGTGGCGGTCAAGGTCGGCAGAGCGGTGGCGGATGCGGTGTTGCACGCCACCACCAGCAGCTTGATGCGATGCGTTGTCAGCGCGCCGGCGCATTGCACCGCGTAGCGAGTCACCGTGTCGGGGCTCTTGCTGCCGTAAGGAAGCCGCGCCGTATCGCCCAGATAGACGAAGCTTTCTTGCGGCAGCCGCGCCATGAGCGCGCGCATGACGGTAAGCCCGCCCATTCCCGAATCGAACACCCCGATGGGATGGTCACGCCAATCTTCTGTCATCGGGCAAAATAGAGTTCGAGCACCGATTCATATATGCGCGTGAGGGTTTCGATATCCTCAACGGCCGCGCACTCATCGGTCTTGTGCATGGTGCTGCCGGGAAGTCCCAGCTCCGCCACCGGGCAATGATCCTTGATGAAGCGCGCATCCGAGGTGCCGCCGGTGGTGGAAAATTCCGGCGCCGCGCCGGTGACCCGCGCAATCGCTTGGCTCAACAGCGTGGTGTATTCGCCGGGCTGGGTAATGAACGACACCCCGCTGACACTGCGGACAAGTTCGATCTCCCCGCCTTTTTCGCGGCTGACCGCGGCGGCGATCTCCTCGATTCTCTTCATCAGCGAATCGGGCGTGTGCAAATCGTTGAAGCGGATGTTGAACCCGGCACGAGCTTGACCGGGCGTCACATTGACGGCGGGATTGCCGACATCGACCGTGGTGAAGGCCAGCGTCGAGGGCTCGAAATGCTCGCTTCCCTTGTCCAGGGTCCAAGCAGAAAGCCGCCCGATCAGCTCCGCCATGATAGGGACGGGATTGAGCGAACGGCCGGGATAGGCGGCGTGGCCCTGAACGCCGGTAACGGTCACGCGCAGATTCATGCTGCCGCGGCGGCCAATCTTGATGACGTCGCCGGGGCGCGCGGCCGATGTCGGTTCGCCGACCAGACAATGGTCCAGTCGTTCGCCGTTCTCTTTCAGCCAACCCAGCACCTTCACCGTGCCGTTGACCGCAGGGCCTTCCTCGTCGCCGGTGATGAGAAGGCTGATCGCGCCCTTCGGTGCCCCGTGCTTTGCCACATGCCGCGCAACCGCCGCCACGAATGCCGCGATCGCGCTTTTCATGTCGGCCGCGCCGCGCCCATAGAGCATGCCGCCGGCGATGTGCGCGGCGTATGGATCGTGACGCCACAGTGTGGGCTCGCCGGTCGGTACCACATCGGTATGGCCCGCGAAGCAGAAATTCGGCCGCGCCTGACCAAGCTTCGCATACAGGTTTTCGATCGGCGGCGAATCCGGCGATTCAAATCGCAGGCGGCGGCAGGCAAAGCCGAGCGGCTTGAGCGCCGCTTCCAGCACGCCGAGCGCACCCGCATCCTCCGGTGTCACCGACGGACAGCGGATCAGCGCCTGCGAGAGGGAAACAGGATCGATCACGGAAGGAGATTCGTCGCCGACATGGGCGGATTTAGGGCCGCGCGTGGAACCGGGTCAATCGCGCAGCAATTCGTTGATCGACGTCTTGGCCCGGGTCTTCTCGTCCACCTGCTTCACGATCACCGCGCAATACAGCGAAGGGCCGCCGCCGGCCGCCGGAAGGCTGCCCGGCACGACCACGCAATAGGGTGGAACCTTGCCGTAATGCACCTGGCCGCTGGCGCGATCGATGATCTTGGTCGAAGCGCCCAGAAACACCCCCATGGCAAGCACCGAGCCTTCGCTCACCACCACGCCTTCGGCCACTTCGGAACGCGCGCCCACAAAGCAATTGTCTTCGATGATCACCGGCCCCGCCTGAAGCGGCTCCAATACGCCCCCGATGCCCGCGCCGCCCGAGATATGGCAGTTCTTCCCGATCTGGGCGCAGGAGCCGACCGTCGCCCAGGTGTCGATCATGGTGCCTTCGTCCACCCGCGCGCCCACATTGACGAAAGACGGCATCAGCACGACGTTTTTTGCGACAAAAGCGGAATGGCGCACGATCGCGCCGGGCACGGCCCGGAATCCGGCGGCGCGGAAACGGTTCTCGCCCCAGCCCTTGAATTTCGAATCGACCTTGTCCCACCACGAGGCGCCGCCCGGCGCGCCTTCGATCGGCGCCATGTCCTTGAGGCGGAAGGAGAGCAGCACCGCCTTCTTCAGCCATTGATGCACGCGCCATTCGCCGCCCTGTTTTTCCGCGACCCGGACCCGTCCGGAATCCAGCGCGTCGAGCGCCGCCTCAACGGCTTCGCGCGGCTTTCCCGTGCTCAAGGCGGAGAGGGTGTCGCGGGCTTCCCAAGCCCGGTCGATCAGAAGCTGCAATTCGCTGTCGTTCATAAGAAGCGCCAATCCATTCATGAATAGGGCAAAAATGATGCGGGAACATGCGGGAGAGGTTTGGGGATGGCAAGTGGCCCGCCGCGCTGGCGGAATTCGCCTTAAAGAGGTCTTAAGCTCGTCTATGCGAAAAACCGCCCCACAGCCGCCGGTGTCGCGCCGGCGATTGGGGGAAAATTTGTTAGGTTTTCTTAAGCGTCTGCTGAAAACGAAGGAGCTGCCCGAAAAGCTCTCCTACGAGGAAGCGCGTTCGGTCCTGGAAACGCGCAAGAAGCAGCTCGAAGAGGAGCTGGCGGACCGCGCGGATGCCGAGCCGGAGATGCTCTATTATTTGGCCGAGCGCGGCGCGCCAAAGGTCCGCCGCAAGGTCGCGGCCAATCCCGTGGCCCCTGCCGCCGCCAACCGCTTCCTCGCCGACGACACCGATGCCGACGTCCGGGCAGAACTCGCCCAGAAGATCGGCCGCCTTCTTCCCGATCTGCTCGCCTCGGAGAACGAGCGCATCTGCGAACTTACGCTCGAGACGCTGCAGCGTCTGGCCAGCGATCAATTGACGCGCGTACGCGCCATCCTTGCCGCCGAAATCAAATCGCTCGATTGCGTGCCCAAGGACATCGTGCTCGCGCTTGCCCATGATGTGGAAGAGACGGTCAGTGTTCCCATCCTCGAATACTCCCCTTTGCTCTCCGACCATGATCTATTGGAGATCATCGCCAGCGCCCGCGCACAAAATGCGCTTGCGGCGGTCGCTCGCCGGCGCGGGGTGAGCGAGAGAGTGTCGGAAGTCATCGTGGCGTCGCTGGATGTCGAGGCGGTGTCGGCGCTGCTCTCCAATCCCAATTCGACGATCCGCGAGCATACGATGGAACGCATCATCGATCAGGCCCAGGCCATCGCGAACTGGCACGGGCCGCTGGTCAAACGGAGCGACCTCTCGCTTCGCGCCATGCGGCGAATCGCCGGATTTGTCGGCGCGGCTCTCATACGGCATTTGATGGAACACAGCGGTCTCGACGAGGAAAGCATTCTGCATCTGAAGCGCTGTCTGCGCGATCGCCTGGACCACGACGAAGAAGAAGCGGAGACGAAAGAGAACAAAGCCCGCGTCGCGGTGCGCTCCGCCAAGGAACGCGGCGCCCTGGACGAGCACTATGTCGAGGAAGCCGTCGAAAGCGGTCAGCGCGATATCGTGATGGAGGCTTTGGCGCTTCTGTCGAACGCGCAGCGCTCAACCATCGAGCGCATTTTCTCCTCGCGCAGTTCCAAGGCGATCACGGCGCTCGTTTGGAAAGCCGGCCTGACCATGCGCATCGGTTTCAAGATCCAGACCATGCTTCTGAGGCTTCCCGCCGACGAATTGCTGCCGGCGCGCGCCGGCGTCGCCTTTCCACTCTCCGAAGAGGAAATGCGCTGGCATCTGTCCTATTTCGGATTTCCGAAGGAATAGGACGGTTCGGGGTCAGAAGTCCGGTCTATCCGATTGCGGCACCGGCGCTAACTCCGCGGAATGGCTGGCGCCATAATTGCCGAAGTCGAAATGGCCATAGGCGGCGCTCTCGGCGCAGGCGCTTTCCACCAGTTTGCCGTCGTTTCCCGGTTCTCCTTCGAACCTTGCGTATCGCTGCACGGCGTTCCACGGCGTAGTGAAGGCGCCCGGATCCTCGACGTGAATCAGCACCTCCATGGCCTTGCCGCCATTGGTCATGCGAAAGCGCTCCACGACGTGGAGCTGATCGGTGTGCGGCGTGCGGTAATTGTCGACGAACGTCTTGGTGTTCTGCCCGATGGTATCGACCACCAGCGTATCGCCTTCGTAATGGCCGATGGATTCGCCGAACCAGGAAGGCTTGGGCCGCGCGGAATGGGGCACATTCATATAGATATGCCGCACCTGATTGTCGCCGCGCCAGATCATCAGGACGAGCTTGGGCGTCTGCACGAAAAAGATCATCGGCGGCGCAACGCGGCGGAAAATTTCCCACTCCGGAACCCCGCCCGGATAGCATCTCTCCCGGGCCATGAAGGGGATCTTGCCGGCGATCACCTCGTCATTGTCGCGCGTCATCTGCGCGATCACCCAAGGCTGCAGGATCGGATTGGAGAGATCGGCGACGCGATAGGTCGGATGGGTCGCGGCGAAGTCTTCCGCGCCGTTCGGGACGTAGGGATAATCCTTCCTCGACACGATCGGGCCGGGCCCGCTTTCCGGGGAGAGGAAGTTATCGCCATCGCGCCGGTCCGGATACCAGGAGGTGTGATCGTCCGGCGCGAAGTTCGGGATCGGGGCGCTGGCCGTTTGCGCCGGCGCCGCGGAGGAGGACGCCGATCCTAAGGTCAGGATGAGCGCAAACGAGACCGACAGCGCCGAACCGGCACGCGCGCGAAGAGGAAGGTCATTCATCAAACCCCTCCCAATGCCAAGGCTGCGGAATGTGTTTCCGCCATCTGCGAACTTACAAAGATTTCGTTCCGTCGGCGAGCCGAATCGCCGGCCCTCAGCCTGCTTTGATCAGCGCGCCCGGCGCCGTGCTCGATCTTCGCAAATCATGCCGCCATCGCCTCGTGCCTTTCCCGCTTGCGCGCACAAAGCAGGAACCGATGATCGCGTGAATGGGCCTGCTGCACCGGAATGAAACCGCATTTGACAAGAACGTCGCGGAAGCGCAGCGCCCCGTCTGCGGAGGAATCGCGGTCGAAGCCGATGATAAGAGTTCCGCCGGAGCGCAAATCGCGGCCGCATTTCGCGATCAGGGTGCGCAACTCTGCGGTATCTTGGGTTGCGAGAATCCACAAACTATCCGAAGAATCCTCGACGTGAGGGCCTGGAGTTGCCGTCTGGCACGTCGCGTGGAGAAAGCCACGGCGGCACAGCCCCAGTAGCACATCGAGCGCCTTGCGACCCGCCACTGTTATGCGGTCCACATGCTGGGCCCCGGATAACGCAATCAGCTGATCGATAAGCGTTCCGGACTGGTCGTCCGGTTTCGTCGATGCCAAGGCCACATTCCGATTGCACATGGGACTCACTCCTTTATCGGAATGAGAATTTGGCCCTCTGCGCGTAGGTATTCGATGGGCGGCGAAGGGCACAAAAATAGCAAGCACGTAAGACGGGTCTGGTTTCTATGCCGCTTATATTCTGCGGTCGGCTGGTCGGTATTGAATTTACATTCGGCCCATGACCTGGCTGGCCGCAGAGCGGTAACGGAAATGATCCATGACGAGCCGGATTGACTCCGGCTTCATCCGCTTTAGCCGGCTTTGATCAGGGTGCCGGCGCCGTGTTCGGTGAACAGCTCCAACAGCAGCACGTGCGGAATGCGCCCGTCCAGGATCACCGCCGCGTGGACGCCCTTCTCCACCGCATCGACCGCGGTTTCGATCTTGGGAATCATGCCGCCGGAAATCGTGCCGTCCGCCATCAGCGCGCGCGCTTGGCTCACCGTCAGATGCGGAATCAGCTTGCCGTCGGAATCGAGCACGCCTTCGACATCGGTGAGAAGCACCAGCCGTTCCGCGGCGATGGCGCCGGCGACCGCGCCCGCCACCGTGTCGGCATTGATGTTGTAGGTCTCGCCCTTGGCGCCGACGCCGATCGGCGCCACCACCGGGATCAGATCGGAATTGAGGATCATGCGCAGGACTTCGGCGTCGACGCGCTCCGGTTCGCCGACGAAGCCCAAATCGATCGCCACGCGCTCTTTGGTCTTGGGATCGATCCTGCTGCGCTCGATCTTCTTGGCCAGGACCATATTGCCGTCCTTGCCCGAGACACCGACCGCGCGTCCGCCGGCGGCGTTGATGCCCGCGACGATCTGCTTGTTGATCGTGCCCGAAAGAACCATCTCCACCACTTCCATGGCGGCGGCGTCGGTGACGCGCAAACCGTCGATGAAGGACGAGGGGATGTTAAGCCGCTTCAGCATGGCGCCGATCTGCGGACCACCGCCATGCACGACGACCGGATTGATGCCGGTCTGCTTCATCAGCACGATGTCTTGCGCGAATTCCTCCGGCAAACCGCCTTCCATGGCGTGACCGCCATATTTCACGACGATGATCTTGTTGTCGTATTGAAGGATGAAAGGCAGCGCCTCGACGAGCACGCGCGCCGTCGCGCGCCAGCGCGCAAGCCGGCGCAGATTTCCTTCGCGCGTGGTGTCGTCCTGCACGCTCATGCGAATCCCCTAAGGAAGGCGAGGGCTTATAACGCAAAGCTCCCCGGCGCGGCTATCCATTTAGGGCTCGGTCAGGGCTGCCAGCCGGCTACGCAATTCGGCGATTCCCTGGCCCGAGACGGCCGAAGTGATGACAAGCTCGGGATGTGCGGCGCCATGGCGCAAGGAATCCGCCAGGGTCTTGGATTCGACTTTGGCAAGCTCGCCGGGCTTGAGTTTGTCGATTTTGGTCAACACCAATTGGTAGGACACCGCGGCGCGATCCAGCAAATCCATGACCTCGGAGTCGTTGGGAAGCAGCCCGCGACGCGAATCGATGAGGAGCACGGCGCGGCGCAGATTCGGCCGGCCGCGCAAATAGGCGAAAATTAACCTGGTCCAGCGTTCCGAGTCGGTTTTGGAAACGCGCGCATAGCCGTATCCGGGCAGATCGGCCAGCATCAGCCGCCCACCCAATCGGAAGAAGTTGATCTCGCGCGTGCGACCCGGCGTGTTGGAGACGCGCGCCAGCGTTTTGCGCCCCGTCAGCGCGTTCACCAGGCTGGATTTGCCGACATTGGAACGGCCGACAAACGCCACCTCGGGAAGCTCGGCCGGTGGAATACCGTCGAGGTTTGCGGCGCCCAGCACGAAGTCGCAATCTTTCGCGAAGAGAAGGCGTCCCCGCTCCTCGGCTTCTTCATCCCGCGCCGGGGCGTCCGCTTCCGACATCAATCCGGCGGCCCGGCCGGCTTCTCCGGAGCCTGCCCGCGGCGAAGGCGCGCGCCCATGCCGCGCAAGCGGTCCAGGAAATCGACCGGCGTGCCCGTCGATTTCATGATCACGACCTGCTGGATGATCGACAGGAGATTGTTCCAGGTCCAATAGATCACCAGCCCGACGGGAAAATTCGCCAGCATGAAGGTGAAGATCAGCGGCATGAAGCCAAAGATCTTCTGCTGCACCGGATCGGCCGGCGGGGGGTTCAAATTGGTCTGCACCCACATGGTGGCGCCCATGAGGATGGGAAACACGCCGAGCATCAGGAATTGCGGCGGCGTGAAAGGAATGAGTCCGAAGAGATTGAAGACGGACGTCGGATCGGGTGCGGAAAGGTCCTTGATCCAGCCGTAAAACGGCGCGTGCCGCATGTCGATGGTGACGAGCAGCACCTTATAAAGCGAGAAGAACACCGGAATCTGGATCAGCATCGGCAGGCAGCCGGAGATCGGGTTCACCTTCTCCTTGCTGTAGAGCTTCATCATTTCTTGCTGCTGCTGGGCCTTGTCGTCCTTAAAGCGCTCGCGCAGGCGTTCCATCTCGGGCTGCAGCTTCTTCATCTTGCTCATCGCCCGGTAGGACGTGTTGGCGAGCGGGAAGAAGAGCGCCTTGACGAAGACGGTGAAGATGATGATGGCGATGCCGAAATTTCCGACATAGCGATAAAGGAAATCGATCGCCTGGAAGATCGGCTTGGTGATGATGGCGAACCAGCCCCAATCCACCGCCATATCGAAGCGCTGAATCCCCAGCGTCGTCCCGTACTCGTTGACGAGGTCCACGACCTTGGCGCCGGCAAAGAGGTGGTGAATCACCACCTGCGAGCCGTTGGGCGCGACGGTTTTGGGCTTCATGGTGAAGTCGGACTGATAGGCTTTTACGCCGTTCGCGTCGTAAGCTTTGTAGGTCGCGGTGAAATCCTCCGACTGCGGAGGAATGGCGGCCGCCATCCAATATTTGTCGGTGATGCCGAGCCAGCCGCCCGTGCTTTCGAAGCGTTGCATGTCGTTGTTCTTGCCGAGATCGTCATAGGTCGGATCCTTCAGCGTTCCGCCCAGAACGCCGATAAAACCCTCATGCACGACCCAATAATGCGTCGCGACCGGCAGGTTGTGGCGCGACACCAGCCCATAGGGATAAAGCGTGACGGCGTCGGCACCGTGATTTTCCACCGAGTCGATGATGGTGAACATGTAATTCTGATCGACCGAGACGCGGCGCGTGAAGACGAGGTTCTGTCCATTGTCGTAGGCGAATTCGACATCATGTCCGGGCGAGAGCTTATCGCCCTGCACGAGCTTCCATTCGGTATTCGCGCCGGGCGCCATCTGTCTCGAACCCTCAGGCGCGATCCAACCGAACTCCGCGAAATACGGATGTTGGGATCCCATCGGCGACAGCAACTCGATCTCCGGGCTCGTCGGGTCGGGAGTCTCGTGGTAGGTGCGCAAACGCAAGTCGTCGAAGCGGCCGCCGGTGAGATTGATCGAACCGGCAAGCTTTGGCGTCTCGATGCTTGCGCGCTGGCTCGATTTCGCCAGTGCGGCATCGCGCGGTATGCCGGCCCCCGCCTGCGCAACGGGGGCTGCGCCGGGTTGCGCGGAAGGGGCGAGTTTCTGCTGCTGCAGGCTCTGCGCTTGCTTGGCCTGCTCCTGCTGCATCTTCGGAACGCCGACCAGATATTGCCAGCCGAAGACCACGGCCATCGACAGCACGACGGCGATAAGCAAATTGCGCTGGTCGGACATGAGGACTCCGAAAAAGAATTAACGCGGGCGTCCGTGCCGCGGGACAGGATCGTAGCCTGAACCGCCGCCGAGCCAGGCTATGGGATGGCAACGTGCAAGGCGCCGAAGCGCAAACCAACTTCCCTTGAACGGCCCATGCTCGGCCAAGGCTTCCAGCGCATAGGCGGAACAGGAAGGATGGAAGCGGCAAGCAGGAGGCATGACGGGTGAGAGAACATAACGATAGACCATGATCGGTGCGCTCAGCATTGCGACGGCAAGCCGGCGGGGAAGACGAAGCAGCAACTCAAGCATGATGTTCGTCCTTTCCGCCGGGGATTCGGCGCTTCTCCCGCATGACATCGGCGCTATCGGCTTGGTCCATTGCGGCATGGGCTGCGGCGAGCGCCTTCGACAGATCCCGGATGAGCTCGGCGAAGTGGCGCGACAGCGTCGCGGTCCGGGCGACGAGAACATAATCATGACCCTCGCGACCTAAAAGGGGCAGGGTTGCCGCGGCTGCTGCGCGAAGACGCCGTTTGGCGCGGTTGCGTTCCACTGCGCCACCGACTTTTCGACTGGCGGTGAAGCCGATGCGGGCGGCGCCCGGCACGGCCTTGGCAGGAGGCGAGTGGCAAGTTTCAAGCGTCAGACCGGATGCGGATTGGCGGCGCCCTTTTTGGGCGCGCAGGAAATCGGCCCGTTTTCTCATCGGCGCGAGGGCAAGTTTTCCGGTCGCTTGAAGCTCCCCGTGACGCTCCGAATGAGCGGTCAGGCCGACAGCCTCTTGCGGCCATGGGCGCGGCGGCGCGCGATCACCTGGCGGCCGTTCTTGGTGGACATGCGTTTGCGAAAGCCGTGACGGCGCTTGCGGACGAGTTTGCTCGGCTGATAGGTGCGCTTCACGACAAATCTCCGGAAAAAGCCCCGATTTGGCCCAAAGAGCCGTGCTTCTACGGGGCGGAAATGAGGCTGTCAACCGGAGCGGCTGTCGATGCAGCCGCTCCGGCGAAGCTCAGATGGGCATTAGTTGATGGTGGCGATGGCGACGTGATTGACGCCGCTTTCCGCCATGACGAGGCCGGTTCCGTCCTTGGTCGGCATCATATTGCGGATGACGCCGCCGCCCGACGGAAGGACCGGGAAGGTCTGGAACGTCTCGGTCTTGGGATCGAACCGGACCAGGCCGTTGGGCTTCACATTGCCCTCGTCATACCAGACGACGCCGTTCAGCACCGTGATGCCGTAAGGCTGCGACTTCGGCCCACCCGGCGAAGCCCATTCCTTGGTCTTGCCCGTCTTGGTGTCGTACATGCCCAGATAACCGCGCGAATAGTCGGAAATCCAGATCACGTCATTGGCATCGATGGCGATGCGGCGGGGCCGGGTGCCGGGATTGGGCAGCACGACCTCGGTGATTTCCATCGTATCGGGATTGATGGTGGCCAGTTTCGGGGCCTGCCACTCACTGAACCAGAGCTTGCCCTTGGAATCGAACACCATGCCATAGGGGGCTGATTTTTCGGTCGGCGCCACGGCAAGCTTCACGGCGCCCGTCTTCGGATCGAGGCGGCCGACCATGTTGCTGTTCTGCGATGTGAACCAGAGGATGCCGTTCTTATCGAAAAGCGGCGTGTGGGGGTCGCGGGCAGCGCCGGTCTTATATTCGGTGAACTGGCCGGTCTTGGTGTCGAGCTTGCCGATATAGCCCTTGAAGTTGCCCGTGTACCAAATGTTCCCGTCCTTATCCATGGTCAGGCCATGGGGACCGGAGACGGGGGTCTTGGTGTGATATTCGGTGATTTTGCCGGTCTTGGGATCCAGATGCCCGATCAGGCTGCCCATATGACCGCTGTACCAAAGGGTGCCATCGGGAGCGGCGAGGGGGTCATGCGGCCGTGTGCCAGGAGTCGGCAATTCCCATTCCTTGATCGACACCTTCACCGAACCGGCGACCGCCTTGAACGGATTGGCCGGCTTTTCCGGGAAGCTCTTGATCAGATATTTCGTGACCGGCTCAACCTGGTCGGGCGTCAAAGCCGCGCCTGCGTTCATCATCATATGAACGGCGTTGCGCCAGCCGGCGGCGTCATAGCTGCCGTTCACAATGCGGCCGAGCTCATGACACGCGGTACAGGCCTCGGCGACGATCGCCTTCTCGGGACCCGCAGGCAGCTTGTTGACGTCAGGATCGGACGGCGCAGCAAAGGCGGGCATAGCGATGGCGGCAGCTGCGACGGCAGCCGCGAAGACGAGTTTCGGCATAGGGAACCCCTTGCGAATTGTTTCCGGCATAGGCGGCCAGCAATTTAGTGGAAGCGGTAGGTCCTGCCAATAGCGCAATCGGCATCCGGTACCGGATACGCACCGGCCGGCAGCCCCCGTTAATAATGCCCGAAGCGATGGTCCGATTATCGCAAGCAATAGAAGCCATACATTCACTTGATCGTTGCGAAAGCAGCCTTATTTCAATCGGGAAGCCTCCGCGGCAAGCGGGAGTGCCCCGCCCGGGAGACGCCAATTATCTTGCGAACGGGCATGATTTTGCCCGGAATCTGGTATTACCTCCCATCATGTTGAAGGAACTCGAAAGGCCTAGACATGGATGGCGCATAGCCGTCTACAGCCTGTCGGGCCGGCTCCTGCTGCTGACGACATTGTTCGTCATGCTGAGTGTGGCGCTCATCTATTTTCCTTCGGTCGCGCGCTATCACCATCAACTGCTGCAGGATCGCATCAATTCGGCACAGCTCGCGATCCTGCCCTTTACCGAAGCGCCCGGGGAGCAATTGTCGCCCGCGCTGCGCAAGCAGCTCTTGGCGCGGGCCGGTGTGGAAGCCGTCATCTTAAGAGGCGGTGGACAGCACGAGCTGTTTCTTGTGGGGCCCGACCCTCCGCCGATCCAGGCGGTCTATGATGGCGGCGAAACCGATCTGATCGAGCAAATCCGCGATGTGATCCGCTCGCTCTTCGCGCCGCCGGGACGCATCATCCGCATCGACGCAACGACAGGGTTGGGGCCGGGACGCAATATTGTCGTCGTCGCGGACGAGGATCCCATCCGTGCCGCACTGTTTGTGTTTTCGGCACGGGTTCTGGCCCTCTCCATTTTCGTCTCGGCGCTGACCTCCCTGCTGGTTTTCGTCAGCCTTTATCTCATCCTGGTGCGGCCGATGCAGCGCATGACCGCGGCGATGATTCACTTCCGCAACAATCCCGAAGATCCCGCGCGCATTCTCGAGCCCTCTGGGCGCCGGGACGAAATCGGCACCGCCGAACGCGAACTCTCGACGATGCAGCACGAGCTTTACGGATTCCTTCAGCAGAAGACGCGGCTGGCGTCGTTGGGTCTGGCGGTCGCCAAGATCCAGCATGATCTTCGCAATATTCTGTCGAGCGCCCAGATCGCATCGGACCGCTTGGCTGCGATAGACGATCCCGTCGTGAAGCGGGTGACGCCCCGATTGGTGGACGCGCTCGACCGCGCAGTCGCCCTCGCCACCAACACGCTGCGCTACGGACGGGCAGAAGAACGCACGCCACAAAGAACGCAATTTCTTCTGGCGCCGCTGATCGACGAGGCCGCCGCCTCAGCCGTTCCTGAAGATGGCGAGGTGACGCTGGAGAAACGCGTCCCGCGGGGTCTCGAAATCGATGCCGATTCCGAACAGCTTTTCCGCGTGATGCTCAATCTCTTGAGCAATGCGCGCCAGGCCTTGGAAGCCATGAAACCCGACGCAAAGCGGAGCAAGCACATCGTCGTGGAGGCGCGGCGGGAGGGAGATGCTATTATCGTGGAGATCGCCGACAATGGGCCTGGCATTCCCTCTGCTATGCGCGAGCGGCTGTTTCAACCCTTTGCGGGCACCACACGCTCGGGCGGCTCGGGTTTGGGCCTTGCCATATCGCGCGAGCTGATCCAGGCCCATGGCGGTGAGCTGGTGCTCGTTTCGACCGGTGAAAACGGAACGCGGTTTCGGCTGGCCGTACCTGCCCGCAAGACGGTCTGAAACGCCAACCCGTCATGGCCTGGGATCCCAAGATTTATCTCTCCTATGGCGCCGAGCGCACGCGGCCCGCGGCCGATCTTCTGGCCCGCATTCCGCTCAAGGCGCCTTTGCGGGTGGCCGATCTTGGCTGCGGGCCCGGCAATTCCACGGCCCTTCTGCGCGCGCGATGGCCGGAAGCCGAGATCGATGCCATCGACTCATCGGCAGAAATGCTGAGGGACGCGCGTGCGAGCGGCCTCGACGTCCGCTTCCACGAGGAGGATATCGCCCAATGGACGCCGAAAGCGGCCTACGACGTCATCTATTCGAATGCGGCGCTGCAATGGTTGGGCCACCACGAGATATTGTTCCCGCGGCTTATCGCCTTCCTGCGTCCCGGCGGCGTGCTCGCGGTCCAGGTACCAAGGAATTCCGACGAACTCTGCGACCGGATCATCCGGGAGGCGGCCGGCGATCCGCGTTGGGCTTCGAAGATGCAGGGTGTGCGGGATTTCTGGAATGTGCGCCCGCCCGAAACCTACTACGAGCTGCTGGCGGAGCAGACGCACAGCATCGATCTCTGGGAAACGCGCTATTTTCATGTGCTTGAAGGCGACGACGCCGTTTTCCGCTGGAGCCTGGGAACGGGACTGCGTCCCTTTGCCTCGGCTCTCGATAGTCCGCTCAAGGACGAATTTCTTGAACAATGCCGCCGGTTGCTCGGCGCCGCCTATCCGGTGCGGCCAAACGGCAAGACGATCCACCGTTTTTTACGCCTCTTCCTTGTCGCGGTTGCCCAATAAAAAAGCAGGGCAAATGGCCACCGTTACGGCTTCGTAATTTTCTTGCGATTCATGAAAAATTAGTAACAAGGCTGGGCCTCAGCTTCTGGGCATTATTCCGTTCGTCAACCAGGGAGGCCATTTATGGCTAATGATTCGGTGAAGTCACTTGATGTTGCCCTTGCTCATGTCAGTCAAGACCGCCGCGGATTCTTGAAGACGTTGTTAATCGGTTCAGCCATTTCGGCCGTTGCGGCGATTCCGCTGATGACCACAGAGTCGATGGCCGCGGACGACGGCTGCCCCGAAGGACAGAAAAAGAACAAGAAGGGCGAATGCGTGGTTCCGAAGAAGAAGGCTGAATAATCAGCACGAATCTCGGTCTCTTTGAAATAACCGTTTATGGGATTACGGTCGTGCGCTCCATCCAGGGGCGCACGGCCGTTTCCTTGTTTGACCAAATGTCCTGATGTCCAATCCGACAATAAACCCAGTTGTCCTCCTCTCGCCGGTGGAGAACGGTTACGTCGCTTATGATCCTGTCTCCGACCGGCTGCACCATCTCAATCCCGTCGCCGCGCTGATTGCCGAACTGTGCGACGGCAGCCGGAACATCGATGAGATCCGCGAACTCACCGGACCTCTCATGCCCGAGGGAAAACGTGTCGAAGTCGATCGTTGGATCGACGAGGCGATGAAGGCCGGCCTGCTCATGTGGCAGGGAAGCGAATCGGCCAGCCGCCGGGAGCTCTCGGCAGCGGAACTCTACACCCTTGCCAAGCGGCTCAAACAAAACAACAAAGTGCAGACCGCCTACCTCTGTGGGAAAAGAGTTGTCGAGCTGAAGCCTGACGATTGGGACGCTTGGTACGATCTCGGCGAGATCTGCCAATGCGTCGGACGCCGGGAGGAAGCGCGCGCCGCCTATCAGAAATATTTCGAAGCCCACCCCGAGGATGCGGAAATCGAACATCTCCTGGTGGCCCTGAGGGACGACACGCCTCCGCCGCGCACCTCAGACAGGGCGATTCAGCAGATCTATAAGGGCTTTGCCGCGAGCTACGAGGTGCGGATGCTCGAGGACCTGAAATATCAGGGACCCGAGCATCTCAGCGAAGGAATCAGTTCGGTTATCGGAGAGGCGGCAGGTTTGGCGGTGCTCGATCTTGGCTGCGGATCGGGTCTCGCCGGCATGCGCCTTAAAAGCTGGGCAGGGCGGATGACGGGTGTCGATCTCGCGCCGGAGATGATTGCGCTCGCGGGCAAGCGCAACATCTATGACCGGCTGGAAGTCGGCGAGATCACGGAGTGGCTCCAAAACACGGCTGAGCGCTTCGACCTTATCGCGTCCTGCGACTGCATCATCTATTTCGGCGATCTGCATCGAATCGCGGCCGCCGCCGCCAAACGCCTCAAGCCCGGCGGGATCTTCGCACTGAGCATGGAACGCGGCGATCGTTACCCCTTTCATTTGACGGATACGGGCCGTTATGAACATCACCCCGATCATGTGCGCGAGGCTGCGGCGGCTGCCGGCCTGACGGTTGCGTATCTGCA
Source organism: Micropepsaceae bacterium (assembly GCA_035318785.1). Classification (GTDB taxonomy): domain Bacteria; phylum Pseudomonadota; class Alphaproteobacteria; order Micropepsales; family Micropepsaceae; genus CAIYRG01. Next base: position 16,585 of record DATHDZ010000230.1, read on the forward strand.
AGATGCGTTTCTTAGGATGGAATACGGCTCCTCGGTCACCGGCCTGTTCGCCGTGCTGAAGAACGCCGGCGCGCAATAAAGGCCGTGTACGGAATTTCAGCCGATTGAAGCGCGTGTTTCGCCGCGCTGCTGCCGTTCCCACATCTCTATATAAACGGCTTCCAGATTGCGCGCGAAGCGTGCCGTATCGAACAAAGGATGGGTGCCGCGGTTGATCGCGAGCTTTGCTTTGACCGCAGCGAGCGCCAAAGGATCGCGCGCGAGGTTCAGCGCCAATGCTTCGTAAGAATCCAGCGATTCGGCGATCAGTTCCGTGAGGCCTACGGCTTGGAGCATGCTCGCGGCTACGCGTCCGGCGAAGGTGCTTCCTTTGACCGTGACGAGAGGGACTTGCGCCCACAATGCGTCGGCGGCCGTCGCATGCGCATTATAAGGAAGCGTGTCGAGAAAGAGGTCGGCGAGTTTCAGACGCGCAAGGTGATCTTCGCTTTTAGCCAGGAAGGGAGCGAAGACGAGCCTGCCGGCGTCGATGTTTCGGGCCTCGGCTTCGCGCTTCAGATTGCGCGTTGCGGCCGAATTGACGCCCGCGAGCCATAACACGCTTCCCTCGGCGGCACGCAACAGTCGCATCCAAATATCGAACAGCTCGGGCGAGAATTTGTAGCTGTTGTTGAAGGAGGCGAAGACGAAACCTGTTTCGGGCAGACCGGCCTCACGGCGGGTGGGCGCATTCGCGATCCGCCGTTTTGAATCGGTTGGAAGATAGCAATCGGGCAGGTAGACGATGTTCTCGCTATAATGGTGCTGGTCGGTTTCCGGGATCACCAGGCGATCCGCGATCAGGCAATCCATATAGGGCGCGCCCATGGTGCCGGGGAAGCCGAGATAATTCACCTGGATTGGCGCGGGCCTCAGCGCCAGCACGCCCGGACGGCATTCCCCGGTGAAGCCCATCAGATCGACGGCGATATCGATTTCCATCTCGCGCAAGCGGTGCGCGAAATCAGAATCGGTCATTCCATCGACATTGACGAAATGGTCGAAGGCGCGGGCGAGACGGGTGCGCATCTCGCTTTCATCCGAGGGACCCCAGGACATCGCGGTGGTTTCAAACCGTGTCCTGTCGTGACCTTCGAGCACGCCGGCCAAGGATTGCGCGACGGCGTGGTCGCGAAAATCCGCCGAAAGATAAGCGATTCGGATTTTTTCGTGGGCATAGCGCTCGCCGTTCCACAGCGGCTTGGGCGCGGCAGGGTATTTGTCCGCGACCCAGAGCGCGGCACATTGCTTCTGGGCCGCCGCGGACCGCGACAGCGCCAGATCCTGGAAAGGGTTCACCACCGGTTTCGCTTGGCCAATGGCGGTTTCCAACGCTTCGCGATCGCCGTTCAAAGAACGCCAGTCGCAGCAATGCAGCCTGCAAAACGCGAGATTGCCCCTCGCATAGGCACGCTCGGGATCGAGGCGCAGCACATCTTCATAGTCGCGGATCGCCTCCTCAAAGCGCTTGAGTTCAAACAGCGCATTGCCGCGCCCGTTCAGCGCATCGACGCTATCGGGCCTCATCCGCACCGCCTCGTCATAACTCGCCAACGCTTCTCCAACGCGCCGTGACGCAAGAAGCGCGGTGCCCCGGTTTACCTGCGCTTCGAAGAGCTGAGGCCGCGCTGCCAAAACGCGGTCATAGCTCGTCACGGCCTCCTCATGGCGGCCGATCGCGGATAGCACATTGCCGCGATTGTTCCAGGCTTCGACGATTCCGGGATCGATCGCGAGCGCCGCGTCGAAACTCCCAAGTGCCTCCTCGGGCCTCTTCAAAGCCAGCATCACGCCGCCCCGATTGGTGAGCGCTTCGGCAAAACGG